>JBOHLV010000073.1:0-3828 GCA_050729815.1 Allostellaceae bacterium
TGTTGATCTCGCGATCGAGACGCAACGAGCGGAGCAACGCCAGCGCTTCGGCGATCTCCGCCTTCCGCGTCGCCACTGGACGAAGGAAACGCCCGCCCTGACCGGTGCGCTCGCAGATGGCCAGGACGACGGTCTCAAGCACCGTGAGCCCCGGAAACAGCGTCGTGATCTGGAACGTGCGGGTGAGGCCGCGTTTGACGCGGTGATGCTGGGCGAACCGCGTGATCTTCTCGTCGCCGAGGAAGATATCGCCCCTGGAGGGCGGCAACGAACCGGTTAAGACATTGATGAAAGTCGTCTTGCCGGCCCCATTCGGCCCGATCAGCGCCTGTCGCGCGCCTTGCTCCAGCCTGAAGGAGACGTTGTCGACCGCACGGAACGTGCCGAAGTGGCGGGACAGCCCTTCCGTGCGCATCGCCGTCGTCATGCGAATCGCGAGACCAGCCGCCGATGAACCAACAACAGGATGCCATATACGCCGCCACGGGCAAAGAACACCAGCAGGATCAGCATGAGACCGAGCCAGAATTGCCAATAGGTGGGATTGAGCTCCGACAGCACGTCGCGCAGCACGATGAAAAGGGCGGCACCGACCATGCCGCCATAGAGCCAGCCGATACCGCCGAGGACGAGCATCATCAGCACGTCGGTCGACCGGCCGAAGCTCACCGCATCAATCCCGACGAATTGCGTGGTCTGGGTCAGCAGCGCACCCGCGATCCCCGCGATGATCGCCGACAGCGTATAGATCGTGGCGAGGCGACGCTGCGCTGGGGAGCCGATCGCCGGCATGCGCCGCTGGCTTTCCCGGATGCCGCGAAGGCTAAGGCCGAACGGCGACGCGACTAGGCGTCGCGCCAGCCAAAACACCGCCAGCGCAACCGCGAAGGCGTAGTAGTAGGCGGTATAGCCGCGCAGATCGAACGGAAAGAGGCCCAGCGCCGGCCATATACTGAAGTCGCCGAGCCCGTCCGCGCCGCCGGTGACCGACACGGCGCGATTGGCGGCCTCCGACAGCATGAGACAGATCCCCAGCGTCACCATCAGGCGGACGATATCGCTGCCCCGCACGATGAAGCTGGTGAGGAACCCGACCACCCCGGCGAACAACCCGCCCAAGACGAGACCAGTGATGGGATCGCCCCACCCCGCCTTCGCCAGGATGCCGGCAAGATAGGCACCGCAGCCGAACAGCGCTGCATGACCCAGCGAGACGATGCCAGCGTAGCCCATGATGAGATCGAGCGACAAGGCGAACAGGCCCGCGATGATGATCTGGGTCGCTAGGTCGAGATAGCCGGGCGCGACGAACGGCACAGCGAACGCGATCAGCCAGAACGCGATCTCCACCGGGCGCCAGCGGCCATCCGGCAGCCGGGGCGTGGTCGGATCGCCAAGCCCTGTCGGATGCGCGACCGCGCCGGGTCCGGCGAAGCCGCCGAAATGCGCGGCCGCGGCGTGGCGAAGGGCGCGGGGATTGAGGCCGCCTGGAAACGCCAGCAGCAACGCGATCATCAGCACATAGGTGGCAAAGTCCCCGACTTGCGGCACATAATAATTGCTCGCGATATTGACGATGCCGAGCATCATCGCGGCGATGAGGGTGCCGACGATGCTACCCGCGCCGCCGACGGTGACCACCAGCAGGAAATAGACCGTGTAATCGAGGGCGTAATTCGGCGTCAGGCTGAGGATATAGATGCTCAAGGCGCCGCCGAGGCCCGCGAGACCCGAGCCCAAGGTGAAGGTCGCGCTGAACACACCCACCACATTGATGCCGAGCCCGCCGGCGGCGAGCGCGTTATCGACCGATGCCCGGATCATCGCGCCATAACGCGTGCGTACGAGCAGCACGACGAGGGCGAGCGTGATGACCGCGACCAGCCCGATGAGGAACAGGCGGTAGATGCCGATATCCATCGCGCCGAGGGCCATCTCGCCGCGCAAATAGCCCGGCAGATGGACCGGCTGCTGACCCGCCCCCCAGAAGAAGGTCACGCCGGCGACCGCGATGAAGGTGAGCCCGATCGAAAACAGTACCTGATCGAGCGGACTGGCATCGTAGAGGCGCCGCACCAGCGTAACCTCCAGCAGCCACCCCACCAGCGAGACGATGAGAAACACGATCGGCAAGGTGGCGAGGAATGGGATGCCGAAGGAAGACATCAGCGTGACGCAGACGTAGCCGCCGAGCATCGCGAAAGCGCCGTGGGCGAGGTTGATGAAATTCATCAGGCCGAGCGTCACCGACAGCCCGATGCTGATGATAAACAGCAGGCTGCCATAGGCGATGCCGTCGAACAGGACGCTCCCGAGATGCGCCATCATCGTGAAACGTCCTGTCCCGGCATGTCACCCCTAGGCGCGACCGGTCACTTGCCCGGATCGCGAACCGCCTTCAAGGTATCGAACTCGATATTATAGAGCCGGCCATCGCGCTTCTCGACCTTGCGGATATAGACATTCTCGATGACCTCGCCGGTCTTCGGGTCGATCTCGATTGGGCCACGCGGACTCATCATCTTGAAGCCCCGCAAGGCTGCCATGACCTTGTCCGGATCCATGTTGCCCTTGAGCTCGTTACCGATCGTATAAATCGTCGCCATAGTGTCATAGACCTGCATCGCGATGAAATCGGGCCGGTCGTCTTTGCCATAAGCCGTGAAGAAGGCGGCGACGAATTTCTTGTTTTCGGGCGAAACATGCGCCGTCGAATAATGGAACGCCGAGATCACGCCCAATGCCGAATTACCGATGGCGTCAAGCCCGTCGGTCGACACGACGTCGCCCGTGGTGATAAGGCGAATGCCGGATTTTCTCAAACCCCGCTCGGCGATGGTCTTCATCAAGGCGGTGGCCTGTCCTCCCGCGGGCACGAAGATGAAGATGGCGTCCGGCTTGGCGTCCTTAGCCCGCTGCACGAACGGGCCGAATTCGAGCGTACCCATCGGCGCCTTGACGGTGCCGATGATCTTGCCGCCGGCGGCAGTGAAGGCCTTGGCGAAGGCCGCCGCCGCGTCGTAGCCCGGACCATAGTCGGAGACGAGCGTGAATACGGTCTCGATGCCGTGCGCCGCGGCCCAGGTGCCGAGCGGTGCCGCGACCTGGCCAAGCGTATAGGACAGCCGCACGACATAGGGCGAGCTTTCGGTGATGCCGGAGGTCGCGGCCTGAATCAGGATCATCGGCTTCTTCGCCTGCGCGGCGATGGGCGCCGAGGCCATCGCGGCCGGGGTGGCGATGTATCCGGACAGGATATCGACATTGTCGTTGATCGCGAGCTCCTTGGTCAGGCGCTTGGCGACCGCCGGCGAGCCGTTGTCGTCATCCCTATAGAGGATTTCAACCTTCTTGCCGGCGATCTTGTCGCCGTGCAGCTTGACGTAGAGATTGGCGCCTTCCTCGACGCGCTTGCCATAGAGGGCGTACTTACCCGAATAGGGACCGACCATCCCGATCTTGATGGTGCTGCCGGCAAAGGCGGGGGGCGACCCCATCGCGACCGCAGCAAGACAAACAATAAGGTGCGTCGACAGTTTCATCGTTTCACTCCCTCATAATTCTTGCCGCCGAGGCGGCATTTTTGTCGAATTGAGTTGCGGGGTCGTGCCTAGAGAAAGACCGTGAGGTTCTTGGCCATCAGGACACTCTGCTCAATGCGAACCTTCCGCCTCGCGATCTTCAGCGCGTCCCCCACACGACGCAGCGTGTCCTCGCGCCGTGCCACCAGGAAATCGGTCTCGGTTTCCATGCGGTTGCGATAGACGATCACGCGGCAGCTCACGGCGACCTCGCCGCGGTCGTCGGGCATACCGTTCGGGCGCACGT
>JBOHLV010000074.1:0-4490 GCA_050729815.1 Allostellaceae bacterium
CGCAACCTCACCGACAATCAGCGCATCGCCCTGGCCGAACTGGAGACCGGCGGCTTCGCCACCGCCGCGGCTTATCGCGCCAAGGAGATGTTGCGCTGGATCCGCCAAGCCGACAGCCCACAAGCCGTCCGCTGGCGCATCACCCGCTTCATCAATCATATCGGCCTCGGCCTCGATCCCGGCCCGCTCCTCGACCCGGTACGCCGCGCCCTGCGCACCTTCGCCGACCACGTCGAGCGCATCATCCAGCGCTGGACCTCATCCCACTCCAATGCTCGCCTCGAAGGTTTGAATGGCATCTTCCAGGCCGCCCGCGCTCGCGCTCGCGGCTACCGCAACACCGCTACCTACGTCACCATCATCTACCTGCTTGCCGCCCCACTCCCAGACATCCTCAAATCCATTTGAAACGTCGAAGAGCCTCATTATTGCGTTATCGTTGGGATGAAATCATAGTGCCCCGGCTGTCGTCAAGATCACCGATCGATGATCACACGGTTGGGTTTACTGAGTTTCGGCTTCCGGCACGAATTTATTTCCCCCTCGCAAACACTTGAAAAACCACCTTGCCACGATTACCGAATACGCGACGAGTGAATGGCTGCCCGGAACCGCAATCGCCCGGGCCTCTTTGGCGGCTGGCGCGGCGGGGTATTTCAGGACTTCCTGCCAAGGGGCGAACAGGTGAAGTCTCTAATCGGCCACTGTCGGCAGTTGCCATGACCTTTCCAACCGAAACCCAAAGGGTCGCGATTTTTTTTCGCGCGCGAGATGGGGCGTTCGCAAATCGGTGGGCCGACCGATGAGTCAGATCAAGGTCTTTCCGATCGATGTCAGCACGTTGCAGGAGCGGGTCTATCAGGAGTTGCGCTCCGCCCTGTTTCAGGGCCGGTACGCGCCCGGCGAGACCGTCACGATCCGATCACTTGCCCGCGCGCTCGGCACCAGCGAAATGCCGGTTCGCGAGGCGCTGCAGCGCTTGGTGGCGGAGAAGGTGATGCAGCAGACACCTGCGCGTTCGATCCAGGTGACGCCGCTGACGCGGGCGCGTCACGAAGAGTTGACGCGAATTCGCATGTCCATCGAGGGATTGGCGGCGAAGCTGGCCGCCCCTTTCATCGGCGCGCCGTTGATCGAATCCTTGAAAGAGTTGAATTCGGAGATGCGCAGCGCGGCCGAGGACGGGGATCGGATGCGGGTGCTGCAAAGCAACCACGAATTCCATTTCACCATCTACCGCGCGGCCCACGCCCCGCAACTCCACGAGATCATCGAGACCTTGTGGTTGCGGTCGGGACCCTTCTTCGCCGCGGCCTATAACGGCCCAGAGCATCCGAACGAGATGTTTGCGCGGGGAACGAAGACGCATGACCGACTGATCACGGCGCTCGAGCGGCGCGACGGTCGGGCGGCGAGCCAGGCCGTGATGCTTGACATCAAATCGGCCGCCGCCTGGTATCAGCGCTATTGCGACTTCGCTCCAGAGAAATGATAGCAGGCGTGAATAATAGCAGGCGTGAACGCGCGATAATCACCGGATCGACGGAGCGCGTTTGGTATCGCCGATAGGTGATCACAAAATTATTGCTTCTCCTCCCTCGCAGATTATCCTCACGCGCAGCAAGGGCGCGGACGTTGGCCCGCACATGGCGCCAACATCGCGAGAAACCTGGGAGGCGACGCGATGGTTGACATCAAGCTGCTAGTCGATTCGAAGAATCACCTGGGCGAGGGGCCGCTGTGGGACGTCGAGGACCAGTTGCTCTACTGGATCGATAGTTCGGGGGCGGAAATCTGGAGTTGTCGCGAGGACGGCAGCAACGTCAAAAAATACTTTGTGCCGAGTCATGTCGGCTCAATGGCAATCCGCCAAAAGGGCGGCGCCTTACTGGCGCTCGCCGACGGTTTCAACTTCTTTGACTTCAAGACCCAACGGCTCGCGCATCTGGGCGATCCCGAGGCCGACGAGCCGGAGAACCGGCTCAATGACGGCAAGGTGGACCGCCGGGGGCGTTTCATCGCCGGCTACATGTCCTATGATCACGACCGCGAGGATGCGAGCCGCGGCCAGCGCCCGGTGCGCAACTCGGCACTCTATCGCGTCGATCCGGACCACAGCATCCACCGCATCGAAGCCGGTATCAAATGCACCAACGGGCCGTGTTGGAGCCCCGACAACAAACTATTCTACTTCAGCGATTCCTACGACAATGTGATGTATGTCTACGATTACGATATCGAACACGGCACCATCAGCAACCAGCGCCCGTTCACCCATACCAAGGACCTGGCGGGCACGTTCGACGGCTCGACCGTCGATGCTGAAGGCTATATCTGGAACGCGCATGTCTTTGGCGGCCGCATCATCCGCTACGCGCCGGACGGCAGCATCGACCGCATCGTCGAGTTTCCCGTGCGCAACCTGACCAGCGTCATGTTCGGTGGCAAGAATCTCGACATCCTCTATGTCACCAGCATGGGCCGGCCGATGAAGGGCGTGCCGCAGAAGGAGCCGGAAGCGGGTGGCCTCTTCGCGGTCTATGGACTCGGCGTCAAGGGCCTGCCCGAGCCGCGTTTCGCCGGCTGACATTGACGGCACGCAAGCGACGCCGAAAAAATTCAGGAGGAAGCGATGCAAATCACCAAACTGGCCGACAATCTGGCTTGGCCGGAAGGGCCGTCGCCGCTTGGCGATGGCCGTATCGCCTTCGTCGAGACTTATCGCAGCCAGGTCTCGGTCTGGACCCCCGGAAAGGGCGTCTCGCAATTCGCCTATGTCGGCGGCGGCCCCAATGCCTGTCTCGTCGGCGCGGATGGCTGTGTTTATGTCACACAGAATGGCGGCGTGATCGGGCCGTGGCGAGCGAAGGACAAGCGCCCGCCCTCGATCCAGCGCATCACGCCCGAGGGCAAGGTCGAGATCCTGGCGACCGAGATCGCGGGCATCCACCTGCAGGCGCCCAACGATCTCGTCTTCGGTCCCGATGGGCGGCTCTATTTCACCGATCCGGGCGGCGCCTTCGATCCGGTCAACCGGCCCGACCCCAGCCGCATCTTCGCGATCGCGCCAGATGGCACAGGCGAGCTAATCGTTGAACTTGAGCCGGTCTATTCCAATGGCATTGCGGTGGAGGCCAATGGCGATCTTGTATGGGTGGAGACGTATACGAACGCCGTAAGGCGGCGCCGTCGCGACGGCCGCATCGAGCATCTCTGCACACTCCCCTAAAAAGGCAAGCCTGACGGTTTCAAGATCGCGGCCAATGGCGATTTCTACATCGCGGCCTTGCTCGCCGAAGGCCTCGACGTGGTCCGGTCCGATGGCGGCTATGGCGGGTTCGTCTCCGTCGGCAAGGCGCCGACCAATTGTGTTTTTGTCGGCAACAAGCTCTACATCACCGATGGGGGGAGCCTTGGCATGTCGACGGAGGGCGACAATGCCGGCGCGCTGTGGCTGGTTGAGCTTGATGGTGTCACCGGCATGACGCTCTTCCCGGGCGGCATCGCCCGCGACGTGGTCGCGGATTAAGGTGCATGGCCGCGCCGACAGCGTGGCCAATTTCTTGCCGGAGCGCTCGTGAGGAGCATCGTCGCGCGGCTGGAAGTCAACCTCAATGTCGTCGTCGATGACGCGTTGAAGCTCACCTACTGCGAAGCCGGCAGCCAGGATCAGAACGTCATCGGGGCAGACCGCGACGACGGTAGATTCGGTCATTCGCAATCATAACTCGCTTGGCCGTTGGTGACCCTATGCGCACCTCAAGGGAAGCGGATCATCTTTAGTGGATCAATGTTTCAAAGACGCCGCGGAATTGATCTCGGCGGACAAATCTGGCGTAACCCCATCCCGTGGTTGCTTAGAGTTTGGCCTTGCTGCCTCGTTCGATCACCCTGGGGCGGCGCTCTGGTCCAGCGGAAAGCCGGCTTCGCGCCAAGCCTTGATGCCGCCATCGAGCGCCACCGCGCGCATGAAGTCGAGCTGACGCAAGGTCGCCGCCGCCAAGGTCGAGATTTTGCCGAATTCGCACGCCACCACAATGCGCAGCGTGGGATCGGGAAAATCCTGGTCAACGCGCAATTCCAACTGGCCGCGCGGCAAATGCCGGGCGTTGGGAATATGGCCCGATTCGTAGGCGCCCTTTTCCCGGACATTGAGCACGACGAGATCGTTGGGGCGGCCGGCGAGGCGATCCTTAAGTTCGGCCATCGCCATGAACGGCACCATCGCGGTCGCTTCGGCCAGCAACTGCGTCACCGTCTTGCCGCCGCTCATATTGGTGCGCAGCGCCTCGGTGATGTGGTCAGGGGCCGTGAGGTTCAGGTGCTTCATCATGTCGACGAAGGCGGCACGCTCACGCTTTTGCAGGCATGGATTATTGGCGATCTCGTCGCCGATGGTGGTGTGCGATCGACCCTTATAGTCATGTGCCGGATAGACCTTGATTGCGGGATCGAGCTTCAACAATTTGCCAAACAGGCTGTCATAGAGG
>JBOHLV010000075.1:0-3371 GCA_050729815.1 Allostellaceae bacterium
CCTCCCCCCTTGAGGGGGAGGACGGCAACGCGCTAGCGTTGCCAGGTGGGGGGTGCAACGCCACGATACCCCCCATCCGATTGAAGCCTACGGCTTCAATTTTCCCTCCCCCTCAAGGGGGGAGGGAAAAGGGGACGCCATGCCATCAACCAACGCCCACCGATTGCGAAGCGACCCGACTGACGCGGAAAAGCGCATCTGGCTTTATCTCCGTAACAAGCAACTCGGCGGCTTTCGTTTTCGTCGCCAGCAACCGATCGGTCCGTACATCGTCGATTTCTTCTGCCCGCATGCGAAGCTCATCATCGAAATCGACGGTGGGCAGCATTCTCCCGAGCGCGATGACAAGCGAACGCAATGGCTGGAATCGCGCGGCTACCGCGTCGTTCGATTTTGGAACAATGATGTGCTGGGGAATACGGAAGGTGTTCACGCCAAACTTACGGAAATCCGATTCAGCGACCCCCCACCCTAACCGTCCCCCTCAAGGGGGGAGGGAACAATTTCGCTCATGTCGCGACCGACTTCATTTGGGGTGCGAAAATTCCATCGGCTTTGTGCGTTCTGCTTTGTGTTCCATCAGCGCTTCTTCGGCGAGCTTTTCGAGCAAATCTTGCGATGCAGCGAAGCATTTCGCCCACCGCTCCTCATCAAGAAGCTCTTCGAGAATGATCGCGCCGATCGCGTCCTGGCGTTCGGCGTGCAGCTTGCGGGCGGCGTTAACCATTTGGCTGCTGATTGGCTGCAGAAGCAGCGCGGGCCGTCACGGGCGCAAATCAATATCTGGTAGGTCGGGGCGGCATGCCTAAACGCACCGACATCAAGACCATTCTGATCATCGGGGCGGGGCCGATCGTGATCGGCCAGGCCTGCGAGTTCGATTATTCGGGGGCCCAGGCCTGCAAGGCGCTGCGCGAGGAGGGCTATCGCATCGTCCTCGTCAATTCCAATCCGGCGACCATCATGACCGACCCGGAGATGGCGGACGCGACCTATATCGAGCCGATCACCCCGGATTTCGTTGAGCGCATCATCGAGAAGGAGCGGCCGGACGCGCTGCTTCCCACCGTGGGCGGCCAGACCGCGCTCAACATTGCGATGGCGCTCGCCAAATCGGGCGCGCTCCAGCGCTATGGGGTCGAACTGATCGGCGCGAAAGAGGAGGCGATCGCCAAGGCGGAGGACCGGCTGCTGTTCCGGGCGGCGATGGACCGGATCGGTCTCCAATCGCCCAAGAGCCGGCTCGTCAGGTCGCTCGAGGAGGCGCGGGCCGGCCTCGATGCGGTCGGCCTGCCGAGCGTCATCCGTCCGTCCTTCACCCTGGGCGGCACCGGTGGCGGCATCGCCTACAACGCCAAGGAGTTTGAGGAGATCGTCGCGGCGGGCCTGCGCGCCTCGCCGACCCATGAGGTGCTGATCGAGGAATCGGTGCTGGGCTGGAAGGAATTCGAGATGGAGGTGGTGCGCGACCGCGCCGACAATTGCATCATCGTCTGCTCCATTGAGAATGTCGATCCGATGGGCGTCCATACCGGTGACAGCGTCACCGTGGCGCCGGCCCTCACCTTGACCGACAAGGAATATCAACGGATGCGCAACGCCGCGATCGCGGTCTTGCGCGAAGTCGGGGTCGATACCGGCGGCTCCAATGTCCAGTTCGCGGTAGACCCCGCCGACGGGCGGCTGCTCGTCATCGAGATGAATCCCCGCGTCTCGCGCTCCTCCGCGCTCGCCTCGAAGGCGACCGGCTTCCCGATCGCCAAGGTCGCGGCAAAGCTCGCGGTCGGCTACACGCTCGACGAGCTTCGGAACGAGATCACCCAGGTGACGCCGGCCTCGTTCGAGCCGACCATCGATTATGTCGTCACCAAGATGCCGCGCTTCGCCTTCGAGAAGTTTCCGGGCGCCGAGCCGCTCCTCACCACTTCGATGAAGTCGGTCGGCGAGGCGATGGCGATCGGCCGCTCCTTCGCCGAATCGGTGCAGAAAGCGTTGCGCTCGATGGAGACCGGCCTCACCGGCTTCAACGAGATCGAGATTGCGGGCGCCGATGCCGGCGACCGGAACGCGGTCCGCGCCGCGCTGGCGCAGCCGACGCCGGATCGCCTGCTCACCATCGCCCAGGCCTATCGTCACGGCCTTTCCACCCAGGAGATCCATGCCGCCTGCAAATACGATCCCTGGTTCCTCGAGGCGATCGCGGAGATCGTCGCCGCCGAAAACGAGGTCCGCGCCGACGGTCTGCCCGCCGATGCCGCCGGCCTCTTCCGGCTGAAACGCCTCGGCTTCGCCGATGCGCGGCTTGCCGAGCTTAGCGGCAAAACCGAGGCCGAGGTCGCGGCGGCGCGGGGCGCGGCCGGCCTCGATCCCGTCTATAAGCGCATCGATACCTGCGCCGGCGAGTTTCCGGCGCTGACGCCCTATATGTATTCCGCCTATGAGACCGAATGCGAGGCTGTGCCGACTGCGCGGCTGAAAGTGATCATCCTCGGCGGCGGTCCCAACCGCATCGGCCAGGGCATCGAGTTCGATTATTGCTGCGTCCATGCCGCCTATGCGCTGAAAGAGGCCGGGATCGAGACCGTCATGGTCAATTGCAACCCGGAGACCGTCTCGACCGATTACGACACGTCGGACCGACTTTATTTCGAGCCCCTGACCGCCGAGGATGTGATCGGGATCGTCCGGGTGGAGCAGCGCGCGGGCGAGGTCCTCGGCGTAATCGTTCAGCTTGGTGGCCAGACGCCCTTGAAGCTCGCGGCGGCGCTCGAAGCGGCGAAGATCCCCATCCTTGGCACCTCGCCCGACGCCATCGATCTGGCCGAGGACCGGCAGCGCTTCCAGGGACTGCTGCACCGCGTCGGGTTGAAGCAGCCGGAGAACGGCATCGCCACCTCGACCGCCGAGGCCGAAGCCGTGGCGCGGCGCATCGGCTACCCCGTGGTCATCCGGCCGTCCTACGTCCTGGGCGGCCGCGCCATGGAGATCGTGCACGATCCTGCCGGACTTGCCCGCTATATGACCTTTGCGGTCAAGGTTTCGGGGCGCAATCCCGTGCTGATCGACCGCTATCTCCAGGACGCCATCGAGGTCGACGTCGATGCGCTCGCCGACGGCCACGACGTCTACGTCGCCGGCATCATGGAGCACATCGAGGAAGCGGGCATTCATTCCGGCGACAGCGCCTGTTCGCTGCCGCCCTACTCGCTGCCGCCCGCCGTGATCGCCGACATCGAGCGCCAGACGGCGGATCTGGCGCGGGCGCTCGGCGTCGTCGGGCTGATGAACGTGCAGTACGCGATCCGCGACGGCGTCACGTACGTGCTCGAGGTAAACCCGCGCGCGAGCCGCACGGTGCCCTTCGTCAGCAA
>JBOHLV010000076.1:0-13852 GCA_050729815.1 Allostellaceae bacterium
GCGTTCATCGACGAACAGGCGGCGCAGTGCGGCTATTGCATCAACGGCATGATCATGACCGCGCAGGCGTTTCTCGACGGGACCCCGAAGCCGACCCGCGACCAGATCAAAGAGGCGATGAACGGCAATCTGTGCCGCTGTGGCACCCATATGCGGATCATCCGCGCGATCCAACGCGGCGCGGCGAATGGTGCGAGCCGGGGGGCAAACTGATGAACAGCATCTCCCCCACGCTGAGCCGCCGCTCCATGCTCAAGGCCTCGGGCGGCCTCTTCATCGCCTTCAACCTGTTCGGCCCCGGCGAGGCAGTGGCCGCCGCGATGCCGCCGACGCCGACGCCTGATGGCGTGCCGCCGGATGCAGCGAAGCTCTACGCTTGGCTCGCGGTTCACCCCGACAACACGGCGACCCTGTTCACCGGCAAGGTCGAGGTCGGCAACGGCGTCGAGACCGCCCTCGCCCAGATCGCCGCCGAGGAACTGGATTTCCCGCTCGACCGGCTCGATGTGGTGATGGGCACCACATCGCGGACGGTGAACCAGGGCCCGACCTATGGCAGCCTGACCGTCCGCTATGCCGGGCCGCAGATCCGCCATGCCGCCGCCGCCGGCCGCCAGGCGCTCCTCGATCTCGCCGCCGCGCATTTCAAGGTTCCGGCCGACCATCTGACCGCCAAGGGCGGCATGATCAGGGTGAAGGGCGACGCCAAGCGCGCGATCGGCTACGGCACCCTCGTCGGCGGCAAGCGCCTCGACATGACGATCGGCGCCACCGGCAAGAGCTTCGGCATGAAGGTCGCGCCCAAGGCGAAGCTGAAGAACCCGGCCGACTATACGGTGGTCGGCACGCCGGTCGCCCGCAAGGACATTCCCGGCAAGATCACCGCGACCTTCACCTACATCCAGGACGTCAAGGTGCCCGGAATGCTGCATGGGCGCGTGGTCCGGCCCTATGGCGTGCAATCGACCCTGCTCAGCGTCGATGACGGCGAGCTGAAGCAGATACCCGACTTCGTCAAACTGGTCCGGCGCGACAATTTCCTTGGCGTGGTCGCCAGGACCGAATGGGGCGCAATCCAGGCCGCGGCGAAACTGGGCTCGGTGCTGAACCCGAAAGGCCCGGCTTCGGGGCCGGCCAAATGGTCCGACTGGAAGGGCCTGCCGACCGGCGACCGGCTCTGGGAGACGGTGCGCAAGACCGCTGGCAAGGATAAAGTCGTCGCGAAGGCGGGATCGGTCGATGGCGCGCTGAAAGCCGCGGCCACGGCGGTGAAGGCGACCTATCGCACCCCGTTCCAGATGCACGGCTCGATCGGCCCATCCTGCGCGATCGCCGATGTCCGCAAGGACCGCGCGACCTTCTGGTCCTCGACCCAGATGCCGCATCAGGCCCGGCACACGATGGCGAAGCTGCTCGGAATTGCGGTCGAGCGGATCGAGCTCAACTGGCACGAGGGAGCCGGCGCCTACGGCCGCAACGGGTTCGACCACGTCAACGCGGACGCCGCCTTGATGTCGCAAGCAGTCGGCAAGCCGGTGCGGGTGCAGTGGATGCGCTGGGACGAGCATGGCTGGGAACCGAAAGGCCCGCCAATCGTCCAGGACCTCGAAGGCGCGATCGACAACGACGGCAACGTGACCGCCTGGCGGCATCACATGTGGATCCCGACCACCGTCGATACCGAACTGATCGCAGCGCAACTGATCGGCAAACCGAACATCGTCGGCAGCGTCGGCCGTCCCTTCGGCGTCATCACCTACGCCTACAAATTCACGAATGCCGACGTGGTCTTCCACGGCGAGGGCATGGTCGCGCTGATGACCGCGTGGCTGCGCTCGCCCGCCCAGTTCGAGACCACCTTCGCGATGGAAGCCTTCATCGACGAACTGGCCGCCGCCGGCAAACAGGACCCGCTGGCGCTCCGGCTCAAACACCTGACCGACAAGCGGGCGATCGACGTGCTCCATGCCGCCGCCAAGGCGTATGGCTGGAAGGAACGCCCGCCGGGCGGCAAGCCCGCGTCGAGCCCCGGCGGCAAGCTCCTGCACGGGCGCGGCATCGCCTGGGTCAACCGCGACGATGTGCGGGTGGCGACCATCGTCGATGTCACGGTCGATCGGACCAGCGGCGTCATCCGGGTGCCGCGCGTGGTGGTTGCGCATGATTGCGGACTGGTAATCAATCCGGACGGGCTGAAAAACCAGATCGAGGGCAACATCATTCAGTCGATGAGCCGGACCCTGCACGAGGAAGTCACCTTCGACCGCTCGCGGGTCACCAGCCTCGACTGGATCGGCTACCCGATTCTGCGCTTCGAGGAGGTGCCGGACAGCATCGAAGCCGTGCTGGTCAACAATACGCCCGAATATCCATCCTTCGGCGCGGGCGAACCCTCAACCTGCCCGACCGCGGCGGCGATCAGCAACGCGGTGTTCGACGCGACTGGCGTGCGTTTGCGCGAAACGCCATTCCGGCCCGACCGGGTCAAGGCCGCCATGGCCTGAGGACGCTCACACCGGTGAATTGTCGCGCCAACGGCGGCGCCACGTTGTCACACGTTTCGTTCGCGTTCCATCCGCAAAAGCCGCCGCGCATTCAAATGGTAAATCTTGTCCTTGGTCGCGTCCGGGAGTTCTAGATCTTCGATGGATCGGATCCCTTCACGGATGAACATCGGTCCGCCTTCCGGGTCGAACGGGCAGTCGCTGGCAAAGACGACATGATCGGGGCCAAAGAAATCGAGACCGCAGCGCAGCGCGGCAGCCGAGCCGCCCAGCACCGTGTCGCCGAAGAACATCTTGAAATATTCGATTGGCGGTTTGGACATTCGCTTCAGCACGTCGCTGTAATCCTCGTCCGCGGTCCGCGAGCCGAGTTGCGCCCAAAGCGTGTCCGCCCGACCGGATAGGTAAGGCACCACGCCGCCGCAATGATGGGTGATGATCCGCATGTTGGGCAACCGGTCGAGCATGCCGGAAAAGACAATGCGGGCCATCGCGACGCTGGTCTCGAACGGCCATCCCAAGACCTGCCAGATCTCGTACCGGGACTTGCCTTCGGTGCGGTAGTCGGCGACCGTCGCCGGACGAAACGGGTGCATCCAGATGGGCATATCATGGTGGGTGGTGATGCGTTCGAAGATCGGCATGAACGCGGGATCATCGAGCGGCCGCCCATTGACGCTGGTCCCGATTTGGATACCCCTTGCGCCCAATTCGCCGATCGCACGGTCCATCTCGGCCAGCGCCGCCGCGACATCGTTCATCGGAAGTGCCGCAACGAAGGCAGGAAATTTTTCCGGCCATTTGCGGCAAATCTCGGCCAGACCGTCATTGGCGACGCGGGCCGCCACGACCGACAATTCCGGCCCGCCCAGCATCTCCGGCGCCGGCTGGCTGAGGGTCAATACCTGTTGAACGTCGGGAAAGCGCTGCAACATCTCGACGCGCGCCTCGATATCCCAGACGAGGCGAACGCTGGAGATGCGTTTGACCATGCCCGAATCGGTCGAATGCCGCTTCAACAGATCGAGATAGGCCATGGGCATGACGTGATTGTAGATATCGATCTTCATGCGTCCCTCCTCGCCGCCCCTTCGGCCCCAGTCGCCACCACGCCTAGCTCATCAGGCAACCATGGCGTCGCCGATGATCGCTCGCTACTTGCCCCAAAGTTGAGCGGAGGCGATCCGGGCGCCCTCGGCGAGGGACCGCAATTTTGCCCAGGCGATCGCCGGGTCGACCGGCGTGAAGGCGGCGAAGGTCGCGAAGCCGCAATCCGTGCCGGCAATGACATTTTCGCGTCCGACAACCTTGGCGAAGCGCACGATGCGCTGTGCCACCAGATCGGGATGCTCGATGAAGTTGGTGCTGGAATCGATGACGCCGGGAATCAGCGCTTTGCCGGGCGGCAATTTGACCTCCTCGAACACGGCCCATTCATGCTCGTGCCGGGGGTTCGACGCCTCGATCGAGACGGCGCCAACGTTTGCCTTCAGCACCGGCGCGATGATGTCGGCGAGCGGCACGTCATGATGATGCGGTCCCTCGTAATTACCCCAGCAGAGATGCAAACGGATTCGGTCGGCGGGGATGTTGGCGACGGCGCGATTGATGGCGGCGACGTGAAGCTCGACGGTCTTGATGAAATCCGCCGTGCTGGAATGGGCGAAACGGGTGTGGCGCCCGACCGCCAAATCGGGACAATCCAATTGCAGAATGAACCCTGCGCGATGGATCGCCTCATATTCCTCCTTCATCACGCCGGACAGCACATCAAGATACTTTTCATGGCTGGGATAGAATTTATTCTCAAGAAACAGGGCGATCACGCCCGGCGAGGCCGCCGTCATGAACGTGTCGCGCGGCTCGGTCCCGGCCAATGCCGCCTTGAAGCGGCTGATGTCCTTTTGGAGCGCGGCGAAGTCCTTCCAGGCGACGGCACTGCCGCATGCCGGCGTCTTCAGTGTCCGCACCCCTTCTGATTGGGCGATGAAACGCTGGGCGAATTCAGGAAAGTCGAAAAGATCCGACATCGGCACAAATTCGCCCTCGGCGTCGAAACCCGTCAGCCGATCCTTGACGTACGTGGCATAACTGATCTTGCCCATCTCGCCGTCATTGACGATGTCGATGCCGCCGTCGATCTGCTGACGCACCACCTGGCTTGTGGCATCGACCGTTGCCGCCTCGAAGGCCGCAGCATCAACCGCCGCCTTGTCGTCCTTCATCTTGAGTAGATCGAGAAGCGCCGGCGGGCGCGGCAGGCTTCCGGTATGCGTCGTCAGAATCTTGTCGGTGCTCAACTGCATGGCATTCCTCCCTTAAATAAGGCTTTACCAATTGCGTTCCGCAGGCCGCAACGTTACCTTGCCTTCTCATAGACTTCATCGAATTTCTTGTTGATTCCGAGCTTCTTTTCGATGGCGATGATTGGCGCCAGTCCCGGATCGAGGTTTGGGAAACAGCCCTCGACCTCCTTCCATTTGCCGTTTTCGATGGTCACGATTCGGCTGATGTGGTTTGGATTGTGTTGCATTGCGTTGGGCCCGCCCCAGTACCACGGGCCGCAAAGTATGTCGGTACGATAGGGCGCCATATTCCGGATGGCGGCGGTAACCGAGTTCCGGTTGATATCACCCTTGATGCCCAGCATCGCCCGCACGACGATTCGCGCAGCAATGTAGCCAGCCTGCGCGATATTATCGAGCGGATCGTTCTTACCGCCATACGTCTTTTCGATGGCGCGCCAGTTTTGATTATCCTTGCCCTTGCCGTCGAGGTCGCCCAGTTCCGCGGTCACCCAAAGTCGGTTGTTCCAGTACTTGCCATTGATCGCGCCGGGGAATTCCGTCGTGTAGAACGTGGTTGGTCCGAGCCATTTCATTTTGGCGGCACCGTCCTGAGCCTCGGCGGCGGTGAGAAGTTGGATGCCCTGATCGCCCGGCATGCCGCCATTCGCATTGACGCAGGTGAAATAGGCCCGTGCGGCGCGGTCTCCTTGCCCGATATTGAGACTTATCGACGTCACCGCGCCGATCGGGATCGGCTTGCCGGTTGCGGCATGGCCGGTGTCCTGCCCGCAATCGGGCTTCGCAGCCCAGGCGTGAGATGCGATGGCGAGAGCAGTAACGCCGCACAGGGCGACACACAACTGGGCAATAAGCTTCATCAGAACCTCCCCCAATCGAGGCCGCGGCGTGGTAACGAATGCGCGGCTGCGATCCTATGACGCGACCGAGGCAATGCCGCGCGAGCAACCGGCGATCTCGAAGGGTGGCCGGGATGGATGTCAAACCGAAAGATGGCAAAAGCATCGAATGGATACCGGAATGGCATCGCTTCAAGCAGCGGATGCCCTAAGCGTTATGGCAAGAGACCCTTCAAAATAGCCGATGCCGCCTTCCCTCCGGCCCACTTTTCCGGGGAACTGGCCCTGGTGGCGGCTTATGGTACGCTGCCCACATGAAGCTGAATCAGCTCCGCGACGTCATCGCGATTGCCGAGCGTGGTAGCTTGCGCGCGGCCGCGCGTCATCTCGGTTTGGCGCAGCCCGCGCTGTCGCGCAGCATTCATGAGTTGGAACGCGAATTGAACGCGCCGCTGTTCGAGCGGCGTGCCCGCGGCATGACCCTGACCCCGATGGGCGCGGCCTTCGTCCGGCGCGCGAGCGTCGCATTGAAGGAGATCCAACGCGCCGGCGAGGAGGTTGAACAATTGAAGGGCGGGACTGGCGGCATGATTGTCGCCGGGCTCTCGATCGCGGCGCATCTCGCGCTGCTGCCGCACGCCCTGGGGCCGTTTCGCAAGCGTTACCCCGACGTTCGGCTGCACATCATCGAGGGTCTGTTTCCGACACTCGAACTGGGGCTCAAGGACGGGAATATTGATTTCTATGTCGGGCCGCGGCCGGGCCGAGGGCTGCCATCGGAATTGGTTGAGGAAAAGCTGCTCGACAACACGCGCACAATTCTGGGCCGCAAGGGCCACCCGCTTGGCAAGGCCCGGTCATTGCACGATCTGACCGAGGCGGAATGGGCGACAACGTCGATCACGCTCCACGCCGAGGATGAATTGGACGCATTGTTTACCAGCCGGCAATTGCCGAAACCCCGCCTCGTGTTGCGCAGTCAATCGGCCCTCACCCTGATTGTCAGCCTCGCCTATAGCGACTTGCTGGCGATGGTACCGCGACAATGGACGGCGTTCGATATTACGGCCGGCGCACTGGCGCCGATCCTCGTCAAGGAGAAGCTGTCGGCGCCGCCGATGGTCATGATCCGGCGCGGCGGCCTGCCGCTGACCCCCGCCGCCGATTTCTTTGTCGATCTCATGCGGCGGCAGAGCCTGCGGGCGACGCGGCCCGATCCCGCAACGGTGCCGATCGCCCGCGCGATGAAATCACGGGCGCTATAGACTTGCCGCAGGCTTCGTCGTCAATTCTCGAAGAGGCGTCCTTGGCGGCGGGAGCGGACAGATGACAAATCCGGGGAGCGATACCCTTTCGCTATCCATTCGATGCTTTTGCCATCTTTCGTGCCAGGGTTCCTCCGATCACGATATTTTCGCGGCCGACGGAGGAAACGATGGGTGATGCGCTCAAGGCCCAGATCAGGCGCCTGGATTCGGCCGAGGCGTCACGGCGCGCCGCCGCGCTGGTCCCGATGCTGCGCGAGCGTGCAGCCCAAGGAGAGGCGCTGCGCCGACTCCCTGACTTGAGCGCCGCCGATCTGGTCGCCTCGAAACTGTTGAGCCTCTGCCAACCCGCGCGTTTCGGCGGCTGCGAGCAAGGTTGGGACGTGTTGTGCGAGACGCTGATCGAACTGGCGCACGGCGACGGCTCGCAAGCCTGGGTCGCCAGCGTCTACGCCGCCATGGCCTTTCAGACTGCCTTGTTCGGAGACAAAGCCCAGCACGATGTCTGGGACCGTGACCCCGATGCCTTGATTGCGGGATCGCTGGTCCCCATCGGCAACCGCATTGAGAAAGTGGGCGGCGGTTATCGCCTTAGCGGCCGGTGGCCCTTCAACAGCGGTGCCCATCACGCGCGTTGGCTGATTTTGGGCGATCTGGCCGATGCAGGCGGCGGCAAGCCCGAGCATGTCTATTTCCTGGTTCCCGCCGACGATTATGCGATCGAGGATGATTGGTTCGCCGTCGGCCTCGCGGGGACCGGGAGTGCGACCGTGATCCTGAAGGACGCATTCGTGCCGGTCCATCGCACCTTGCTCAATCGCGCGATGAACGAGGGCAAGGCGCCCGGCGCAAGCGTCAACCCCTATCCGCTCTACCGCATGCCGCTTTTCGGGTTTGCGCAACTGGTGCTTGCCGCGGTACCGGTGGGCGTCGCGGCCGGCATGGTCGATGATTTCACGGCTCTCATTCGCGCCAAGAGCGGCGGTTCGGGGCCGCCCGCCGGAATCGATCTGCCGCTGGCGCGGTTGGCGGAAGCCGCGGCGGAGACACACGCGGCCGCGCTTCTCCTGCGCGACGCGTCACGGCGTGTCATGAAAAAGTTGACGGATGGGGACAAGCTCGACGAGGGCGATGCGGGCGCCGCGATGCGCGATAGCGGCTACGCCCTGCGGCTCGCGAAGCAGGCGGCGGCGCGGATCTTCGAGGCGACGGGCGCGCACGGACTCTATCTCGGCAACGCCATTCAGCGGGGATATCGCGACGTCCACGCCGCGGGCAATCACGGCTCGCTGAATTGGGAGCGAAGCGCCCTGCGCTACGCGCAAACGGCGATCCGAATCTGAGGTGACTGCATTTTACCGGCCGGCGTGTATGCCTTATCCCAGGGTACCCGTCCATTCCCGCAACGTCGCGACATAGAGCGCCGGGTCAATGCGATGCATCATGTGGCCCATTTGCGGAAACGACCGGTAGTGAAATGGCTGGCCGGCGGCTTCGATAAGCGCGCGCGCACGGCTGACCTGCAGGTCCGATGCGGCGCCTTGAAGCACGCCGCTGACCTCGTCGATCCGACGAAAGTGATGGGTGTATAGCACCGGCACCTTCACGCTTTTCAACATGCGCTCATGGTCGCAGCCGGCCGTCGCAGTTCCGGTTGAGAAGGCCCGCGCCCATTCCGGATCGTATTCCTTAAGGTTCTGCGGCGGCTCGGCGCCCAACGGCATCATCGCCAGCATTTCTTTGGGAAGAACCGATTGGGCCATGGCAACCATGCCGTTCCAATCGCCGACCGACCATTGATCGCCGAGATACTTGGCGAACAGCGGGAATAGACCGCCGATGGCGCTTTGCCGAATCGAATGCCCGCACGCCGGCGTGACCTCGGAACTATAGAGCGGCGGGTCTTTGTAATAGGCCGCTCGCACCAGACCGGGCGGGGCATAGGCCGACAGCCACGCCGCCAGAACGCCGCCAGACGAGAGGCCGGCGACGATCGTGGAGCGCTTGATGACGTGTTGCACGAAACGGACGAGATCGTTGCCCCAATTGTCGAGCGTGTAACGCCCGGGCGTGCGGCTCGACCGGCCCTGGCCGCGCAGGTCGACGGCATAGGCACGGAAATCCTTCGCCAGCAGCTTCATCGCCTCTTCAAAGCCCCACCAGGATTCGGTCTGCCCGGGGATCAGCAACAGCGCCGGCGCGGAGTCGGGCCCCGCGACGGCATAGTTCATCGCGATTTCGCCGAGATCGACCGTCTGCTCCGGGTAGCCGTGCGGAACATAAGTCTCATCCGGAAACGCGGGGCCGAAGCGGTATGGCATCACGGGTTCTCCAATGCATATTCGGCAAGTGTCGGCCTGGGGTGGGCGTCCCGCCGCACACGGCTTATCGGTCAATCGCTCGGCTGAACGCAACACCGAAGCGCAAATGCCAGTTGTTCCAACTGGAATGCGGGGCCAAGCCGGTGAAAATCGATGCAGTGGCCGACATTGTTGAAGAGTGCCGCGTCCACCCGCGGCGAATTCACGAGGGCGGCGCCGAACCCGTTGACCTGGTCCCTATCGACGACCCACAGCCGGTTGAATTCGGCCTGGCGATAATGCACCGGCACCCGGACCTTGGCCGCGACCTCTCTTACCACCGAATGCCAGGTCGAGGTGATGTCGATCAGTTCCATGCGCGGCACCGGCGCATCCGCATCGTGACCCAACGCGGGCATCGGGGGCGCGAACGTCCAATCGGGACCGAACATCACCTGATCCTTCATCGCGGGAGGCAATTCGATCATCGGGATTTTCGGCAGGGCCGCCCATTGCGCGCCGCTCTCCGCCGGCGTGACGAGGCCGACACCCGATACCGCGATGCCGAGAAGCGGCCAGGATGGGTTGCGGGCGGCGATCGATACCGTAATGGCGCCACCGATCGAATGGCCGATCACGACGATGCCGCGCGCCTTGCCGCCATGCTTGTGCCAGATTTCGCCGATCGCTTCATCGAGCCGCACGGCGTTATTGGCAATCGTCGCCTCATCGGGCGTAAACGGCGTCGTATCGATATATCCGGGACGGTCCAGGGCGATGATCGGCATGCCCAGGCCAACCGCCCGATCGATCAGCGAATATCCCGGCAGATCGAAATAGGTGGAGGTATACGTGCCGCCGTGAAGCGCGACAATGAGGGGATAATCCTTGGTCAGCGCGCCGCTGGTCGGAAAGCGGCGGCGTCCCGATAGCGTGATCGCGCCGACCTTCTCGCTGAACCGATTGTCGCTTGCACGCTGCGCCATTCCGCCCTCCCCGATTTTCGATTTCTTGCCGCGCGGCGGCCACCCCCGGAGCGTTCAAGACAGCGAGTTCGCACTCGCATCGAACGGGGAGTCGGCGCCTCGGCTATATTTGTTAGCGGACGGAGGAACATCCGAACAGATATCAAACCTATCCGAGTGCTGCCAATCCGGTATCAGACTTATGGACCGGCGCCGTGGCCATCGGGCATGCCGCCGTGGCGGCGTAGACTGGCGTTGCCACCTCACCCGATTCGCCGATCTGGCGCGATTTCAGGGCGGTCACGTAATCGAGGGATACCGAAAACGCATCATTCGGCGATTTTCGTGATCTTTTCCGGCTCGGAGCCTAGGGTTATCGAATAATCGGCGGTTCCTCGCGCAGGGGATCGCAAGAGTGAGATGCACTTTCACATTCGAAGGAGGCATGGATGCCGGTCGGGGAAGCGAAACCAGGGACGGTTGGGAGTTCCCAGCGCCTCGTTCTGACCGGCGTCACGATCGTCGATACGCATGACGGTCGCAAGACCGCCGACATGACGATCGCGATTGAGAACGGCAAGATCGCGAAAATCGGCCGGCGCAATGGCATCGACAAGGGCGGCGCATCGAATGCGATCGACGCGAGCGACAAGTTCGTCGTCCCCGGCTATCTCGACATGCACGCCCACCCGCTAGGATCGCGTGACGATGAGGGTAGCCTCAATCTGATGCTGGCCCATGGCATTACCGGGGTCCGGCAGATGTCGGGATCGCCCCAGATGTTGGCCGCCCGACGCGAGGGTCGCCTCATGCCGACCACTGCCGCGCCCGAATTGCTGATGATGCCGGGCATGATCCTGATGCCGCTCAATGCCGGCTCGCCGGAGGCGACGGTCGCCGAAATTCAAAGGCAGAAGGAAGCCGGTGCCGACTTCATCAAAATCGTCATGGTGCCGCCGCCGACCTTCTTCGCGGCGCTCGGTGAGGCAAAACGCGTTGACCTCCCCTATGCGGGCCACATTCCTCCCGGCGTTAACGTCGCGGAAGCCGCGCGCCGAGGGATGTTCGCGATCGAGCATCTCCAGGGCAGCTTCGAAGCCTGCTCCACCGAGGAAGAAGCGCTGCGGACCGCCGAGGGCGCCGCGCCCCGCTTGCCGCCCCTGCCGGAAGGCTTCAATCTCACCGAGGCGTTCGAGCGCGCGATCGCAAATCCGATGCTGGTGCGCCCGCCTTCTTATGAATTCGAGCGCAAGATGGTGGCGACCTTCAGCACCGACAAGGCGCGGCGCCTCGCCGAACAATTCGTCGCGGCCGGGACCTGGCAGGTGCCGACCCTCATTCGCCGCCGCACGATGCAACTCGGCGACGATCCGCATTACCGCAACGACCCCGACCTGCGCTTCATGCCGCGCGCCACGCGGCAGATGTGGGAGGGACTGGCGCAACAATTCAGCGCGCGGGTCGGCGCGGCCAGCAAGCAGGTTCTCTCGGATTTATCCGCTTTGCAGTTGGCCTTGGTAAAGATCTTCAAGGATGCCGGCGTCAAGATGGTGGCGGGCTCCGATACCGGCGGCCAATGGTGCATTCCAGGGGTGTCGCTCCATCAGGAGTTCGCGCTCCTTAGCGAAGCCGGGTTGTCGCCGCTCGATATCCTCCAAATGACGACGCTGAACGGCGCCAAGTTTCTCGGCCGTGAAGCAACCATGGGCAGCGTCGAGGAAGGCAAGAACGCCGATCTGGTCCTGCTTGACGCCGACCCGCTGGCCGGCGTGCAAAACTTCAAGAAGCTGCATGGTGTCGTGTGTGGTGGTGCCTACTACGCCGCGGACATGCTCGAAGCGCTAAAACACCGGACCGAGCAGCGCCATGCGGACGCGGCTTAGAACGGCGCGACTTCACCGGGAAAAAGGACGCATCATGATCGACGACGCAAGCAGCGAAACCGACAAAGTGGCCTTGGTCGACTATTGGCTGAGCCGCATGATGTTCGATTTGAGTCGAAATCCCGCCGATGTGGCGGCCTGGCGGCAAGACCGCGTCCCAATTATGGATCGGTATCCGCTGAGCCCCGAGATCCGCGCCGCGGTCTTGGCGGACGATGTGGCGGTACTGGGTCGGCACGTCAACGCGTATCTTCTGCGCTTCTATTTCGGTCTCTGCGGGATGAGCGAGCCGGAATTGCTGGCGCGCCTCCATGCCCTTAAGGAGCCGGCTCATGGCTGAACTCGTTGGTGCCTTCGCCACCGCCCACGGACCGCTGATTGCACGCGATTGGGAAAAGCTGTCGCCCTCGGCACGCGACTGGCTGAGGGCTTCCTTCGACGAACTCGGCCGCCGGTTGAAGGCGACCCGGCCGGACGTCCTTATCATCGTCGCGCCGGACCACTGGACCAATTTCTTCATCGAGAATCTGCCGACTGTCTGCATCGGCATCGGTGCCGAACATAACGGGCCGCCCGAGCCGTTCCTCAAGCCGCGCTTTCCACATCGAACCCTGGCGGGACATGGCGGCTTGGCACGCCACCTGCTGCGCACCGCGTTGGCGAGCGGCTTCGATCCGTCCTTGTCGCATCATCTCGTGCTCGATCATGGCTTCTGCCTGCCGCTCTGGCGCATGGCGCTCGACCCGCTGCCCGCGATCGTGCCGGTCATCCTCAACAGCCTCGAAGACCCCATGCCGAGTATGGCGCGCTGCCTCGATTGGGGCCGGCTGATCGCCAGGGCGGTCGCGAGTTATCCCGAAGAATTGCGAGTCGCGATCCTGGCCAGCGGCGGCCTCAGCCATTCGATTGGCGAGCCGACCATGGGCGAAGTGGACGAGCAATTAGATCGCGCTAGTCTGCGTTTGTTAACGTCGGCGCCCGACCACGAACTCACCGGGTCATTGGAGGAGATGTTGCAGACGGCAGGCAATGGCGCGCACGAAATTCGCAACTGGGTCGTGGCGCATGGCGCGCTCGGCGGTCACGGCTTTGATCCATTCGCCTACGCCCCTTTGCCCGAGGTGTTTGTCGGATGCGGCTTTGCCGAATGGCGGCGCGACGCTCTCTTGAGGAACGACGTATGATGGAGCTACGGGAACGCCCGCTCGACCGCGCCGAGATCCGGAAGCGCGCCGGCGCCCTCGTTCCGGCGCTGCGCGAGCGGGCCGCGTCGTGCGAAAAGTTGCGCCGTATGCCAGACAAGACTATCGCCGACCTTATCGATTCGAAACTCCTGCGCATCTGTCAGCCAGCGCGCTTCGGCGGCAGCGAACTCGGTTGGGACATGCTGTGCGAAATGTCGATCGAGATGGCGCGCGGCGACGGTTCGCAGGCGTGGGTCGCCAACGTCTATGCCGAACATCCTTATATTGTGGCGATGTTCCAGGACGAGGCACAGCACGAGGTCTGGGGCGACGATGCGGATGCGCTGATCGCGGCGTCGCTGCTGCCGGTCAACAATCGGGTTGAGAAGGTCGATGGCGGCTATCGGCTGAGCGGCAAATGGCCGTTCGCGAGCGGCATCTTTCACGCCCTCTGGGCAATCGTCGGCGAGATGGGGGATATCGGCGACGGCCAGCGCGATCATCTTCTCTTTTTGATTCCGCGCGCGGATTTCGCCATTGACGACGATTGGTTCACAGTAGGCATGGCCGGGACGGGAAGCGCTTCGATCGTACTCGATAATACCT
>JBOHLV010000077.1:0-9888 GCA_050729815.1 Allostellaceae bacterium
TCGACGAACTGATGACACTGCTCGCGCTCGACCCCGCGGCCTTCCGCGACCGCCGGCCGCGCGAGCTGTCGGGCGGCCAGCAGCAGCGCGTCGGCGTCGCCCGGGCGCTGGCCGCCGATCCCGACATTCTGTTGATGGATGAGCCGTTCGGCGCGCTCGACCCGATCACTCGCGCGGCGTTGCAGGACGAGCTTGCCGCCATCCATCGCCGCCTTGGCAAGACCATCCTCTTCGTGACGCACGATATCGACGAAGCCATGAAGCTCGCCGACAGCATCGCCATTCTCGAAGCCGGCCGGCTCGTGCAATTCGGCACACCGCTCGAGATTCTGGAACGGCCGGCCTCGCCCTTCGTGCGCACCCTCATCGGCGCGGACGAGATCGGGCTGCGCCGCCTGCGGCTGGGCCGCGTCGCCGACCGCATGCGCGATCCGGACGGTACGGGCGGCGAGCCGATCGACCCCGATTCGAGCCTTCGCGACGCGCTCTCCCAGATGATCGCCGGCCATGTCGATTGTCTTGCGGTCAGTGGCCGCGACGGCGCGATCATCGGCGCAATCTCGTTGCGCGATTTGCTGCGATGATGCTCGACCCATCGAGATCGGTTGGTGTCTCGGCGCCAGGGTGGTTCAAATTCCTTCGCAATCCGCTGGTCTGGCTGATCGCGGTCTTGCTGCTCTGGCTTTTTCTGACGCCGGAGATCGGTCCGGTCTATCGCTGGGCGTTCCCCGAGACCACGCCGCCGATCTATCAGGGCGACAGCCTCGCGACCCTCTTCCTGTGGCATGCGCTCGTGGTGATCGCGGCGAGCGCCGCGGCCATCACGGCCGGGGTCGGCATCGGCCTCTACGTGACCCACGAGGCCGGGCGCGATTTCCGCGCCATCGCACAAATCGGCGCGACCATCGGCCAGACCTTTCCACCGGTCGCGATCCTCGCCATCGCGGTGCCGGCGATGGGCTATGGCTTCGGCCCGACCTTCCTCGCGCTCGCGCTTTACGGCGTCCTGCCGATTCTCGCCAACACCGTGGCCGGGATCGAGGCGGTGTCGCCGGCGGTGCGCGAGGCGGCACGCGGCATGGGCCTGTCGCCGGGGCAAATCCTGCGCCAGGTCGAACTGCCGCTCGCGCTGCCGGTGATCCTGGCCGGGGTGCGCGTCTCCGTCATCATCAATATCGGCACCGCGGCCTTGGGCGCGACCGTCGGCGCGACGACGCTTGGCGCGCCGATCATCGACGGCCTCGTCGTCGACAAGCTCGGCTATGTCGTCCAGGGCGGCGTCGCGGTCGCGCTGATGGCGATCGTCACCGATCTCGGCTTCGAGCGACTCGAGCGCCGGATGACGCGGCATCAGTCGATCAGCGCCTGATTGACGAGGACGCGCAATTCCGCGCGGATCGGATAGGAGGAAGACGGCATGAGCTGCGTCATGAAGATCGCGATCAAATCTTCTTCGGGATCGATCCAGAAGGCGGTGCTCGCGGCGCCGCCCCAGGCGAACTCGCCCCGGGAGCGCAGAAGCTGTGTCTTCGCCGGGTCGATCACCACCGAGCCGCCGAGCCCGAACCCGACCCCGTCAAAGGAGGATTCGCTGAACCGCGGCATGCCCATCGCCGCCATGTCGCCGGCAAGATGGTTCATCATCATGAACTCGACCGTCTTGCGGCCGAGGAGGCGGACGCCACCGCTCTCACCCTGGCCGGCCAGCATCTTGCAAAACCGCAGATAATCCGCCGCGGTCGAAACGAGGCCGCCGCCGCCCGAGCAGGGATGGCGCAGCGTCAGATAGCGGCTCGATGCCGTATCGTCGATGAGGGTGAAGCCGCCATCCTCGCCGCGCTGATAATTGGCGGCGAAGCGATCGCGCTTCTCTTCGGGAACGAAGAAGCCGGTGTCGCTCATGCCGAGCGGAACGAAGACGCGGTCCTCGAGAAAACGGTGGAACGGCATCCCGGAGATGATCTCGATGAGGGCGCCCAGAACGTCGGTCGCGACGCTGTAATTCCATTCGCTGCCCGGCTGCGCCAGAAGCGGCAGCTTGGCGAGCCGCTCCGCCATCACCGGGAGGCTCGCTTCCTCGGCCTGAAAATCGAACTTCGCCGCCTGATAGATGGCGGAGACCGGCGTCCCGGTGAAGCCGTAAGTGAGGCCCGAGGTATGCGTCAGCAATTGCTTGAAGGTGATCGGGCGCGTCGCCGGCACCGTCTCGTATCGTTCCGCCGTGCCGCCGGCATAGACCCGCATCTCCTTGAACATCGGCAGGTAGCGCGCGATCGGATCGTCGAGCTGAAACCGGCCCTCCTCATAGAGCATCATGATCGCGGCCGAGGTGATCGGCTTCGTCATCGAATAGATGCGGAAGATGGTGTCGTCGGCGATCGGCTTCTCGCGCTCGACATCCATCCGGCCGACCCACTCCGCGTAGACGGCACGGCCGCGCCGCGCCACCACGGTGAGCGTGCCGGGCAGCTTCCTTTCGGCGACATAGCGCTCCATCCACGGGCGGATGTGCCGCAGCCTGTCCGATGACAGGCCCACTTGTTCCGGTCGCGCCTCGACGATCTCGCTCATGCCGCATTTCCTTGTAGAATGTTGCCAAACCTTGAGGAGGAACCTAGCCCATGCGTGATCTTTCCGGAAAGACCGCGTTCATTACGGGTGGCGCCAGCGGCATCGGCCTCGCCATGGGCCGCGCCTTCGCCGAAGCGGGCATGCGGGTGATGCTCGCCGATATCGAGGCAACGCCACTGGAGCAAGCGGTGGCGAGCCTTAAGGGCAACCTGCCCGAGGTGCGCGGGGTGGTGTGCGATGTCCGCGACCCGGCCGCGGTCGAGAAGGCCGCCGCGGCCACTATCGACGCGTTCGGCAAGGTCCATCTCGTCTGCAATAATGCCGGGGTCGGCGGCTCCGGCGGCATCGACGATATTTCGCTGCCCGCCTGGCGCTGGGTCATCGACATCAATCTGATGGGCGTGATCCATGGCGTCAAAGCGTTCCTGCCGCTGATCCAAAGCCATGGCGAAGGCGGCCATTTCGTCAATACCGCCTCGATGGCGGGCTTCCTGCCGGGCACCGGCTTCGGCGCCTATACCGCGACCAAATTCGCCGTGGTCGGGGCGAGCGAGGCGCTGGCGGCGGAATTGGCGCCGCACAATATCGGCGTCAGTGTCCTGTGCCCCGGCTGGGTCAACACCCGCATTCTCGACAGCGCGCGCAACTGGCCAAAAGAATCGGGCCCGCCGCCGACGCGCGAACTCGGCCCGCTCGCCGAGCGAATCGCCGAACTCGTCAAAAGCGGCATGGCGCCCGACGCGGTCGCGAAACTGGTGCGCGCCGCGGTCGAGGAGAATCAATTCTATATCTTCACCCATCCCCATATGCGTCCACCGTTGGAGGCGCGTTTCGCCCGGGTGCTCGAAGCCTATCGCGCGCTCGGCCCGGCGCCGCAGGAGCAGAAACGATGAGCGCGCGCCGTGCCGGACCTTGCGCCATGTGACACCGATGGGTGCCCGCCGCATCATCGTCCGCTATCGCGAGGAGCGGTTCTATCCGAAGCCGCCGGAAGCGATTTGGCCCTTCATCGCCGATACCGCCCGCATTAACGACCTCGTTGGCATGGTCTATCGGTTCGAGGAAGTACCGGATTCCGACGGCCGGGTGCGCCGCTTCGCGAAAGGCAAGCTGGGGCCGAGCCGGGCGCGGTGGGAGGAATCCTTTGGCGAATGGCAGGTCAACCGGCACCTGCAACAGGTCCGCGAGATCAGGACCGGACCGATCCGGCGTCTTTCCACCGGGTTCGATATCGAAGCCGAGGGAACGGGCAGCCGTGTCGTCTTCTGGGGCACGACCGAATGCGTCGGCCTTCTCGGCCTCATTGCCAAATATGCGGGTCTCGTCGCCCACGAGGCGAGGAAGCGCACGAGGCTCGTCGATCGCATGATCCGCGAAGACGATCTGCCCAACCATGTCGCGGGCGCCAGCGAACGCGCGCTGACGACGCGTCGTGCGCGCCAGCGTCTGGGTGAGTTGGCCGGCGCGCTCGCCCAAGTTCCGGAATCGCACGGCCTCGTGCCGCGGCTCGTCGATTTTCTCGCCCATGCACCGGATTCGACCTTGCGCGGCATCCGGCCGCTGGCGCTGGCGGAGCGATGGGGCGTCGGCGGCGACGAGACGATCGAGCTGTTCCTCGCGGCGCAGGCGCGCGGCCTGCTGGCGATGGGGTGGGACCTGTTGTGTCCGCGCTGCCGCGGCGCCAAGGCGCGCGCATCGCACCTCGACGAACTGCCAAAGGGCGCTCACTGTTCCTCCTGCAACATCGATTATGAGCGCAACTTCGACCGCAATGTCGAGCTGACCTTTCATCCGGCGCCGTGGCTGCGCCCATTGCCGGACGGCGAATTCTGCATGCTGGGACAGGGCGCGACGCCCCATGTGAAATTCCAGGCCGAAGTGGCGGCGCGGTCGGATGCGCGCTTCGATCTCGACCTCGCGCCCGGTCCCTATCGCTTTCGCACCGTCGAGGCGGGTGGCGAGCAGGATCGCGACATCGCCGCCGACGGCGCCATTCCGGCGATCCTTGCGGAGGGGGCGCAGATCACGCTGCGCGAACCCGGCAACGCCGGCGAGGTCGCAATTCGCAACGACACCGATCGGCCGCTCGGTTTCGTCATCGAGGATCGCCGCTGGGCGAGCGATGCCCTGACCGGCGATCGGGTGATCGCGACGCCGGCCTTTCGCCGCCTCTGCCCCGAACAATTGCTGCGGCCGGGCGACGATGCCGAGATCGGCCGCGCCACCTTGATGTTCACCGATCTTCAAGGCTCGACCCGGCTTTACGATGCGCTCGGCGATGCCCGTGCCTATCGTCTCGTCCGTGACCATTTCGCCTATCTCGCCGAACATGTGCATGGCCACCGCGGCGCGGTCGTCAAGACGGTCGGCGACGCCGTCATGGCGGTGTTCCAGGACCCCGCCGACGCGGTTCGGGCGGCGCTCGCGATTCAGGACGACGTCGCCGCCTTCAATCATGATCGCGGCGAGGCCGAGATCGTGCTGAAGCTCGGCCTTCATGCCGGCGCGTGCATCGCCGTCACCGCGGGCGGCATCCTCGATTATTTCGGCGCCACGGTGAACATCGCGGCGCGGCTCGAACATCGCTGTCTCGGCGGCGAGATCGTCATCTCGGAGGCGATTCTCGAAGACGCGGCGGCGCGCGCGGCGCTGGCCGGCCGGGCCATCACGCGTGACCACGCGACGCTGCGCGGGGTGAGCGAGGCGGTACCGTTCGTGCGCATCGGACACGCGGCCGAGGCGGCGGCCTGATCGCGCCTCCGGGTCAGCGCGGTGGCGGCCAGGCGTCGTGCTCGACCGTCGCGAAGAATTCGCCGACCTCGCGATTGAACGAAGCCGGCTCTTCCAGATTGACGGCATGGCCGGTGCGCGGCACCAGCCATAATCCGGCGCCGGGGATCATCCGCTTCAGCCAGAGATTGGTGTCGATGCAGGGTTCATCCTCATCGCCGCAGACGAGCAGCACCGGCATCGCGAGGCGCCGCAGCTCGTCGGCAAAATCTTCGAGCGACGGCCGCTTCGCCTGATAGTTCCGCCCGGTGAGCGCCATGCCGATATTCGAATGTTCGCGCAGATGCGACAGGAATTCCTCATAAGCGCGCGGGTTCTTGCCCTTCAACTGGATGCGGGTCGGGCTCACCCCGACATTGTCGGCGGCCTTGGCGCTGCCTTCCTTCAAGAATATTTCCGCCGAGGCGCGGGTATTCGTGACGAACTCATCGCGCAAAGCCGGCAGCGAGCCGGAGCCGACGCCCGCCACCACCAGCGCCCGCGCCATTTGGGGATAGCGCAGGCCGAATTGCAGCGTCGCATAGGCGCCCTGGGATAGGCCGACGATGAAGGCTTCGTTGATGCCGAGATGGGCGAGCACCGCCGCGGCATCGTCGCGCGCTGCCTCATAGCCGTAAGCGGCATCGTCCTCCGGCACGTCGGACGGCGGATAGCCCCGCGCGCTATAGGCGATCGCGCGATAGGAGCGCGAGAAATGCCGCATCTGGCTTTCCCATTCGCGATGATCGGAGGCGTATTCATGGATGAAGAGCACGGGAAAGCCGCTGCCCGCTTCCTCGTAATAGAGCCTCACTTTGCCGGATTGGGCATAGGGCATCGCGGCTATTCCGCCGGCACCGGTTCGGGCGTCTTCGCCGCCTTGAAGAAATTGCCCGAGCGGACATGCACCACATCGTCCGCGGCATCGAAGCGGACGTCGGCGGGATCGCCGCCCTCCGCGACGAGCTTGATCTGCTGTTCGAGGAAGCGGCGCTGCATCACGATGCCGCGGTCCGACTGCGCCAGATGCTCCTCCGAATGGAGGCTGATCCGGCCCTGCCCGACCTGCGCCTCGAAATCGCCCGGCACGTCCTGGCGCTCCGCCTCACTCTTGTCCTTCCACAATTTGCCGTCGATGGCGAGGGCGAAGGCGCGCTTCTCGCGCACCTTCATCGCGAACACCTGGAAATAGCTGCCATCGTCGGCGGGCACGACCCAGGAGATTGCGGTCGACGGGCCGGCCGCCATCTGGATCGACGGCACGCTCATGATGTTGGGGCTGATCCAATGCGAGATGCGATCGACCTCGCGGCCGTCATCAAGGCGGCGATAGGCCGAATAATAGACGCCGTCATCGACCGGCACGAAATCGCATGTCGGCATCACTTTGAATTCGGCGACGAACTGCACGACGGTAAAGGTCGAGTGCAGGACCTGAACGTGAAACGGGTCCAGCACATTGTCGTTCATGTGAATCCAGCTATAGGGCAACACCTCGTAGGTATCATCGCCGGTCGCGCCCTGGCCGCCGATCACGGTCTGGTACTGCTCGCCCGGCGCGAGGTCTTCGAGGATGTCATAGCGCGGCAGCACCGGTTTCTTTTCCGGCGGGCCGAGATAGGCGAAGACGAGGCCATAGCGTTCCTCGACCGGATACCAGGGCTGACGCGCGATGTCGCGGTGAAGCCCATGCTCCGGCTCGCACGGCTGATCGAGGCAGGTGCCGTCAACGGCGAACAGCCAGCCATGATAGCAACAGCGAATCCCCTCATCCTCGACCTTGCCATAGAAGAGGTTCGTGCCGCGATGCATGCAGCGCGGATAGACGAGGCCCGGCCGGCCCTTGCGGTCACGGAAGAGGATCAAATCCTCGCCGAGGACGCGGATTTTTTTCGGCCGCGTCGTCGCCTGTTCCGCGGTCGCAACCGGCTGCCAGTAGCGCCGGAACAATTCGCCCATCGGCTTGCCCGGTCCGACCTCGGTCAGGAGCGTGTTGGAATGCGCGGGCTTGCGGCCATAGGCCGTGCCTTGATCCATCTCATGATTCGTGCCGGTCACGGGCGTCTCCCAATCCTCATATCATTCTGAGGATTGGAGCGGTCCCGGCGGTCCAAATCAAGCCTTTTTGCCGCAAGGCTGCACCACGCCACGGCGATTGTTGAGGGCGGCGGCAGGGGTATCGGCTGCCAATCGGGTTTGATTTGGCGCCGTTTTGGCTTCGTTTTGGCTTTGTTTTGGCTTCGTTTTAGGAGGCGCTGGCGTTGATTTTGCGGGGAAAATTGGCTTCGTTCGCGGATATTTTATCGGCCGCGATGCGATCCTTGGCGCGCGCCGCCTGACGCCGGTCGAGGATCACGATGGCACGGGTGAGGGCGCGCTCAATCGCCGCCTCGCGCCGACTCAACGCCTCGACCGAAGCGGGCCAGATGTCGGCCGGCGTGGCGCCGCCATAGCGCAGCGCCGCCGGGTCGAAATGGACGGCGCGAGCATATTCGGCGCGGCGGGTCTCGGCATCGAAGAACGCCGCCTCGATCCGCTGTAACCGGCCGAGCCGCCATTGATGAAGCGCGATCTGGCGCACCAGCTCGCCCTCGAACGCATCTTGCGGTTGAAGCGCCCGGGCCACCGCCTCGGCATGGGCCGCGAACGCCGCCGCATCCTCGATCAAGGTCACGGGCAGATCGCCCGGCCGCCGGCGCTTCCGGGCATTCTGGCTCGATCTCGCCTTTCCATCCAGCGTATTGGGGCCGGTGCTGAGCCGAGCGTTGGCGCGATTGGCGGCGATCTGGGCATCGGTGGTCATGGCTAGGAATATAACGCATTATACGTCAATTGTCAAGGGGTTGAATACCCCTGAGCCGGACTCTGGTGATACGAGAGCGCGGGAGTATCGGTCAGCTATGCCGCAAGCTTCAATAGCACTTCGTCAGTCGCGTTGGGCAACTCAATTACGTTAGCGGCCTGCGAGAGAAGTCCGACAAAATTGCCCATTTCTATCACGCTATTGACGGCGACGACGCGGCAAGGGGGTATCTCCAACCTCGCAAGGTCATGAAACTTCGCAACCACGCTTGCGATCGAATTCTTGTGACGCTTCGCGATGTCAAATACGGTCGCCCTTCGCTCGCATGATACAATTCTTGCGATGACTGGCCATTCAACAGTGGACGCGCCGCGAATCTCGATGTCGCGTTCAACTCGTTGCCTCCCAAAGGCATGATCGAGGCGTTCGAGAAGTATGGCGCGCTCGCGATCAACTCTCCGCTCCTCGTGCTGAAACGCAGTTTCGATTACTGCACGTTGCGAGAGATTTGCGGTGGCGCCGACGATCGGGATTAGATCATTGCGCATTGCTTCGGCCACAAAAAAGCTGCGGCTATCAAATCGGACGCCTGTTCCTCGAGCCAAATTGTTGGCGACCATCGAATATCCGTGCGAGGCATTCATCATTTGTGATTCAGCGTATCCGGCACCGAAGTCCGTGACAAAAAATTTGTCCCGCGAGCCCTCGATGCGAACTACCACTGAGCTTCCGCTCGGATAAAGAAGTGGGGTTGTGATAAAAACACTGCCCATGTCGGCCTTTGACGCAGCTAGATTCCGGGCGATTTCGTCGCCTATGGCGTGAAGAGTGCTGTTATGACCGTTGGCGCTTAGGGTCACACGAGTCGAGGCTCCCACTCGGGTTCAGGAATCCTCTGTATATCGGTGATATTCCATAGATTCCCTAGGTAACCTAGCATGTCGCGAAGTCCGTTTAAAGCGTCCAGCACCGGCAGAGCCAATGGTAAATTATTCTTTGCCATCCGTTCCCAACCCAAAGGTTGGTTGAGTTCGAACGAATGGAGATGTGTTCCCTCGATCCTTTTCCAAGCCCATTCGCCCGATATTCCTCCCCTGTTTTCATGATGATGTAGCGGCTCCCAATCCAACCGCGCCATAGGGCCAGAAAGACCTGCTGCGGGTTTATAGGCCATCACCAATGTCACGTCCTTTTCGGGCCGACTTTTAATACAGTTTGCCTCAAGGTATAGGCCCTCCTGAATCACATAATCGATACAGAGCGGCACGGACAGAACGTACCGACCGTAATCGTCGCCCCCGTAAAGCCATTGGGGGACGCCAGCGAAAGTTTTGGGACGACTGTAATACCGTGAAAGATTGTCGATCAAAGCCATTAATCGAGACCTGGTAAAGCGGCGCCTCGATAGTTTGCAGAAAAACCTCACTGAGTCGAATCGATGCCACCCCCTTTTCGCGCGGGCGCCGTGGTAGGTATTAACAATTATGTTCATATCCGATTTCGCGACGTATCCCTCCTGAGCGGCGGCCCGTCGTCGCAGCAAGTCCAAGATAGCTACATCCCGAACATTTCGACCGGGAGGCCGAAATGGGCGCGCGCGACCGGCGCGGCGAAGTTGAGGAGTTGGGATGAGATGTGGCTGCGATACATGCCGAGATCGCGGTAATAGCGCTCGATCTTCTGGCCCTTTTTCGCCGCCGCCGAGCTGGCATTGGCGAAGATGGCGTCGATCGCCTCGCCGGCGA
>JBOHLV010000078.1:0-33279 GCA_050729815.1 Allostellaceae bacterium
GGTGATGCGCGCCGATGGCGGGCGCTTTGCGATGCCGGTGCTGACCAATCTGTTCGGCACGGTGGAGCGCGTCGCCTGGGGCATGGATCGGGAACCGGGCCAATTGCGCGCGGTGGGCGAGACCCTCGCCTTCCTGAAACAGCCCGAGCCGCCCGGCGGCTGGCGCGAAGCGCTGGAAATGCTGCCGCTCTTGAAGACCGTGATGGCGATGAAGCCGCGCACGGTGTCGAGCGCGCCGTGCCAGGAGGTGGTGCTCAAGGGGTCGGACATCGACCTCGGCTATTTCCCGATTCAGACCTGCTGGCCGGGGGAGCCGGCGCCGCTCATCACCTGGCCGCTGGTGGTGACGAAGGGGCCGGGCGACGCGCGCGAGGATGGCTATAATCTCGGCATCTATCGCATGCAGGTGACGGGGCGCGACACGACGTTGATGCGCTGGCTCGCCCATCGCGGCGGGGCGCAGCATCATCGCCGCTGGAAGAACGAAAAGGCCGAGCCGCTGCCCGCGGCGGCGGTGATCGGCGCCGATCCCGGCACCATCCTCGCCGCGGTGACGCCGGTGCCGGACACGCTCTCGGAATATCAGTTCGCCGGCCTGCTCCGTGGCAAGAAGGTGGAACTGGTGGAATGCAAGACCGTGCCCTTGAAAGTCCCGGCGCAGGCCGAGATCGTGCTGGAGGGTCATGTCTCGCTCGACGAATATGGCGATGAAGGCCCCTATGGCGACCATACCGGCTATTACAACGCCGTTGAGCGTTTCCCGGTGTTCAAGATCAGCGCCATCACCATGCGGCGCGATCCGATCTATCTCACCACCTTCACGGGGCGCCCCCCCGACGAGCCGAGCGTCCTCGGCGAGGCCTTGAACGAGGTCTTCATTCCCTTATTGCAACAGCAATTCCCGGAGATCGTCGATTTCTGGCTGCCGCCCGAAGGCTGTTCCTATCGGATCGCGGTGGTGTCGATGCGGAAGGCCTATCCCGGCCATGCGAAGCGGGTGATGATGGGCGTCTGGTCCTATTTGCGTCAGTTCGTCTATACCAAGTTCGTCATCGTGGTGGACGACGATATCGACGCGCGCGATTGGAAGGACGTGATGTGGGCGATCTCGACCCGCATGGACCCGGTGCGCGACATCACCCTCATCGAGAACACGCCGATCGACTATCTCGATTTCGCCTCGCCGGAGCCCGGCCTCGGCGGCAAGATCGGCCTCGACGCCACCAATAAATGGCCGCCCGAAACCAACCGCGCCTGGGGCCGCAAGCTCCGCATGGACGACGAAATGGTGAAAGCCGTCACCGACAAATGGCCATCCCTCGGCTTGCCGGGAAGTGGGAAGAGCGTGCGGAGCCGGTAAGGCTTTCTACTTTAGGGGACGACAATGGCCGACGATCTTCCTCGCTCGGTGATGTATGTTAAGAATGGAGAGCACGGGAAATGGAATTCACCGAGCAGAGTGCGCCAGACGGTCGATACTCGCGGATGATATTCGCCGTGCACTCTCCAACCGGCACGTTACGGTCTCCGGGCCACGACCCTCGAGTCCAGATATGGAAACGCAACGATGTCGCCAGGCTCGTTGTCCAACTTGGCCTCGGCGAATGGGTCGAGGGTAAATACCCTGGAGCAATGTAGGGCGGAAAAGCGAAGCGCATTCCGCCGAAACGGAATGAAACGCGAAGGCGTCAAGGCCTCACATTCATAAATTCCGCCACCCCGGCGAAAGCCGGGGTCCATCCCAGCCATGGATACCGGCTTTTGCCGGTATGGGAATCCTTGGTGTCTTGGTGTCTTGGTGGTTCAACATCGCTTATGCCGGCTCGATTCCTCGTGACCCGGATCATTTGACCGACTAGGCGCGTTCGCGATATCGTCGCGGGCGTTAGCGGAAAGGACAGACCGTCTTGGCGAAGTCGAAGGCAAAGCCTGATGTCTCGCAGGACAAGGCCACACTGGTGCGCGAGGCGCTGGATCAGGTGAAGGCCGGTCAAATCGTTCCGGCCGAAGAGGTCGAGGCCTGGGTTGAGTCCTGGGATACCGAGCGCGAGCTTCCGAAGCCGACGCCGCGCAAAGGCTGAGCGCGGCTTGTGCCGCGCCGGATTTTCTATACCGCCGCCGCTGTCGACGACATCGAACGCATGCGTCGCTGGTACGGCCAGCCCGGCGCGGGCCCAACCGCAAAGCAGCGCGCGCGCCGCATCGTCGCGGCGATCAGGCGGTTGCGGGTCGATCCCGTGATGTGGCCGCGCGGCGAGGTGGCCGGAACGCGGGAACGGATCGTCGAGGGATACGCGGTCATCTACACGGTCGATCCCGACACCAATGACCGACGCACCGCAGGCGATGTTTATGTCTTGCGTGTCTATGGCCCCGGCCAGGACCGCGCCAGCGCATGGGGTCAATACGCGATGCGCAAGAACGGCATGCCGCCGATCCATCCGGGCGAATTTCTCGCCGAGATTCTGGGCGAGCTTGGGCTGTCACAGGTCGATTTCGCGCGGCGCATTGCGGTCTCCCTACATTCATAAATTCGGCCACCCCGGCGTGATCCCCGGGTCAAGTCCGGGGGTTCGCCGGTATGGGGACGGAGCAAAAATGACGACTGCTTCCTTCGTCATGGGCCTGACCTTCCTTGAGGGCAGAAACGACTGGCGGCGGGCCCAAGCTCATCCTCTCCTCCCCGCTTGGGAGGAGAGGGATAGTCGGGTTCGGGCCTTCACGCCCTGTCATTCCCCCTCCTCCTCATTCTTCTCCTCGCGCTCCTTCATGACGCGGTCGATCTGGATTTTGAGGTTGGCGCGGGCGCGGTCGCGAACCGCGTCGGGAATGTCGATCGGGGTGCCGGGGGAATAGCGCACGAAACCGCCCGGGCCGGTGCCGAACAGGCCCAAATGCCGGGCGAGCGCGGCGAGCGCCGGGTGCTTGTCATGAAGGCGGAGTTTCGGCCGGCCCTCGGGGCCGATCTCGGTCAGCTCCTTCACCGCGGCGGCGTCGGCATCGGAAAGCGCGGTGTGCGGCCTGAGCTTCATTCCCTGCGGCCCCCATTCGGCGAAGGTCCGCATGTCGGCGAAGGCGAGCCGGGCATATTCGAGGAGCACCCGGTCGGCGGAAACGCGGGTGCGCTCGGCCCGCGCCGCCATTGAAGCCGCGATGGCTTCCGCGACCCCGGGCAGGCGCAACAGGCGCCAGCCCGCCCGATTCGCCGCGCTCTCCTTATATCCGGCGCGGATCGCCGCCTGGGTCGCGTTCAGATCGACGAGATATTCCTGGGCGAAGGCGCGCTGTTTCGCATTGAGGCGCCGGGCAGGGCGCCGCGCGGTCGGGTCGGTCATGACAGGGCTCCGGTGCTGCCTTTAGCCCCCACCCGCAAAGCTTCGCTGTGCTTCCCTCTCCCGCAAGCGGGGGAGGGTTAGGGAGGGGGGCACGCCACGAAAAAACCGGCCAGCGATGGCTGACCGGCTCTTTACGCACATTACGCGTTTTCTATCAGAACTGACCGGATTTGTCAACGCAAAAAGAATATCCGGTCAGCTCATCGCGTGGCTGAGGCCCTCATCCAACTTGTCGAGGAACTGGGTCGTGGTCAGCCACGGCGTCTCGGGGCCGATCAGGATCGCGAGGTCCTTGGTCATCGAACCGCCTTGCACCGTGTCGAGGCACACTTTTTCGAGCGCCAGGGCGAAGTCCTGCAAATCCTGATTGCCGTCGAACTGGCCGCGATACCAGAGGCCGCGGCTCCAGGCGAAGATCGACGCAATCGGGTTGGTGGAAGTGTCCTTGCCCTGCTGCCACAGCCGGAAATGCCGCGTCACGGTGCCGTGCGCCGCCTCCGCCTCGACAATCTTGCCGTCCGGGGTCAGCAGCACCGAGGTCATGAGGCCCAAGGAGCCATAGGCCTGCGCCACCATGTCCGACTGCACATCGCCATCGTAATTCTTGCAGGCCCAGATGATGTTGCCGTTCCACTTCAAGACCGCGGCCACCATGTCGTCGATGAGCCGGTGCTCGTAAGTGAGGTTCTTCTCCTTGAATTTAGAGGAAAATTCCGTCTCGAACACATGCTGGAACAAATCCTTGAAGCGGCCGTCATAGACCTTCAGGATGGTGTTCTTGGTCGAAAGATAGACCGGCCAGTTGCGGGTCAGGCCATAATTGAAGCATGACCGGGCAAACCCCGTGATTGATTCGTCGAGGTTGAACATCCCCATGGCGACGCCGCCGCCCGGAAACTCGAACAGCTCATGGCTCGTGGGCTTGCCGCCATCCGCCGGGGTATAGGTCATCGTCACCGTGCCGGGGCCGGGGACGCGGAAATCGGTGGCGCGGTACTGGTCGGCATAGGCGTGGCGGCCGATCACGATGGGCGCGGTCCAGCTCGGCACTAATCGCGGAACATTTTTACAAACAATGGGTTCGCGGAAGATGGTGCCACCCAGAATGTTGCGGATGGTGCCGTTGGGCGAGCGGTACATGCGCTTCAGCCTGAACTCCTTCATCCGCACCTCGTCGGGGGTGATGGTGGCGCATTTGACGCCGACACCGTATTTGGCGATGGCATGGGCGGCGTCGATGGTGATCTGATCGTCGGTTTCGTCGCGTTTCTCGATACCTAGATCGTAATATTCAAGTTTTACATCAAGATACGGCAGGATCAGCTTGTCCCGGATCATTTTCCAGATGATGCGGGTCATCTCGTCGCCGTCGATCTCGACCAGCGGCGTCTCAACCTTGATCTTTGTCATCGCCTTCCCCGGCTCTCTTCTTCCAATGCGCCGCACCATAGCACGCGACCCTTTGCGGGCAAGCGGCTCAGGGCTCGCCGGGGAACCGTCCCGCCGGCTTGGTGGCGGGTTTCGGCAGCGACCGCAGCAGGGGCAGCAACTCTTCCGGCCCGGCGACGGTCCTGAACAGGGTCCGCGACGAAGCCGGCGCGAAGCCGGCCGCGATCACCGCCTCGATCAGCTTGAGCAGCGGCGCCCAATAGCCGGCGACATCGATCAGGACCACCGGCTTATCGTGCAATCCCAATTGCTTCCAGGTGAGGACCTCGAACGTCTCGTCAAGCGTGCCGAGGCCGCCCGGCAGCACCGCGAAGGCGTCGGCGCGGTCGAACATCAGGGCCTTGCGCTCGTGCATGGTGGCGACGACCTGGAGCTCGCCCAGCGGCGGCCGATCGCCGATCTCGGCGCGGTGGAGATGGCGCGGGATGATGCCGGTAACCTTGCCGCCGCCGGCCGCGACCGCGCTTGCAATGAGGCCCATGAGGCCGATGCGGCCACCGCCGAACACCAGCTCGATCCTCGCCTCGGCCAGGATCGCGCCCAGCCGGGTCGCCGCCCCGCGATAGGTCTCGCCGACGGCGTCGGAGGCGCCGCAAAACACGCACAAGCTCTTTACCGATGCCATCTTCCCTCGAACCCTTCTATGCAATATCAGCAGGGGCGCGCTACAATGCCCGTTATGCCGCGCGCGGCCAAGCCGGGCGACGAATCGGCGCGGCCGGGGAATGCGGAACAGGATGGCGGGCAACCACACCTCACGCGGATCGGGGCCGAAACGGCTCTTGGCATGGGGCGCCGCCGCGCTGGTCATCGTCGCCGCGATCCTCATCGCCATCGAGCGGTGGCCCCATCCCCCGCTCAACCCCGTGACCGCGACGCTGGAAAAGCCGGCGCAGGCGCTTTCGGCCGCCACGGCGGTTCCGTTACCGTCGCCGGCCACGGCCAAGAAGGCGCCATCGCCGGCGGCAACCGCGACCGGGCCCGGCGCGACGCCGAGTTTCGATATTGTCCGGATCGATCCTGACGGCAATGCCGTGATCGCTGGCCGCGCGCCGCCGGGAAACGAAGTCACGATCATGGACGGCAAGAAGGTGCTCGGCCATGCGGTCGCGGATGCCAGCGGCAGTTGGCTGTGGCTCTCGGGCAAGCCGCTGCCTGCGGGCAGCCATGAATTGACCTTGACCGCGCGCGGCAAGGACGGCGTGGTCCGGGCCTCGGCGGGCGCCGTCGCCATGCTGGTTCCGAAGCCGCCAACCTCTGCGGGCGGCGCGTCCGGCGCCGGCACGCCGGCGATCGTGGCGCGATCGGAACCGTCGGCCGCATCGTCCCCGGCGTCGAGCGGGGGCGGATCGGCGATTGCCGTGCTGATGCCTAAGTCGGGGCCGGTGAAGCCCCTGCAATTGCCGCGGCTCAAGGGCAAGAACCCACTGTCGCTCGACGTGATCGAATACGGCAAGAAGGGTGGCGTCACCATCCAAGGGCGAAGCGCGCCCGAGGCGACGATCAAGATCTATCTCGGCAACAAGCCGGTCGGCACGGCGACGGCCAACGCGCAGGGACAATGGCAGATCACCGCCGGACGCAACATTCCGCCCGGCCGGTATCGGCTGCGGCTTGAAGCGCGGGGCGGGCCGGGCCGCGAGGTCGCACGGCTCGTCATGCCGTTCGAGCGGGACTTGCCACCGGCGCATCTGGTGCACGATCTCTTCGTCGTGCAACCGGGCAATTCGCTGTGGCGCATTGCCCGTCGCAGCTATGGCCACGGCATCGAATATGTCTTCATCTATCACGCCAATCAGCACCAGATTCGCAACCCCAACCTGATCTTTCCGGGTCAGCTCCTAAAGGTGCCTGGCAGATCTTGACCCGTTGCGAGGGGGCCGCATCCCCAGTGTTCACCTTTTCTCAACCGGTTGCGGGGAAGCTGATGCCAAACGCCTCTGCGCGGAGGACGATGCATGACCGTGGATGAACGGACCGACAATCGCGAGGCTTGGCGTCCGATTGGGACAAATGCCGCGATTTCGGCGTACGACCGGTATATTTCCTTCATGTTCGGCGCCGCGGATCTCTTGATCGAGACCGATCCGCGCGGCCAGATCAGCTTTGTCGGCGGTGCCGCCGGGCGGCTCGCGCCCGCCGGTCCCGAGGCGCTCATCGGCAAGCCGTTCCTCGAGCTGTTCACGGCGGAGGACCGCAGCATCGCCGCCGCGCGGGTCCGGCGCCTGAACGAGCGCGGCAGCATGTTGCCCGCGGTGGTTCATCTCAACCTGGATTCCCGTCCCCCGGCGACGATCTTCGGCGGCTGTGCGCTGCCGAACGGCCATACCGTCCTGTTCCTCGCGGTGGCGCAGGACGAGACCGCAGACGAGGCTGTCGCTCCCAGCACGGCCGGTGCCGTGGCGGGTCTGCAAAGCCCGATCGCCTTCGCTGGCACGGTCCGCGAACGTTTCAAGGGCACCGAGGCGGGCGAGCGGCGGCTCACCCTGGTGGCCCTCGACAATTTGGCGCCCGAATTGCGCGATGGTCTGCATCAGCTCGAAGACGCGCTGTTTGCGCGCCTGGCGAGCGACCGGCGCCTCGGCGGCCGGGTGCTGGCGGTCGGACGGATCGCCGATGCCCGCTACGGTATTCTCCATGATGGACCGCTCGATTCGGGCGGGCTTCGGCGGCATGCGCGCAAGCTGGCGACGGAAATGGCGCCCGAGTCGCCACCGCCGCAACTCACCTCGACGGCGATCCGGCTTAGGCCGGGCAGCGGCCGCTCCGACCTGGTGGCGACCGGGGCGATCTATGTCATGGCACGGCTGGCGAGCGGCGCCGATTCGTCGCTGGCGCTGCTCAGACGCGCGAGTCTCGGCCAACTCATGGTGGAAACAACCGCGCGAATTTCGCAACTGCGTCAGATTCTGGCGAACGGCGAATTCGACCTCGCACAGCAGCCGATCGTCCGCTTCGATACCGGCGCCGTGCATCACACCGAGGCGCTGATCCGGTTCCGCGACGGCGGTCCGCCCAATCAATGGATCGCGCTGGCCGAGGCGGCGGATATCGTCACCGAACTCGACCTCGCGGTGACGCGGCGGGCGATCGAGCTCGCCAAGGCGATGCCGAAGGGTGCCCCGGCGTTTGCAATGAATCTCTCGGGCCGGTCCCTCGAGAGCGCGGATTTTTGCGCGAAATTGCACGCGTTGCTAGAGGATCAACCGGAACTACCTACGAGATTGATGTTTGAACTGACTGAAACCGCCGTTGTGCGCGATACCAAGGCGGTCGATCGCGCGGTCCAGGGGTTGCGGCGCCGCGGATTCCTGGTCTGTCTCGATGATTTCGGCGCGGTCGCGACCTCGATCCATTACCTGCGTTCGGTCAAGGTGGACTTCGTCAAGATCGATGGCCTGTTCGCGCGGTCGTGCCTGCGCAATCCCAACGACCGATCCATCCTGAGCCATGTCATCGCGCTGTGCCGCGGCACCGGCGCCGGGGTCATCGTCGAGATGATCGAGGACGCCGATCAGGCCGCCGCGTTCCATTCCCTAGGGGCTGATTTCGCCCAGGGATACTATTTCGGGGTCCCACAGGTCACATCGTGAAGACTCGTTAACCACGGAAAACTTGCGTCCGCGAACGCAACTGGCTACCGTCTTTCATAACGTGGCGGAACCGGGACAAACCGCTTTTCTCGCGTGGCAGTTCAGCAACCACCCCGGTAACCGTTCGGCCATGACTGTCCCCGCGGGGGGCCGCGGATCGCCGATTTGCGTGGTTGTCGCAAGACGACCGCCATCGCCGTAGCGGAGCGGAGGGGATTTGATTAGTAATTTCTGGGACTGGGGAGAACGGTTTTTCCCTGAACTGCAAGTTCTGCTCCGCCGCGGCGGGAAGGTGACATATGTCAGCCTGACCGCTAGTCGGCAGGCAGGCGCGGTATTGGCCTTGCTGATCGTGGTCGCGTGCCTCAGTTATCTCGGCTATCGGGTTGAACATTTCGGCGCGAGGGGGCCGGCGCCGCACCACGCATTGGTCCGGGCGGATCAGAATAACACCGGCCTTTCGCAGCAATTGGGGGCGATGCGCGATGCGCTGGCGGAAGCCGAAAGCCGGGCAGAGGCGGTCGGCGAACAGAACGACCGGTGGAAAGCTGCTATCGCCAACGCGCGCAAGCGGATCGTTGCCCTGAAGGCAACGCACCAGCAAGATATCGCTCTGTTGAAACGGCGAATTGGTGCTCAAAACGCGCAACAGGCGATCGCGTTGCAGAAGGCACAGCAGCGGATTGCGACGCTCGACCAGGGGAAGGCGGCTATCGCCGCCGCGCGTAAGGGAATCGCCGCCCTGAAAGCCGCGCACCAGGAAGACGTTGCCCTGTTGAAACAGCGAATCGGCGCCCAAAACGCGCAACAGGCGACCGCGTTACAGAAGGCACAGCAGCGGATTGCGACGCTGGACCAGGGGAAGGCGGCTATCGCCGCCGCACGCAAACGCATCGCCGCCCTGGAAGCCGCGCACCAGGAAGACGTCGCCCTGCTGAAACAGCGAATCGGCGCCCAAAACGCGCAACAGGCGGTCGCGTTGGAGAGGGCCGAACAGCAGATTGCGGCGCTCAATAACGAGCGCGACCACCTGGTCAAGGACCGCGACAACGTCAAACAGAGTTTGGCGACCGCCCAGGAAAACCTCAATTCCAAGGGCGCGAATGTCACGGCGCTGACCACGGAATTAGCGAAGAATCGCAATCTCTTGCGTCATTCCGATTCGAATCAGGTCGCACTGCAGGTCCACATCCAAGTCCTGGAGAAGGCTCTCGCCGACGTCAAGCTCGCCGCCGGTCAATTCAAATCGCAGTTGGCGATGATCGAGCGCAAGCTGAAGAACATCACCGCGGAACGCGACCGCTTGGTGGCGCAACGCGATCAGGCGCAGCGGCCGCAAATGCAGGGCAAACTCGCTGGCAAGCGCCTTAATGCTACGGCAGAGGCCTTGGCCAAGATCGGCACGGCGGAAAACGGCCATGCGACCGCGAAAGACGTGGCAGCCCTTCCGATCGTCACCGGACACCGGATCGAAAAGCTGCTGGCGTCGACTGGGCTCGATGTGAAGAAACTGCTGCACGATATCAACCTCACGACGCCAAGAGATGAAGGAGGTCCTTTCATCCCGTTGGGCGATGCGATGTCGGCGAGCCAGGAGACCCGTCGGCATAAGCTTCTTGAGAAGCTGATCGAGACCTTGCCGCTTCGGGCGCCGCTTAATCACTATTTTGTATCGAGCCCCTTCGGACCACGTATCGATCCGATCAACCATCGCCGCGCCTTTCATGAAGGCGTCGATCTCGCTGGGCCGTGGCGCTCCCATGTCTATAGTACCGCGCCTGGCGTCGTGATCTTTGCCGGTGCCGACGACGGCTTCGGCCGTCTCGTCAAGATCGATGATGGTCACGGCATCGTCACCATGTTCGCGCACCTTCATCGTATCTTCGTGGTCCGAGGTCAGCATGTTCCGGCCCATTTTCCGATCGGGGAGGAGGGCTGCACGGGCCGTTGTACCGGGCCGCATGTTCATTACCAGATCGAAGTCGATGGCACCCCGGTCAATCCTGCCAGGTTTCTGGGCGCTGGCGGCAATGTCGTTCGGGTGGGCGCGAAACAGTAGCGTCGAGTCCGCGTGCGAAGCCTGAGGAATCGACTGGAGGGAGGTTGCCTATCCCTTGTCTATCGCTTCAGATCGGCTGCCAGTTTGAAGGCGAGATCGCGATCACCAAGCCGGAAGCGATAGATTTGCAGGTTCTCGAGAACCCGTTGCAGATAATTGCGCGTCTCGCCGATCGGCAATGACTCGATCCAATCAATTACGTTGACGCCGCGCTGGCGGGGATCGCCGAACTGATCGAGCCACCGGTCAACGCGCGACGGTCCGGCATTGTAGGCGGCGATCGCCAGCACGTAGGAGCCGCCGAATCGGTTCAGGAGCTGGTCGAGATAGGCGCGCCCGAGGCGAAGATTGTATTGCCTGCCGTCTGTCAAGAGCGCCTTCGAATAGGGCAGGTCGAGATCATCGGCGAGCTTTTTCGCCGTTGCCGGCATCAACTGCATCATGCCACGGGCGCCGGCCCGGCTGACGGCGTCTGGATCAAAAGCGCTTTCCTGGCGTGCCATGGCGAGGATCAGCGCCGGCTCGGCGATGCCGCCGCCGGCCGGCAGCGCCACCAGGGGATAGCTTGCGGCGAAGAGCTCGATGCCGTTTTCCGCGGCGTGCCGCGCCGCCAGGATTTCGATGTCGGGCCGATGAAGCTGCGACGCGAGCCGCGCGATCTCGACATATTCCTCGGACGCTGTCGCCGTCTCGATGAGGCGGATGAAAAACCGCCGTGCATCTTCGCCATCGCCCATGGCGACGAGGTCGCGCGCGGCGGTCGCCAACTCGCGCGAGTCAAAATGGCGCAACGCCGCGGGGGCCGGTTCGGGCGCGGGCTTGATGCGCCCGATCCCGGGTTCGTGGATGGCGGCGGCGGCCAACTGGCCGTAATAGGTCAAAGGGTGGAGGGCGGCCTTTTCGTACCAGATCCTGGCTTCGTTCGGATGACGCATCGCCGCCTCGGCGCGCGCCGCCCAATAGGCACCGCGTGCCCGGCTGATCGGCATTTTCGAATGGTCGTATAGCCGCACGAAATGGCGATATGCCACGGTTGGGTCGTGGAGATTGCGCAACGCTACCCAGCCGGCGAAGAATTCAAGCTTGGCGAAGGCGGCGCCGCCGCTGAGGCCGTTTCGTGCGGCAACGCGATAGGCGAGCGCGGCTTGGTCCTTGGTCAAGAGCAGGCGCGCCAGAATCTGACGCTCTACGATCCAGGCTTGTGGTCGAACCAGATCGGCCGGCGGATGATCGAGCAGGGCGACCGCGCCGGCATAATATTCCTTCTTTTGGCGCCAACGCAGGCGGGCGAAGATCAATCCCGGGTCTTTTTCAAGTGATGGCGGCACCATGTCGAGCAGATGCTCGGCATCGGGCGCCCCGGAGAGGAGTGCAAGACGTGCCGCGCCGAGCGCCCGCACCCCCGGATCGACACGTGGCAGCATGCCCCGGGCAGCGGCGTAGCGGCCGGTCCAGATCAGACGGTCGAGTCGGCGCGCCTGATCTTGAGGCTGCAGATAATCGCCGTAACGGGCAAGAAAATCGCGTGCCTCGGCGGTGGAGAAGTCGTCGTCAATCCAAATCTCGCGCAGCCGCGCAATGCCCTCGGCGCGATGGCCCGACGAGATCATGAGGCCGACCTCGCGGACCTTGGCGGCGATGGTGAGCGGCGGGAATTGCCGGAACCATTCCGCCGCGACGGCATCGCTTTGGTCCTTCAGCTTCGCTTCGGCATGAAGCCGCATCAGGACCCGGTCGGGCCAGCTCGGATTGTGCTCGAGAAAATCGTGGATTTGCGCGAATGTTACCGGTGGTGGATCGCGGGTCAGCTCGATCCACCGCAGCAGCTTGGCTGGGAACCGGTCATGGGCCTGGTTGGCGAGCGACCAAGCCTGATCCCACTGTCCAGCCTTGGCATCGGCGTAGGCATGGCGATAGAGGGCAAGATCGCCGTTGTTCAATCCGGCATGCGCGGTCACGGTGACGCTCGCGGCCGCCAGCAAGCCGAACAGCAATAATCGGACCGAAGCTCGAAATCGCATCGGACCTCCAATGGCCAATAGAGGTATTGTAGCGGTGATGGCCGCGATGACAATGGTGCCATGGTTTCTGCCACGGGTAGGAGCCGTTGCCCCGATCCGGTCGGGCCTGTATCGTGTCCCCGGGTCGGATCGGGCGCCGGCCCGAAAAGGGTGGAGAATCAGATGTTTCAAGGCTCGATGACGGCGCTCATCACGCCGTTCGCAAATGGGGCGGTTGACGAGAAGCGGTTTCAAGACTTCGTCGCCTGGCAGATCAAAGAGGGCACCGAGGCGGTGGTGCCATGCGGCACGACCGGCGAATCGCCGACACTGAGCCACGAGGAGCATCGCCGGGTGATCGATCTTTGCATCGAGGTGGCGGCGGGCAAGGTGCCGGTCATCGCCGGTGCCGGCTCCAATTCCACCATTGAGGCGATCGCACTTGCCCGCCATGCCGAAAAGGCTGGCGCCGATGCCGTGCTCGTGGTGACGCCCTATTACAACAAGCCAAGCCAGGAAGGGCTCTATCAGCACTACAAGGCGATCAACGACGCCGCCGAAATTCCGATCTTCATCTATAATATTCCCGGCCGCAGCGTGATCGAGATGAGCATCGCGACCATGGCACGGCTGGCAAAACTGCCCCATGTCATCGGCGTCAAGGACTGTACCGCGCTGGCGCGAACGCCGGCACAGCGCGCCGCCGTCGGCGACGATTTCGTCATGCTGTCGGGCGAGGATGCGACCGCGCTCGCCTATCTTGCCCAGACCGGAACCGGCTGTATTTCCGTCACCGCCAATGTCGCACCCCGGCAATGCGCCGAGATGCATGCCGCCTGGCGCAAGGGAAACGTCAACGAGGCGCAGGCCATCAACCGCCGGCTTGTCGCGCTGCACGATGCGCTGTTTGTCGAATCGAGCCCGGCGCCGGTGAAATATGCCGCCTCGCTCCTTGGCAAATGCGCGGCCGATGTGCGCCTGCCGATTGTGCCGACGAGCGAGCCGGCGCAGCGCGTGGTGCACGAGGCGATGGCGGGCGCCGGCCTGTTGAACTAGGTTTCAGATGGCGCTGCGCGGGACCGAGCGTTACGTCGCGCAGAACCGGCGGGCGCGGCACGAATATTTTATCGAAGACACCTTCGAGGCCGGGATTGCGCTGACCGGCAGCGAGGTCAAGGTGCTGCGCGAAGGCCTTGCCAGCATCGCCGAGGCTTATGCCGGCGAGAAAGATGGCGGCATCTTTCTCTTCAACGCCACCATCCCGGAATATCCCGCCGCCCGTTTCAATCACGAGCCGAAACGGCCGCGCCGGCTGTTGTTGCATAAACGCGAGATCGACAAGCTTCTGGGTCGCGTCACGCGCGAGGGCATGACCCTCATTCCACTCGGGATCTATTTCAATCCGCGCGGCCGGGCGAAACTCGCGCTCGGCCTCGCCAAGGGCAAGCGCAAGGCCGACAAGCGCGAGGCGGAAAAGACGCGCGATTGGCAACGCGACCGGGCGCGCATCATGCGCGAACAGCGTTAGAGATTTGCCTAAAATGTGATCGGTTAGGCGTTGCCATCGCCCTGCCTGGAGGCGGATCATGGGAAGCATGCTGGACGAGACGCTGCCGAACCCGCCCGATAAATTCGATCCGACACCGGAAGCCACGCGGGAGCGGGACCGGATCAATGCCATCAACCAGCGGATTTTCGAGACCTCGCTTGACCTCATTCTGGTGTGCGACAAGCGCGGCACGTTCCTGCGCGTCAGCCCGAGCTCGATGGCGATCATCGGCTATGATCCCGCCGAGATGATCAGCCGAAGCGCCCGCCAATTCCTCCATCTCGACGACCTCGACAAGACGCGGGCAGAGATGCAGGCCGCGCGCCGCGGCCATGCGATGCGTAATTTCGAATGCCGTTATGTGCACCGCGACGGCCATGAAGTGCCGTTGGCATGGGCCGGCATCTGGTCGGAGCGGGAGCAGCAGCATTTTTTTATCGGCCGGGACATCACCGAACGGAAGGCGATCGAACAGCGACTGCGCGAGGCGCAGCGCATGGATGCGATCGGCCGCCTCACCGGCGGCATGGCGCACGATTTCAACAATCTGCTGGGGGTGATCATCGGCAATCTCGAGCTGGCGTCGTCGCGTGGCCAGCTCGATTCCGAAGACAGCGAACTGGTGGCGAGCGCGATCGAGGCGACGCTGATGGGGGCGGATTTGACGCGCCGTCTCCTCGCCTTTGCCCGGCGCCAGCAATTGAAGCCACAGCGGATCGAGGTCAACGATTTGGTGCGCGACGTCGTCGGCATTCTCGGCCGGACGCTCGGCGAGCACATCACGATTTCGGTGCGACTGGCGCAGGATGCCTGGCCGGTCCATGCCGATCCGGCGCAATTGGAGGCGAGCCTCGTCAATCTCGCGACCAATGCGCGCGACGCGATGCCGCGCGGCGGACGCCTCACCATCACCACCGCCAACCGCCATCTCGATCAGGATTACGCCTCGATGCACGCCGAACTGACGCCCGGCGACTACGCCATGATCGAAGTCGGCGACAGCGGCAGCGGCATTCCGCCCGAGGTGATCAGCCGCATCTTCGATCCGTTCTTCACGACGAAGGAGCCGGGCAAGGGCACCGGGCTCGGCCTCAGCATGGTGTTCGGCTTCGCCAAGCAATCCGGCGGCCATATCAATGTCTATAGCGAAGCCCGGGCGGGGACGACCTTCCGGCTCTATCTGCCGCGCGATCGCACCGCGGCGGACACCGCCGAGACGCCGACCGTCGCCGTGCTTTCGGCCGGCAGCGGCGAGACGATCCTGGTGGTCGAGGACAATGCGGCGATGCGCCGGGTGGTGGTGCGGCAGTTGACGGAACTCGGCTACCGCGTGATCGATGTCGAGGACCCTACCGCCGCGCTCGCGGCCCTCGAACGCGAGGAAGTCGCGTTGCTCTTCAGCGATATCGTCATGCCGGGGGAAATGACCGGCGCCGAACTGGCGCAGGCGGCGATGGCGCGCTGGCCGGCGCTGAAGGTGATTCTGACCTCTGGCTTTCCGGAGGCGCGGGTCGCCGGCATCGGCGACACCGTCGCCGGCCTTCTGTTGTTGAGCAAGCCCTATCGGCGAACCGATCTCGCGGCCGCGCTGCGCCAGGTGCTCGACCCCGTGGCGACGCCGGAATAGCGGCGGCCTCGGCCGCGGCGGGTCAGGCGGCGCGCAAGAGACGGTCCAACGCCAAGATGTCGTCCGGAAGATCGCTGGTGAAGCGCAGGGCGATTCCGGTCGCTGGATGGCGGAAGCCGAGCAGCACCGCATGGAGGGCCTGGCGATGGAAGGTCGCGATGTACGCCGCGGCATCGCGTGACACCGGGTCGCGCCGGGCGCCGTGCCGATGGCCATAGGTCGGATCGCCAATCAGGGGATGGCCGATCGAGGCAAGATGGACCCGGATCTGATGGGTGCGGCCGGTGGCGAGCCGGCATTCGAGCAGCGCCGCCGCGACGCTGTAGGATACGACGCGGCGATAGCGCGTGACCGCCGGTTTGCCGCCCTTCGCGACCACCGCCATTTTCTTCCGGTCGCGCGGATTGCGGCCGATGGCGCCCACGATCTCGCCCTCTGCGGGGGGAACGCCCCAGACGATGGCGCGATAGGCGCGTTCGATCCGGCGCGCCGCGAAATCCGCCGATAATTGACGATGGGCGGCATCGGTTTTCGCGGCCACCATAAGGCCGCTCGTGTCCTTGTCGAGGCGATGGACGATACCGGGCCGCCTGACGCCGCCGATTCCGGCCAGGCTGTCGCCGCAATGGGCGATCAGCGCGTTGACGAGGGTGCGGTCGGGGTTCCCTGGTGCCGGGTGGACGACCAGGCCGGCCGGCTTGTCGATGACAAGCAAATGCTCGTCCTCATAGGGAATCACGAGCGCCATCGGCTGTGGCGCCGGCTTGTCCGGAACCGACGCCGGCAGGGTAATCACGAATTCCTGGCCGGATTTCACCTTTGCCGCAGGGTCCGTTAGCACCAGCCCGCCCGCCGCCACCGCGCCGCCTTCGATCAGGCGCTTCACCTGTGCGCGTGACAACGGCGCCAGAGCGCGCGCCAGCACACGGTCGAGCCGTTCGCGCGCCAGCGTCGTCGTCGCGGTTATGATCCTTTGATCAGTCATGCTAGATGCTATCGGCCATTGAAATCGGATTCGGTCGAAAATATGAACGGCAATAGCCTGAGGGGCTTGAAGATACTCGTCGCGTTCTTGGGTTTCCTCCTGGTCGCGGGACTGGTCGTGCTCGGCCTGGCGATCACCTACAATGTAGGCGATCGCCATCGTCATGTGGCGGAATCCGCGCCGGCGGTGACGATACAGAAAGCGCGGCACGCCGTAATCACCCTGCCGGCCGGCGCCCGAATCTTGAACGCGCATCTCGCGGGAGACCGGCTGCTGGTCCGCATTCTGCTGCCGGGCGGCGGCGAGGAATTCGCCCTCTATGACTGGAAGACCGGCGCGCAGGTCGGCGTGCTCGATTTTCGCCCCGCCGTGGCAGCGCATTAGACCGGTTCGGCGATCTGATCCGGCGACAGATCGGCAATCAATTCCTCCACCGTGCGGTTCAGCACCGGATGGCGCCAGCCCGGTGCGATCTCGGCGAGCGGCAATAGCACGAAGGCGCGGTCTTGGAGACGCGGGTGAGGCAGGGCCGGATCTCCATCACCGCCGCGCGATACCACATTATTGTAGGCGAGGAGATCGAGATCGAGCGTGCGCGGGTCGTTCGGCCGCCGCCGCTCACGCCCGAACGCCGTTTCGATCTTATGCAACAGGGCAAGCAGGTCGCGCGGCAAGCGCGCCGTCTCGACCGCGGCGACGGCGTTGATGTACCAGGGTTGGTTGGAGGGCGGTACCGGCGCCGATCGATAGAGATGGGAGCGCGCGATGATTGCGACCCCTTGCCGTTCTAGCATGTCGAGCGCCGCCGCGATGGTGGCTGCGGGCGGCCCGCGGTCGCTCGGTAGATTGGCCCCGAGGCCGAGGAGGATCATCAGGCGTTCCTCTCAATGAAGGGTGGGCGCGGCACCTTCGGCGGTGCTATCTTCGCTTCCCTCGCGTCAGCCCTTACCCCGATCACGGAGCGGATTCCATGCTGTTCTATCCGCAAGAAAAGGTCGCCTTGTTCATCGACGGCGCCAATCTTTACGCGGCGGCGCGGGCGCTGCAATTTGACATTGATTATAGGCGCCTGCTCGAACTGTTCGGCGAGAAAGGCCGGCTCATCCGTGCCTTCTATTATACCGCGCTGCTCGAGGAGCAGGAATATTCACCGCTGAGGCCGTTGGTCGATTGGCTCGATTATAACGGCTATACCATGGTGACGAAGCCGACCAAGGAATTCACCGACGCGACGGGGCGCCGCAAAATCAAGGGAAACATGGATATCGAACTCGCCATCGATGTGATGGAGATGGCGCCGCGGCTCGATCACATCGTATTGTTTTCGGGTGATGGCGATTTCCGGCGCCTGGTCGAGGCGGTACAGCGCAAGGGCGTGCGGGTGACGGTGGTGTCAACCATCCGCTCGGTGCCGCCGATGGTCGCGGACGAGCTCCGGCGGCAGGCCGATATTTTCGTCGACCTGGTCGACATTCGTGATCAGATCGAGCGCGTCCATCATCACGATCCGGGCCGCCCCGCGCCGTCGCCGCATGCACCGGAATGAGGCTTCGCCGGGGCACGATTGCCCGCTGTGCCCGCGGCTGGTGACGTTTCGGCAAAAGCAGCGGGCAGTGTATCCCGACTGGTTCAATGCGCCGGTCCCGTCATTCGGCGATCCCGGCGGGCGATTGCTGATCGTCGGCCTCGCGCCGGGGCTGCGCGGCGCCAATCGCACCGGGCGCCCCTTTACCGGGGATTACGCGGGCGTCCTGCTTTACGAGACGCTGATCAAATTCGGCTTCGCGCACGGCAACTATGAGGAACGGCCCGATGACGGGCTTCGCCTGATCGATTGCCGCGTCACCAATGCGGTGCGCTGCGTGCCGCCCGAAAACAAGCCGGAGCCGAGCGAAATCCGAACCTGTCACGCCTTTTTGCTCGACGAGATTGCGCAGATGCCGCGGCTGCAAACGGTGCTGGCGCTCGGTAAGATCGCCCATGACGCGGTTCTCCGCGCCTTTGCTCAGCGCCTTGCCGCTTTTCCCTTCCACCACGGCGCGGTTCACGCGCTGCCGACCATGCTGCTAGCGGATTCCTATCACTGCTCCCGCTACAACACGAACACAGGCCGGCTGACTGCGGCAATGTTCGAGGCGGTGATCGGCGATTTGCGCCTCCTCCTCCCCTGATTCGCCCCTGGGAGCGCGTCCCAAACCGTTAATCCATTTCGCCGCGGCATGCCCCTATTGCATGCCATGATATGCCGTTCATCGATTGGTAGGGATTGGATCGGGCCGGGACATCGGGGAGAATGTCCCGGACGCACCAGGGGAGGCGGTGCACATGGCAAGCGGCAGGGATTGGACGGCGCGACGTGCCGCCGGCTGGGGGCCGCGCCTGCGGACCTTTGTCCTCGGGACGGCCGCCGGGATGGGAATCTGGCTCGGGCTGATGGGTCCCACCTTGCCGCTCGCCGGCCCCGATCTCGGCAAGGCGATCGCCAGGGCCGAGCAGGCGCCGCTGCGCTGGATTCCTAAAATCTGGTTGGCGGGCATAAGTGGCCGGCCGGATCCGATTCCCCCACCGGCTCTGCCCCGAGGCAATTGACAAGGCGTCGGTGCCCTGCGACCATACGCCGCAATCGAGGCATGAGGAGCGGCGGCGAGCGGCCGGCTTACCGGTCCCGTCAATTGAGGCGGCACGGAAACGGGAGGTCGCACCGACACCGTTCGAAACGACAATAACCGATCATGCGGCGATCCGCCCCGGTTGGCGGCGCCCCGGGAGCGAACGCGAGGGAACCCATGAAAACACTGACGATCAATGGCATGAATTACGCTGTCGACATGCCCGACGATACGCCGCTGCTGTGGGTCATCCGGGAATCGTTGCAGATGACCGGAACAAAATTCGGTTGCGGCGCCGGCCTCTGTGGCGCCTGCACCGTCCATCTCAACGGCGTCGCGGTGCGATCCTGCCAGACCCAACTCGACGAGGCGGTGGGGCAGGAGATCACGACGATCGAAGGTCTCGGTGCCCAGGGCCAGCATCCGGTGCAAAAGGCCTGGATCGCCGAACAGGTGCCGCAATGCGGCTATTGCCAGTCCGGCCAGATCATGCAGGCGGCCTCGCTATTGCAACAGAATCCCAACCCGACTGATGCCGAGATCGTCGAGGCGATGAACGGCAATCTCTGTCGCTGCGCCACCTATGTCCGCATCAAGCGCGCCATCAAGCGCGCCGCCGTCGAAATGCGTAAGGGCTGAGGGAGACGGACATGGACACGATCGAACAGAAGACCGACATCGACGTATCGCGCCGTCATTTCCTGGTCGGCGCCGCGGCCGTGGGGGCCGGGGTGACGTTCGGCTATCTGGTGCTGCCGGAGGTGCTCGGCGATCCCCTCCAAGCTCTTGCCGCCGGCAATTACACGCCGGCGATATGGTACACGATCGAACCCAGCGGCATCGTCACCGTGCATTCGAACAAGGCGGAAGTGGGCCAGCATATCGGCACCGCCTTCGCGCAAATGGTGGCCGAGGAGTTGGAAGCGGACTGGAAAGACATGCGCGTCGACTATCCCGATCCGGCGCCGCAATACCAGCCGATGTTCACCCTGGGCAGCCTCAGCGTGGTGTTTTCCGCCCACAACATGTTCACCGCTGGCGCCGCGGGGCGCATCGCGCTGATCGAGGCTGGGGCCAAGGCCCTTGGCGTCGCGCCGGGTGATTGCCGTGCCAGCGATGGCCAGGTCATCGCCAGCAACGGCAAGCGCATCGGTTATGGCGCGCTCGTCGCGGGCGGCAAGGTCAACAAGGTATTTTCGCCGGCGGATTTGAAGAAAATACAGCTCAAGAAACCGTCGCAATACAAGCTCGTCGGCACCTCGGTCGCGGCGCTCGACATTCCGTCGAAGACCAACGGCACCGCCGCGTATGGCATCGATTCCTATTTGCCGGGCATGGTCTATGCCAAGATCGCGCGACCGCCGGTGCGCTTTGGCGCCAAGCCAATCAGCATCGACGACAGCGCGGTGAAAAAAGTCCCTGGCTATCTGCAATATCTCTCGATGCCCGACCCGACCCGTGTCGCGGTATGGAATGTCCTCGCGATCGCGGAGAATTTCCCGGCGGCCATGGCGTCGGCCCGGGCGCTCACTATCAAGTGGGATCTCGGTCCCAACAAGAATGCCAGCAGCGCCAGTATCCTGGCGCGTGCCAAGGAGCTGACGGCCGATCCCAATAGCGGCCGCGCCTATTGGCTGGTCGGCGATGTGGCGAAGGCGATGCCGCAAGCAGCGACAACGATGGAGGCCGAATTCACGACGCCGCTCGCGAGCCACGCACAGCTCGAGCCGATGAACGCGCTGGCGTACGAGAAGGATGGCGTGATGCACATCCGTGCCGGCACGCAATATCAGATCTACAATGTCCCCGTGGTATCGGCGGCAACCGGCATCAAGCCGGAGCACATTATCGTCCACCAGGCCTATCTCGGCGGCGCTTATGGGCGCCGGTTCGAAAACGACGCCATCAACCCCGCGGCACAGGCGGCCAAGGCGCTCGGCCGGCCCGTCAAGCTGCTATTCGATCGCGCCGATGAGATGCAATTCGATTTCCACCGCACGATTACGTATCAGAAATTGCGCGCCGGCATCGACAAGGACGGCAATGTCATCGCGCTGAACCACGACATTTGTTGCGGCCTTTCGATGTTGCGGGACAACCCGCGGCAGATGATTCCGAGCGCCGACAAGAAGGGAAAGGTGGACCTCACCTCGCTCGACGGCTCGGACGCGTGGTACAGCATCCCCAACTATCGCGTGCGGTCGATCGAGAACGACGTGGCCCAGGCAGTAAGTCCGCCGGGCTATTTGCGTTCGATCGGGGCCGGCTGGACGATCTGGGCGCGCGAAAGCTTTATCGATGAAATCGCGCACAAGCTGGGCAAGGATCCGGTCGCATTCCGGCTCTCGATCCTGAAGCCCGAGGCGAAAGGGCCGAACGCGGGACAGTTCCCGTTTTCCATCGGCGGGACGAGCCGCTTGCTCCCGGTCATCAACAAGGTGGTGGAACTCTCTCATTACCGCGACAAAAAGGGCAAGCTGCCGAAAGGCCACGGCATCGGCATGGCGATCGCCGAGCATCTGCGCATGGCACCGACCTGGAGTGCCACGGTGGTCGAGGTTGCCGTCGATCGGAGTACCGGCGAGATCAAACTCGAAAAGATCACGATCGTCGCCGATGTCGGGACGGTCGTGAACCCGCGCAACGCCGAGGCACAACTCGAAGGCGCGGCGCTTATGGGGGCGAGCCTCGGTCTCTATGAGCAGGCGACCATGACCGACGGACTCGTCGAGCAGACGAACTATGACGGCTATACCCCGATGCGCATGGCTCAGGTCCCGGATATCGTCGCCCATGTAATGGGGTCGGGACATCCGCCCACCGGGATCGGCGAACCCGGCGTGACCACGATCGCGCCGGCGATCGCCAATGCCGTGTTCGATGCCGTCGGCGTCCGCCTGCACGATTTGCCGATGACGCCGGACAAGGTGCTGGCCGGATTGAAGAAGGTGTAGCGAAGGCATGCTTGGCAAGGCTCTCCGGGGCAACTCGGAGAGCCCTTTTTCTTGCTTGTGGCGCTATAGAATGCCGGCATGAACCGGCGACGATTTCTCATCGGTACGGCGGCCTCCGGGTCCGGCTTGTTCGTCGGCTATGGCCTGGTGCCGGATGCCGCCAACGCCGCCGGGCTCTATGCGCCGACCGTCTGGTATGTCATCGATCCGGCGGGCCTCATCACCATCCATGTCATGAAGGCCGAGGTCGGTCAGCACATTGGGACGGCGTTGGCGATGATGATCGCCGAAGAGCTCGAAGTCGATTGGCGCCAGGTGCGGCTCGATTACCCCGATCCGGCACGCCGGTTCGGCATTCTCCTGACCGCCGGAAGCTGGAGTGTTGCCCGCGATTATGATGACATGCGGCGCTATGGCGCGGCGGGGCGGATCGCGCTGATCGAAGCCGGCGCGAAGGCGCTCGGCGTGCGCGCGCCCGATTGCTTCGCGGCCGAAGGCGGGGTCATCCATCGCCCGAGCGGTCGCCGGATCAGCTATGCCGCCCTGGTGGCGGCGGGCCTCGCGACGCGGCATTTTGGGGAAGCGGACCTGGCCGGGATTCCGCTGAAGCCGGCGCGGGACTTTCGCCTGATCGGGCGTTCGCGTCCGGCGCTCGACATTCCGGCTAAGACCGATGGTCGCGCGCGCTTCGCCATCGATGCGTTCGTGCCCGGCATGCTCTATGCCAAGATCGCGCGGCCACCGCGGCGGGCGGGCGCGGTCCCGCGTGCGATCGACGATTCTGCGGCACGGCGGATCAAAGGTTATCATCGCTGCATCAGTGCGAAGGACCCAACTCGCGACAATGGCTATTACGTCATGGCGCTGGCGGATACCTATCCCGCGGCCTGTGCCGCCGCGAAGGCGCTCAGGATCGATTGGGACGACGGGCCCTACGGGGCCGTCGATGATGATGCAATTCTGGCGCGGGCGAAGGCCTTGGTCGCCGATCCGAAAGCGGGCGGGCCGTGGTGGATCATCGGCGATGCGGCGAAGGCGATGGGCGGCGCGGCACGCGTGATCACCGCCGGATACACCACCGCCCATATTGCCCATGCCGGCATCGAGCCGATGAGTGCGCTCGTCATGCGCGACGGCGATCGCTGGCATGTCTATGCCGGCTCCGCCTTCCAGACCCACGCATTGGGCGCGCTCGCGGATGCGCTCGAGACGGATTCGCCGTCGATCGCGCTTCATCAGACCGAGATCGGCGATCCATCGGGGCGCCGTGTCGAGGTCGACGCGCTGGTCGCGGCGGCGCTCGCGGCGAAGAAGGTGGGCCGGCCGGTGAAGCTGATCTTCGATCGCGAGGAAGCCTTGCGATTCGATTTTCATCGCGCGCTCACCTTTCAGCGGCTGTCGGCCGGGCTCGATGCCGACCGCCATGTAATCGCTTTGCAACACGATGTATGCGCGGCCTGGCCGCTGGCGCGCGCCCTGCCGATCGCGTTGCAACCGGGTGCCGACCATAAGACGATGCTCGATTGGAGCGCGATCACCGGTGCCGATAGCTGGTATTCGCTGCCGAACTACGAGGTGCGCCTCATCAAGAACGACCTGGCGCAACGGGCGATGCGCGCGGGGTTCCTGCGTGCCGAGGCGACCGGCTATGTCTTTTGGGCGCTCGAATGTTTTGTCGATGAGCTTGCCCATGCGACGGGCCGGGATGCGGTGGCGCTGCGGCTCCTATGGCTTGATGGCAGCGGCCCCAACAAGGGCGGGCCGCCGAGCGCCGTTGGCGGCGCGCGCCGCCTTGCCGCCGTGATCCGCAAAGCGGTCGCGATCACCGGCTATGCGGCGAAACGGCGCACGAAGCCGCCGGATCACGGCATCGGCCTTGCCGCCTCGAGCGCGCCTGATCGAAATCAGCCGAGCTGGACGGTCTGTGTCGCCGAAGTCGCGGTCGATCGCGAGCACGGCGCAATCAAGGTCCGTAAATTGACATTTGTCAGCGATGTCGGCATGGCGGTCGATCCTGATGGCGTCCAGGCCCAGATCGAAAGCGCCGCGCTCACCGGGCTCAGCGTCGCCCTTTATGAACAGGCGGCCCTCGCCGGTGGCCAGTTTGTCGAGGCGAATTTCGACACCTATCCGATCCTGCGCTTTGCCGACACCCCGGAACTGGAAATCCATATCATCGGTGAAGGACAGCATCCGACCGGCGCGGGTGGCCCCGCGATGAGCGTCGTGGCGCCGGCCGTTGGGAATGCGGTGTTCGATGCGGTGGGCGCGCGGTTGCGTGACCTGCCGATGACGCCGGCGCGGCTGTTGGCGGCGATGCACCACCCTTCCAAAGGGTAAAACGGCAATTCCCGCACCCCAGTTCCGCGCAACGGTGGGCAGCGATGAAGCTTCGTGACGGAATCGGCCCGGCTCGATTATCATTCATGCCATGTCCCAGCCCGACACCCCCTTCGTCCTGACGCGGGAATACCTCCTCGACGATAGCTTCCGCGAGCAGCTAAAGGAGCTTGATCCCGAGATGCAGTTGATGCCGCCCGAGGCGCGCGCGGCGTCGATCGCGACGCTGCTGGCGGGCCGGAGGCTCGATGGCGGGGTCTGGGTGTTCGGCTATGGCTCGCTGATCTGGAATCCCTTGTTCCATTATGTCGAGCGCCGCGTCGGCAAGATCCACGGCTATCATCGGCGCTATTGTCTCTGGGCACGGCTCGGTCGCGGCTCGCCGGAGCGGCCGGGGCTGATGCTCGGCCTCGATCGTGGCGGCTCGTGTCGGGGGGTCGCCTTTCGCATTGCGGCGCGGGAGATCGAAAGCGAGCTTGGCCTCTTATGGCGTCGCGAGATGTTGACCAACGCCTATGACCCGCAATGGGTCAAGGTGGCGACGGTGGCTGGCGCGGTCGACGCCATCGCCTTTATCGTCAATCGCGATTTCAAGCGCTATGTCGCGCCCTTGCCCGAAGCGCAGATTGTCGAGATGCTCGCGACCGCCCAGGGACGGCTCGGCGATTGCGCGACCTACCTCTATAATACGGTCGATCATTTGGCGACGCTCGGCATCCGTGATCCGGTGCTGGAGCGGATTTGCAATCAAGTCCGGGCGCGACGGCGCGCCAATGGGGGTGAACTGTGATGACCCGGCGCGTCACGATCCTGGGTTCGACCGGCTCGGTCGGCCGCAACACCATCGAGCTGGTTGCAGCCGAGCCGGCGCAATATGCCGTCGAGGCGCTGGTGGCCTTGAAAAATGCCGAACTCCTTGCCGAGCAGGCGCGCGGCACCCATGCCAAGCTGGCCGTCATCGCCGACAGCACGAAATATGCCGCCTTGAAGGAGGCGCTCGCCGGCACCGGCATTGAGGCCGCGGCCGGGCCGAACGCCGTTGTCGAAGCGGCCGGGCGGCCGGCCGAGTGGGTCATGGCGGCAATTGTCGGCGCCGCCGGGCTTGCATCGACGTTGGCCGCGGTGAAGCGCGGCGCCCTGGTCGCCTTCGCCAATAAGGAAGTGCTGGTCTGTGCCGGCAGCCTGGTCATGGCGGCGGCGCGTGAGCACGGCGCCCGGCTGCTGCCGGTTGATAGCGAGCATAACGCGATCTTCCAATGTATCGAGGAAGGCCAGACCCACGCCATCGAGCGTATCATGCTGACCGCGAGCGGCGGCCCGTTTCGCACCCGGCCGCTCTCGGCGATGGCGAATGTCACCCCGGCGGAGGCCGTGGCGCATCCGAACTGGCGCATGGGGGCGAAGATCTCGGTCGATTCCGCAACCATGATGAACAAGGGCCTCGAAGTCATCGAGGCGACGCATCTCTTCGCGCTGGGCGGCGATCGCATTGATATCGTGGTGCATCCCCAATCGGTGATTCACGGGCTCGTTTATTACAAGGATGGCTCGGTCCTGGCGCAATTGGGCTCGCCTGACATGCGCACCCCGATCGCCAATACACTCGGCTGGCCCCGGCGCATACCGGCCCCGAGCCCGCGGCTCGACCTCGCCGCGCTCGGCCAGCTCACCTTCGAGCCGCCCGATCCCGAACGCTTTCCGGCGCTGCGCATCGCCCGTGCGGTCTTGGAGGAGGGCGGTGCCGCGCCACCGATTCTCAACGCCGCGAACGAGATCGCGGTTGCGGCGTTTCTCGACGGCATGATCGGGTTTCTCGACATCGCGGCGATCGTCGAGGAATGCCTCGCGACCCTGGAACGCGGTGCGATCGCCACGCTCGACGACGTCTATGAAGCGGACCGTGCCGCGCGGGAGATGGCGCGCCGCCTGGTCGGCAACGGTGGACGCCGCGTCGCCGCGCGCTGAGTAGCTGCCGCGGCGGCCGTGGTCGATCAGGCAAAACCGGTATTGGTAACAGGCGCGACCGGGTTCGTCGGTGCCGCCGTGGCGCGCGCGCTGTTGGCCCGGGAGCGACCAGTCCGGGTCCTGGTACGGCCCCGGAGCGACCGGCGCAATCTCGCCGGCCTCGCGGTGGAGCAGCGCGAGGGCGATCTGACCGATCCGGCCTCGCTCGATCTTGCGGTGGCGGGGTGCGGTGCGCTCTATCATGTTGCCGCCGATTATCGCCTCTGGGTGCCGCGACCAGACGCGATGTATCGCGCCAATGTCGAGGGCACGCGCGCGATCATGGCGGCGGCGCTGGGGCAGGGTGTCGAGCGTGTCGTCTATACCAGCAGCGTCGCGGTCCTGGGGCTTCACGCCGATGGCTCGCCCGCGGACGAGACCGCGCCCGCCACCCTGGACGATATGATCGGGCCCTATAAGCGGTCGAAGTTCATGGCCGAGGAACTCGTGCGCGAGATGGTGGCGACCCGCGGTCTGCCGGCGGTGATCGTCAACCCGTCGACCCCGGTGGGGCCGGGCGATGTGAAGCCGACGCCGACGGGCCGCATGATCGTCGAGGCGGCGTCGGGCCGCATGCCCGCCTTCGTCGATACCGGCCTCAACATTGTCCATGTCGACGACGTGGCGGCGGGGCATCTCCTCGCCGAGGAGCGGGGTCGCGTCGGCGAGCGCTACATTCTCGGCGGCGAGAATCTGTCCCTTCGGGAGATCCTGGCGCGCATCGCGCGGATCATTGGGCGACGGCCACCGCGCCTTGCCTTGCCGGTTGCGGCCCTGATGCCCATCGGGTTTGCAGCCGAGGTGGCGGCGCGCGTTACCCATAAGGAACCCTTCGTCACCCGGGACGGGTTGCGGCTTGCCCGCAAGAAGATGTTCTTCTCATCCGAGAAAGCGGTGCGCGATCTCGGCTATGCGCCGCGGCCGGCCGACCTCGCGCTGACCGACGCGGTGGCCTGGTTCCGGCGGCACGGGATGGTGGCATGAGCATCGCAATCGGCCTCGGCGCGGTCGCGTTGGCGATCTGGCTCGGCCTCGTGTTTGGGCGGGGCTTCTTCTGGTGGCCGCGACTGCCGGCGCTCGCACCCGAGCCGGCGCGCTGGCCGCGAGTTGCCGCCGTGATGCCGGCGCGCGATGAAGCGGAGTTAGTGGGAAAGGCGGTCGGCTCGCTGCTTTGCCAGGATTATCCCGGCGATTTCCGCGTCATTCTCGTCGATGACCATAGCAGCGACGGCACCGCGGAGGTCGCCCGCCGCTCGGCCGATCAGGTGGTCGGCGGCGCACGGTTCGATATCGTTAAGGCGCCGATGCTGCCGCCGGGCTGGACCGGCAAGCTCGCGGCGATGAATTGCGGGGTCGAAGCGACAGGAGACGCCGAATTGCTCCTCTTCACCGACGCCGACATCGCCCATCATCCGCGGCATCTGCGTGCCCTGGTCGCGCGGCTCGAGGCCGAGGGGTGCGATCTCGTCTCGGAAATGGTGCTGCTCAACTGCGCCAGTCTTGCCGAGCGATTCCTGATTCCGGCCTTCGTGTTTTTTTTCGCGATGCTTTATCCCTTTCCCTGGGTCGGCGCGTTGCGCCGGCGGACCGCTGCGGCGGCCGGCGGCACGATGCTGTTGCGCCGCTCGGCGCTCGTTCGAATCGGCGGGCTCGCAGCGATCAAGGGCAATCTGATCGACGATTGCGCCTTGGCGCGAGCGGTCAAACGCTCCGGTGGCGCGATCCGTCTCGACCTCACCCGCGCGGCGCTAAGCCTGCGCCGCTACGAGTCGTTCGCTTCGATCTGGAATATGATCGCCCGCAGCGCCTATACCCAATTGCGTTACTCGCCATGGCTGTTGGTGGGCACTCTCCTCGGCATGGCGCTCACATATCTCGCGCCGCCGCTCTTGCTGTTGTCGGCGGATGGGGTGGCGGAATGGATGGGGCTTGCCGCGTGGCTATTGATGGGACTTGCCTACCTGCCGATGGTCCGGTTCTATGGCCTCATGCCGGTTTGGGGATTGTTGTTGCCGGCAACCGCGGCGGTCTATCTCGCCGCGACCGTGGCTTCGGCTTGGCGACATTGGCGGGGGCGAGGCGGGGCATGGAAGGGTCGAGTGGCGTGGCGGAGCGCGCGCTGAGCGAGATCGAGACGCCTTCCGGCAAGGCGGCCGGCGATGAGAATTTTCCCGTCGGTTCGTTCCTCATCCGGCGCGAATTGCGACCGCATGTTCATGCCTTCTATCGCTTCGCGCGGCAAGCCGACGACATCGCCGATAATTCCAATCTCGCGGACGAGGACAAGATTCGCCGGCTCGACCGGATGGGCGAAATCCTCGACGGGGCGCCGGGCGAGGAATCCTCGGCCGCGGTCGCGATGCGGCAAAGCCTCCTTGAGACCGGTGTCACCCCACAGCATTGTCACGACATCCTCCGTGCATTCCGGCTCGACGCGACGAAGCTCAGATACCGCGATTGGGACGATCTCATGGAATATTGCCGCTATTCGGCCGCGCCGGTAGGCCGGCAAGTCCTCGACCTTCATGGCGAATCGCGCGCCACCTGGCCGGCCAACGATGCGCTTTGCAAGGCGCTCCAAATCCTCAATCATTTGCAGGATTGCGGCGAGGACTATCGCGCGCTCGATCGGGTCTATCTGCCGGAAGTTGACCTGACGGCGTGCGGCGCGACGGTCGAAGATCTGGATGCCGGCCGGATGGGCCCCGGCCTCCGCGCGGTTGCGGACCGGCTGCTCGACGGCACCGATCGGCTGATCGATGAGGCACGGGCGTTTCCGGCCGGCGTCAAGAGTTGGGGCCTGCGCTGCGAGGTGGCGATGATCGTCGGTCTGGCGGCGCGGCTCGCCGCGCATTTGCGTCGCGGCGATCCCTTGGCGACGCGCGTCAAATTGAGCAAAGGCGATTTTCTTGCCGCCCTGCTTTTCGGCACCTGGCGGGGGAGCCTTGGATGACCGCGGTCGCGGCGGCGTCGCCCGAAGCCCTCAAGGCCGAAATCCGCACCAAGGTCGCGTCCGCCGGCTCGTCCTTCTATTGGGCGATGCGGCTCCTGCCGAAAGAGCGCCGCGATGCGATGTTCGCCGTTTACGCCTTCTGCCGCGAAGTCGATGACATCGCCGACAGCGATACGTCGCCGCCGATCAAGCTGGCCGGGCTTGCGGGATGGCGCAAGGAAGTGAAAGCCATTTTCGCCGGCGAGCCGAAGACGCCGCTCGGCGAAATCCTGGCCCCGATTGTTGGACGCTACAATCTGCGCCAGAGCGACTTCATGGCCGTCGTCGACGGCATGGAGATGGACGCGCGCAAGGACATCCGCGCGCCGAGCCTTGCCGATCTCGATCTTTATTGCGATCGCGTGGCGAGCGCGGTCGGACGGCTGTCGGTACGCATCTTCGGTGTCGATAGCGCCGCCGCCGATCGCGTCGCCCAGCATTTGGGCCGCGCGCTCCAACTCACCAATATCCTGCGCGATCTTGTCGAGGATGGTGAGCGCGGGCGGCTTTATCTGCCGAAGGAATATCTCGCCGGCCATGGCATTCACGGCACCGACCCGATGACCGTGCTTGGCGATCCTGCCTTGCCGCTCGCCTGCGTTGATCTCGCCGATACTGCGCAGGCGCATTTCGCGGAGGCGCAAAAGGCGATGCGCCAATGCCCGCGCCGCGCCATGCGGCCCGCCGCAGTGATGCGCGCGGTCTATCACGAGTTGCTGCGTCGGTTACGGGACAAGGGCTGGAAGAATCTGGCGGCGCCGGTGAAAGTGCCCGCCTCGGTCAAGCTGTGGCTGGCGCTGCTGCACGGAGTGATGTGAGCGGCTTTTCCGAGATTCATGTTGTCGGCGCGGGATTGGCGGGGTTGGCGGCATCGTTGCGCCTGGCCGAGGCCGGGCTGACGGTTGCATTGCACGAGGCGGCGCCCCAGGCGGGCGGACGATGCCGTTCCTATTTCGACGCGGGCCTCGGCTGCCGCATCGACAACGGCAATCATCTTCTGGTCGCGGGTAATCGTGCCGCGATGGATTATCTCGCCATGATCGGCGCCGCCGACAGCCTCGTTGGGCCGTCCGAGCCGCGTTACGATTTCCTTGATCTCGCCACCGGCGAGCGCTGGCAGTTTCGGCCCAATCGCGGCCGTGTTCCCTGGTGGTTGCTGCGGCGCGACAGGCGGATTTCGGGTACGCGCCTTACCGACTATCGACACGCCCTGCGCTTGGGCCGGGCCGGGCCCGATGACCGGGTTGGCGATCTTCTGACTCCCGACACGACGATCTATCGTCGGCTCTGGGCGCCGCTCGCAACCGCCGCGCTCAATACGGAACCGGCTGCTGGGTCGGCGATGCTGCTGGGTCGCGTGCTGCGCGAGACGTTCGGCGCTGGCGGGGCGGCATGCCGGCCGCTCGTTCCGTGTGAGGGCCTTTCGGAAAGCTTGATCGAACCCGCGCTCGCAACCTTGCGGCGGAAGGGCGTGACTGTGCGCTTTGGTGCGCGTCTTCGCGCCGTCGATGCCGAAGGCGATCGCGTCAGCCGGCTTCGTTTCGAAGAGGGCGATGTGGCGCTCGGGCCGGGGCAGGGCATCGTGCTCGCCTTGCCGGCGGCGGTCGCGGCGCGGCTCTTGCCCGGGATAACGGCCCCCGATCAGTTTCGCGCCATCCTCAATGCCCATTTTCGCATCGCGATAGAGGCGACGGCGCCGCTCTTCGTCGGGGTGATCGGGGGCACGGCGGAGTGGGTGTTTCGCAAGCGCGAAGTGCTGTCGGTAACGATCAGCGCCGCCGACCGGTTCATGGACCAGCCGGCCGAGGAGCTGGCGCCGTTGCTGTGGGCGGATGTGTGTCGCGCCTACGGGCTTGGCGGCGCGGCGATGCCGGCCTGGCAGATCGTCAAGGAACGGCGCGCAACCTTCGCCGCGACGCCGGAACAGCAGAAGCGCCGGCCGAAAGCGGCGACGCGCTGGCGCAATCTGGCGCTCGCCGGCGATTGGGTCGATACCGGCCTTCCCGCCACGGTCGAAGGGGCGCTCCGCTCGGGCTTTGCGGCGGCCGAAATACTCGGGGGGAAAAAGCCTTGAGCGACGGCCGCACTCCCGACACACTCGCCGCCATGGCCGATCTCGACATCCTCGTGCACGGCGCAGGCGATATGCCCGAACTCACGCACGCGATCGAGCGCGCGACGGGGTCGCTCCTCGCCTTGCAGAAGCCCGAAGGGCACTGGGTGTTCGAACTCGAGGCGGATGCCACGATCCCGGCCGAATACATCCTCTTGCAGCATTATCTCGATGAAATTCTGCCGGCGGAGCAATCGGCGCTGGCGACATATCTGCGCGCGACCCAAGGCGTGCATGGCGGCTGGCCACTGTTCCACGGCGGCGCCTTCGACCTGTCGGCCAGCGTCAAGGCCTATTTCGCGCTAAAGGCCGCCGGCGATTCGATCGAGGCGCCGCATATGCTGCGGGCACGCACCGCGATCCTCGGTCATGGCGGTGCCGCGAACGCCAATGTCTTCACCCGCGTGCTGCTCGCGCTGTTCGGCGAGATCGGCTGGAACGGCGTGCCGGTGATGCCGATCGAGATCATGCTGTTGCCGCGCTGGTTCCCGTTTCATTTGGATAAAGTGTCCTATTGGTCGCGCACGGTGATCGTGCCGCTGCTCGTCCTCCTGGCGAAGAAGCCGCGGGCGAAGAACCCCCGCGGCATTCATATCGCGGAATTGTTCGTGCCCGGCAGCACGGCCAATCCGCCCCGCGCCGCGGGCTCGGTCTGGGCGACGCTCTTCAACGGGCTCGACGATGTGTTGCGCCATTTCGAGCCGCGAATGCCGCCGGGGAGCCGGGCGCGCGCGACCGAACGCGCGGTCGCCTGGGTGACGGAGCGCCTCAATGGCGAGGATGGGCTCGGCGCGATCTTCCCCGCCATGGCCAATGCCGTGATGATGTTCGAATGCCTCGGCTGTGCGAAGGACGACCCGCGTCTCCTGGTCGCGAAAGAGGCGATCCGAAAGCTCCTGGTGTTGAAGGGTGATGGTTCCTACTGCCAGCCTTGCGTCTCGCCGGTGTGGGACACCAGCCTCGCCGCGCATGCGTTGCTCGAAACCGGCGATGATGACGCGAGACGCGCGGTCGGTCGGGCACTCGATTGGCTGGTAACGAAGCAAGAGACTGAGGTGGTCGGCGACTGGGCGTCGCGGCGGCCCGGCGTGCCGCCTGGGGGATGGGCCTTTCAATATGCCAATCCGCATTATCCCGATGTCGATGATACCGCCGTGGTCGCGATGGCGCTCAACCGCTTCGACCGGGACAAATATCGCGGTTCGGTTGCGCGCGGTGCCGAGTGGATCGAAGGCATGCAGAGCCGCAACGGCGGCTGGGGCTCGTTCGATGCCGACAACACCCACTATTACCTCAACTACATTCCCTTTGCCGATCATGGCGCACTGCTCGACCCACCGACCGCGGATGTCTCGGCGCGCTGCATCGGCCTTCTGGCCCAGATCGAAAGGAAGGGCGAGGGGCTGGATCGCGCCGTGCGGTATCTCTTGAAGGAGCAGGAGGCGAACGGTTCCTGGTTCGGTCGCTGGGGCACGAACTATATCTACGGCACCTGGTCTGCGCTCACCGCGCTCGCCGAGGCCGGTGTTCCGGCGACCGATCCCATGATCCGGCAGGCTGTCGAATGGCTGCGCCTGCGTCAGAACGGCGATGGCGGCTGGGGCGAGAGCAATGACAGCTATGCTGACCGCTCGCTTGCCGGAGGGCCGTTCCAGAGCACGCCCTATCAG
>JBOHLV010000079.1:0-12901 GCA_050729815.1 Allostellaceae bacterium
CCGTGGCGCGGGATCGGCGATCTCGACCAGCGCCTGTCGCTGGCAATGCTGAAATCGCTCGGCGCGGCGGTATGAGCTACGTTAGTTCGAAGGCGGCGCGTGGCAAATAGAGCCGCATTTCGACGACATCCTCTTCGGGACGGTCAAACTCGATCCGGCCGCCGGCAAGCGCGACCGAGGCTTCGAGAAAGCCGCCTTCGGCCGGGTGCGCGAGCTTTCCCAACGCGATGCCGCCGGCGCGCAGCGATAACAGCACCTCGGCGGCGCCATCGCCCGCAAGATCGACCGCGTCAAAGGCAAGGCTGCCGCCGCTCGCCATGTTTTCCGACAAGCCGACGGCGAGCTCGAGCAGGCCGAGCTCGAGCCAGGTCGCATCGACGAACACCGGTCCGATAGTCTCGAACGGCCGGCAACCGACGATGATCTCGGCATCGACGAGCGTGGTCAGGATCGGCACGAGGCGCGCCAGCATCTCGCCGAGATGGACGAGATCGGGATCATGAACCTCGTGTCCGGCATAGGTTAGCAGCAGTTGGAGCAACGATGCGCCGTTGTTGGCGGCATCGATCGCGATGCGGGCGGTTTCGGCCTCCTTACTGTCGGGCGGGTGCGCGCGCAAATGGCGATCGAGCTGCCACAACACGATGGTAAGTGCGTTGTTGATGTCATGGGCGATGCCCTCGGTCAGCCGACCCACCGCGAGCAGCCGCGCTTGCCGCTGACGCGCCGTGTCGGATTGCAAAGGGTCGGTCATGGACGGCATCGGCACGCGCTTTCCCTGGTCCTAGACGTGGGGCGCCGCGGGGGACGTGCCGGGCGTGGTCCAGCGCCAGTTTCGCACTTCGGGCATGTCTTCGCCATGCGCAATGACGTAGAGGCGATGGCGCTCCATCAACGCCTCGTAGCGGCGCGTCTCCCTCTCGACGAGATGGCTGAGGCGCGGCACCCGCGACACGGCGTCGAGCGTCAGGCGATATCGGTCGAGCTGGTTCAGCACCACCATGTCGAACGGCGTCGTGGTGGTGCCTTCCTCGCGATAGCCGTGAACGTGGAAATTGTCGTGATTGGCGCGCCGATAGGTTAGGCGGTGGATCACGCCCGGATAGCCGTGGAAGGCCAAGATCACCGGCTTGTCGCGGGTGAAGAGGCGGTCGAAATCATAGTCGGAAAGACCGTGCGGATGGTCCGATTGGGGCTGCAATGTCATGAGATCGACGACGTTGACGGTGCGGATGCGGATGTCGGGGATGCGCTCGCGCAGCAACATCACCGCGGCCAGCGTCTCTTGCGTCGGCACGTCGCCGGCACAGGCCATCACGATGTCGGGCTCGCCGCCGGCATCGTTGCTGGCGAACGGCCAGACGCCGGCGCCTTCAGTGCAGTGCCGCACCGCCGTCTCGATGTCGAGCCATTGCCATTCCGACTGCTTGCCGGCGATGATGAGGTTGATGTAGTTGCGGCTGCGAAGACAATGGTCCGCGACCGACAAGAGCGTGTTGGCATCGGGCGGCAGATAGACGCGCACGATGTCGGCCTTCTTGTTGACGAGATGGTCGATGAAGCCGGGATCCTGGTGCGAGAAGCCGTTATGGTCCTGGCGCCAGACATGCGAGGTGAGGAGATAATTCAAGGAGGCGATCGGCTTGCGCCAAGCGAGGCCGTTGCAGGTCTTCAGCCACTTGGCGTGCTGATTGACCATCGAATCGACGATCCGGATGAAGGCCTCGTAGCAGGCGAAGAAGCCGTGGCGGCCGGTCAGGAGATAGCCTTCGAGCCAGCCCTGGCATTGATGCTCGCTCAACACCTCCATCACCCGGCCGTCGGCGCTCAAATCGACATCGGTGTCGGTCACTTCCTCCATCCACGCCTTGCCGGCGGCGGCATAGACGGCATCGAGGCGGTTCGATGCGGTCTCGTCCGGCCCGAACAGGCGGAAATTGGCGGCGCCGAGATTGAGCTTCATCACATCGCGCAGCCATTTGCCGAGCGTGCGGGTCGCTTCCGCCTGGATCGCGCCAGGCGCCGTCACCGGGATGGCATAATCGCGAAAAACCGGCAGGATCAGCGGCTTCATGAGCAAGCCGCCATTGGCATGGGGATTGGCGCTCATCCGCCGCGCGCCCGCCGGCGGCAGCGCGGCGAGTTCGTCGCGCAAGGTGCCGTTCTGGTCGAACAGCTCTTCCGGGCGATAGCTGCGCATCCAGGCGTCGAGCGTGGCGAGATGCTCTTTGTCGTCGAACCCCGTGATCGGCACCTGATGCGCGCGCCAGGTGCCCTCGACCGGCTTGCCATCGACGAATTTGGGGCCGGTCCAGCCCTTCGGCGTCTCCAAGACGATCATCGGCCAGCGCGGCCGTTCCGGCGTCGCACCCGGCGGCAACGCGCGCGCCGCGGCCTGGATCGCGTGAAGCTCCACCAGTACCGTGTCGAGCGCGGCGGCAAGCGCCTGGTGCACGCGCTCCGGCACATCGCCGGCGACGAAATGCGGTGCATAGCCATAGCCGCGCAGCAACGCCGTCAGCTCGTCCGCCGGGACGCGCGCCAGCATGGTCGGGTTCGCGATCTTGTAGCCGTTGAGGTGCAGGATCGGCAGCACCGCGCCGTCGCGGGCGGGATTGAGGAATTTATTGCCGTGCCAGCCGGTGGCGAGCGGCCCCGTTTCCGCCTCGCCATCGCCGATGATGCACGCGACGATGAGATCGGGATTGTCGAAGGCGGCGCCGAAGGCATGGGCGAGCGAATAGCCGAGCTCGCCCCCCTCATGGATCGAACCCGGCGTCTCCGGCGCGACATGGCTCGGCACGCCATAGGGCCAGGAGAATTGGCGCAAGAGCCGCTCCATCCCGACGCGGTCGCGGCCGATATCGGGATAGGTCTCGGTATAGGTGCCTTCGAGATAGGCATTCGCAACGAGGCCCGGCCCGCCATGCCCCGGCCCGATGACATAGATCATGTCGAGATCGTTTTCCGCGATCAGCCGGTTGAGATGGACATAAATGAGGTTGAGGCCGGGCGTCGTGCCCCAGTGGCCGAGAAGGCGCGGCTTGATGTGCTCGCGCGCCAACGGGTTTTCGAGCAACGCATTGTCGCGCAGGTAGATCTGTCCGACCGAAAGATAGTTCGCCGCGCGCCAATAGGCGTCCATGCGGCGCAGCAATTGGGGCGACGGCGGGTTCGGCATCGTCGACAAGGTTGGCCTTTCGACCGCGGACCGCAAGCGAAAATCATGGGCGGCATCAGCCCTTCGTCTGCCATTCCAAGGCAACGATGCCGGCTTCCTGCGCCAGTGCCGTGACGAACGGCGGGGTAGCGGTGCGATAGGGCCGGCGCGTCTGCCGGATTTCAAAGCTGAGGCGCCGACGCCCCATGCCGCGGTCATATGAGAGCCGGGAGTTGACGATCCGCAAGCCGGCGGCTTCGAGCCGATGGCGCAACGCCGCCTCGTCCGGCGCATCGGGGCCGAGATCGATGGCGAGGCTTGCAGGGTGCTCGCGCTGCAACCGGTCCTCGACCCGCTTCAACCCCGACAAGGCGGCAAGCCCGATCGCCGTGGCGATCAACCCGAGCCAGATCTGTCCGCCGCCGAAGCACAAACCGATCACGGTGACGAGCCACAAGGTCGCGGCGGTCGTCACGCCGGAAACGGCGTTGTCGCGGCGCAGGATCGCGCCGCCGCCAATGAAGCCGACGCCGGTCAGGATGCCCAGCGGCAGCCGCATCAGATCGTTGGTCACGAAGGAGTGGGGAGGCTTGCCCGCCATCGGTAACAGCAGATTGACCTGGATCATCGCCACCGACGCGGCGAGGCACACCAGCAACGTCGTGCGCATGCCCGCCACCTTGCCTTGCTCGCCCCGATCGTATCCGATGACGAGGCCGGCGAGGACGGTGAGACCGAGGCGGAGGGCAAGGTCGCTCCAGGTGAGGAAGATCGGCATTCCCTGGGTCACGTTGGCACCACCGTCAGGCCGCGGTTCCGTTCCGGCCCGTCACAGCGCGCTGCATGATGACGGTGTCGAGAACGCGGCCCGCCTTGAAGCCGACATCGCGCAAGACCCCGGCCCGGCGGAAGCCGCATTTCTCATGAAGGCCGATCGAGGCGGTATTATCGCTGTCGCCGATCACGGCGACGAGCTGACGCGTGCCCGCCGCGGCACAGCGCCGGATCAGCGCATCGAGAAGGCGTGTCGCGACGCCGCGGCGCAGCCAATCCGGCGCGACATAGATCGAATCCTCGAGGGTGAAGCGATAGGCCGAGCGCGGGCGATAGGGCGCGGCATAGGCATAGCCGAGGAGGTTGCCGCCGGAAGCGGCGACGAGCCAGGGCAGGTCGAGGGCACGCAGCTCGAGAAAGCGCGCGCGCATCGCCGCGGCGGCGGGCGCCTCCTCATCGAAGGTGCCGAAGCCGTTGAGCACGTGATGGCGATAGATTTCGGCGATGCGATCGAAATCGGCCTCGGCGGCGTCGCGGATCAGGCAGGGTGCCGCGCCCGGCGCCGCGCTCATGCCGCCGCGGCGAGCGACGGCGCGATGCCGGCCAAGGTCAGGATCACGTCGCTCATATCATCGGCGAGGCGGGCGAAATAGGGCTTCCGCTCAAAACTCCGCTCATCCATGTAGAGCGCGCGGCTGAGCTCGATCTGGAGGCAATGAGCGCGCGCCTCGGGCCGGCCGTAATGGGCGGTGGTGAACCCGCCGGCATAGGGCATGTTGCGGGCGACGCGATAGCCCTTGGCGGCGAGCGCGCGGTGCGCCGCATCCGTCACCGCGGCGCCGCATGAGGTGCCGTGACAATCGCCAAGGACGATGTCGGCGCGGCTGCCTCGCGGCCCGCGCTCGCCAAAGCAGGCCGATGGCATCGAATGGCAATCGACGAGGAGATAATAGCCGAACCGCTCCTTGGTTTCGGTCACGAGCTGTTTCAGCGCGCGATGATAGGGGCGGTAGAGCGTCTCGATCCGGGTGAGCGCCTCCTGCGCCAGGAGCTTGCGGCCATAGATCTCCTCGCCCGACGCGACCACCCGGGCGATGGTGCCGAGCCCCATCCGCACCCGCGGCGAATGGCGATTGACGAAGGCGGGCAGGGCATCGGCGAACATGGCGGGGTCGAGTTCGTAGGGTTCGCGATTGGGATCGAGGAAGGCGCGGGCATAATTCGCCCGGAGCAGCGGCGCGCCAAGGCCCGGCGCCGCGCCGAACAATTCGTCGACATAGGCGTCTTCCGAGCGCCGCAGGGTCAGCGCATCGAGCCGCGCCGCGACAAGAAATTCCGCCGGGTAATGGGCGCCGCTATGCGGCGACGCGCAGACCAGCGGCAGGGTCTGCCGTGCCGGCGCGACGACCTCTACCGGCGGCACTGGCGCCGTCCGTAACGCCCAATCGCCTTCCATGGGGATGAATTTAGGGGCAATGCAGCCGGTCTGTCATCATTTTCGCGCAACCACACCCGGCCGATTCCGGCCTTGCCGTCGCGCCCCGCCGGTGCATCATGGAAGACGGCGAGTCGATCGGGAAGGTGATGGCGATGGAATTGCGCAATCTTGGGACATCGGGGCTCAAAGTGTCGGCGGTCGGGCTCGGCTGCAACAATCTCGGCGGGCGACTCGATCGGGCCGGGACGCTGAAGCTGATTCCGGCGGCGATCGATCTCGGGCTGACCCTGTTCGACACCGCCGACGCCTATCCCGTCGGCAAATCCGGCCTGTCGGAGACCTTGCTCGGCGAGGCGCTGGGGCCGCGCCGCAAAGAGGTCGTCATCGCCACCAAATTTGGCAATGTCATGCGGCCCGACGACCCGATGTGCGGCAGCTCGCGCCATTGGATCATGCGGGCGGTCGAGGCGAGCCTCCAGCGCCTCAACACCGACTGGATCGATCTCTACCAGGTCCATTTCCCCGACGCGGCGACGCCGATCGACGAGACGCTGCGCGCGCTCGACGACCTTATCCGCCAGGGCAAGGTGCGCTATATCGGCTGCTCCAACTTCGCCGGCTGGCAGATTGCGCAGGCCCGGGCCGTGGCGCGCGAACTCGGCAGCAACGCCTTCGCCTCGGACCAGGACGAATACAGCCTGCTCGTGCGCGAGGTGGAGCGCGAGATCATCCCCGCGACCCGGGCGAGCGGCATGGGTTTCCTGCCCTATTTCCCGCTGGCGAGCGGCTTCCTCACCGGCAAATACCGCCGCAACGCGCCGATGCCGGACGGGGCGCGCATCACCGTGGCGAAAGTGTTTCAGGACAATTTCCTCACCGACGAGAATTGGGACATCGTCGAGCGGCTCGAGGATTTCGCCTCGACGCGGGGCCATACGTTGCTCGATCTCGCCTTTTCCTGGCTGCTCGCGAACCCGACCGTGTCGAGCGTCATCGCCGGCGCCACCAGCACCGAGCAGGTGAAGGCCAATGTCGCCGCCGCGGGCTGGAAGCTCTCGCCCGACGACCTCGCCGCCATCGATCGCATATCGCCGCTGCCGAAAACCAAGAAGATTCATTGAACGGAGCGCGCCATAGAGAGCTGAAATCGGCTTCGTGATGGCTTCGTCTTGGCTTCGTTATGGCTTCGTTTTGGCTTCGTTTTTTTAGCGTCTCCTTTGATTTCATTTGGAAAATTGGCTTCGATCGGCGAATTTTAATTTGTGCCCGGCGCGGCTCCGCTCGCTCCCTTCCTTTCCCCCGCGCCGAAAAAAATAGAACACAACAAGAACTTTGTCAAGCCGTGTGTCGCACCGGATGTGTCTCAGGATGAATTTCGGCTTTGGATGAAACCGGACCTTCGCCGACACGCGCCACCAATACCAATTATGGGTTGCGCGGGCCTTGGTTTCCCGCGCGGGGCGTAACGTGATAAATATGCCGGTCGGGGGGCCCTTGAAATGACTGAGCCGACACGCCGTCTCGCCGCAATTCTCGCCGCCGACATGGCGGGTTACAGCCGTTTGGCGGACGCTGATGAGGACCGCACGCTGGCACGGTTGCGCGCGCTACGCGGCGACCTGATCGACCCGGCGATCGCGGCACATCGCGGTCATGTCATCAAGCGGGCCGGGGACGGCGCCATCGTCGAGTTCCGCAGCGTCATCGACGCTCTAAACTGCGCCATCGAAGTGCAGACCGGGATGGTCGAACGCAATGTTGGCGTCTCGGCCAGCCGACAAATCCAGTTTCGCATCGGTATTCATATCGGCGACGTCGTCGGCGAAGCAGACGGCGATCTGATGGGCAACGGCGTCAATATCGCGGCGCGGCTGGAGGCTATTTGCGAGCCGGGGGACATCTGTCTTTCCGGCGCAGCTCATGAGCACGTGCGCGATAAGGTTAGCACGGAGTTTGTCGACCTCGGTGAACAGCAACTAAAGAACATAGGCCGGCCGGTTCGAACATACGGGTTGCGCATTCGGGCGACTGCGCAGACGACGGAAACGTCGACGCCAAGACTAGCATTGCCCGACAAGCCGTCGATCGCGGTGTTGCCGTTCCAGAACATGAGCGGCGATCCCGAACAGGACTATTTTTGCGACGGCATGGTTGAAGACATTGTCACCGGCCTCTCTCGTATCAATTGGCTGTTCGTCATCGCCCGCAATTCGAGCTTCGTATATAAGGGCAGGTCGGTCGACGTTAAGCAGGTAGGGCGCGAGCTGGGCGTCCGTTATGTTTTGGAAGGAAGCGTGCGCAAGGGTGGCAATCGCCTGCGCATCACTTGTCAATTGATCGAGGCCGAGACCGGCGCTCATGTCTGGGCCGATCGATACGATGGCGCACTCGAGGAAGTGTTCGATCTTCAAGACCGGATCACGGAAACCGTCGTAGGCGTCATCGAACCGAATGTCCGCCGCGTCGAGATCGAGCGCGCCCGTCGCAAGCGCCCCGAGAGTCTCGATGCGTATGATTTGTACTTGCGCGCGTTGCCGTTGTCGGTGTCCCTCATTCCCGCAGATGCGCGTGGCGCCATCGCGTTGTTGGAACAGTCACTATCCCTTGATGCCACCTACGCTCCCGCTCATGCGTTGCTGGCCTGGTGCCATGAGATTTGCTACCTGCATGAAGGATTCAACCCATCAGACAAGGCGGCGTGCATTCAACATGCTCGCGCGGCAATCGAAGGCGGCACGGACGATTCCGCTACCTTGGCAATCGCAGGTATCGCACTCCTTATTCTTGCGCACGACCGAGAGACCTCGTTGGGCGCCGTAGACCGCGCTTTGCAGCTCAACGATTCTTGTGCAACCGCCCTCTACTTCGGGGCCCAGGTGCATGCGTGGAGCGGTAACGCCGATATTGCAACGGATTTGGCGACCCGCGCGCAGCGTCTCAGTCCCTTTGACCTCTGGAGTTATATCGCGCATCAGGCAAAGGGCATCTCCGCGTTGTATGAGGGCTCTTACGCCGAGGCAGCGGCTCACTTTGCAAGCGGTATTCAGGCCAATCCGCGATTTGTTTCGCTCTATGCCTGGCGCGGCGCGGCGCTTGCGTTGGCGGGGCAATTAGATGAAGGCAAGCTGATTGCACAGCGCCTTTTGGAATTGGAGCCTCATTTCCGCTGCCGCCTTGCGAGCGAAATTGGATTGATCCCCGTAATCGCCGAGCGGTTCTACCAGGGTCTCCGCGATCTTGGCATACCCGAATAAGTAACCCGCACGCTCTCGTGCCGAGTGGTTGAGCGTAATTTTCCATGGGTCGGCCAAACGGCAAAAACCGTGACGCTATCGTCCCGCCGCTGTGGCGCTAAAGTGGGAGGCGTCTTTCGTGAAGGGTTTTGCCGTTGCGCTGGGTGATCGCTTTCTTATGGATCGTGCTCGTGATTGTCTGGGCGGTCACGGCCGGGCTGGCAAAGCGCACCGCGCGCGGCGGCGGCTGGCGGATCTGGGCGGGCACGCGTGTCGTCGTCGTCGTGCTGATCGTGCTGGTTTTCGCCGACAAGCGGTTTTTGCACACCCTCGGGGGATATCAACGCGCGATCGATGCCGTGCCCGCGATCGGCATTCTCGGTGATGTGTTGTGCGCCCTCGGCATCGCCGTCGCGATCTGGGCGCGCCTCAGCCTCGGGCGCAACTGGGGCATGCCGATGACGCTCAAGGAAAATCCCGAACTCGTGACGCGCGGTCCCTATGCCTATGTGCGCCACCCGATCTATTCAGGCATCCTCCTTGGCGTCCTCGGATCGTCGCTCGTCATTCTCGCCTGGATCGCGGCGCTGATCGTGTTGTCGGGGTATTTCGTCTATAGCGCCAAAAAAGAGGAGCGGCTGATGCGCGCGCAATTTCCCGACCGCTATCCGGCCTATATGCGGCGCACCAAAATGCTGATCCCGTTCGTGCTGTGACGCGAAAATCGCCCTAGAGCATTATCCGAGCAAGTCGAACCAGCCATTCGTCGTCCCCGCGAAAGCGGGGACCCAGGGTTTCAAGGCACGTCGCCCGCCCTGGATTCCCGCTTGCGCGGGAATGACGATGAGGGGTGATTCGATTTGAAGGGACATTGCTCTAGACGTCGAGATTGGCGACCGAGAGGGCGTTCGTCTGGATGAACTCGCGGCGCGGCTCGACGAGGTCGCCCATCAGGGTCGAGAACGTCTCCTCGGCGGAATCGGCATGGCCGATCTTGACCTGGAGCAGGGTGCGGGCATTGGGATCGAGCGTCGTCTCCCAAAGCTGATCGGGGTTCATCTCGCCGAGGCCCTTATAGCGCTGAATGTCGCCTTCCTTGGGGCCCAGGGACATCACCGCCTCGACGAGGCCGGTTGGGCCGGTGACCGGCAACTCCTTGTCCTTGGCGGTGAGCTTGCCGGGCTTGGCATAGGCTTCCTGCAATTCATCGAGCCGCTCCAGAAGGCGGCGCGCCTCGGCGCTTTTCAGCATCGCCGCGTCGATGACGCGCCGCTCCGCGACGCCGAGCCGCCGGCGCGTCAGGATGAAGGACTGGTCCGGGCGCAACTCGCCCTGCCAGCCGCGCTCCTCTGGCGGCGCCAGAAGATCGAGCCGCTGCGCCAGATAGCGCACCGCCTCGGCGCCCTGGCCGTCGGGCGCCAACAGCGCCGGATTGAGGAGGCCCGCGATCGCCGCCTGCTCGGCCACTTCGAGGCTGCCGACTTTCCGGGCGAGGGGTTGCAGGAGCCGCCGGGCCTCGCGCGCATGCTCGACGAGATCGCGCAGATCGCCCGCGCCGCGCCGCACCCCGTCATGCTGCACGAACACGGCGTCGTTGAGCCCGGCGGAGACGCGGTATTCCTCAAGCGCCGGTTCGTTCTTCAGATAGACCGCCTTGGTGTTGCCGCGCTTCACCTGAAACAGCGGCGGCTGCGCGATATAGAGATAGCCCTTGTCGATGAGGTCCGGCATCTGGCGAAAGAAGAAGGTGAGAAGCAGGGTGCGGATGTGGCTGCCATCGACATCGGCGTCGGTCATGATGATGATGCGGTGATAGCGCGCCTTGGCGGCCGTGAATTCCTCGGGGCCGATGCCGGTGCCGAGCGCGGCGATGAGGGTGCCGATCTCGGCCGAGCCCAGCATCTTGTCGAAGCGCGCGCGCTCGACATTCAAGATCTTGCCCTTCAGGGGCAGGATCGCCTGAAACTTGCGGTCGCGGCCCTGTTTTGCCGAGCCGCCGGCGCTGTCGCCCTCGACGATGAAGAGCTCGCTGAGCGCCGGGTCGCGCTCCTGGCAATCGGCGAGCTTGCCGGGGAGGCTCGCCATGTCGAGCGCGCCCTTGCGGCGGGTGAGGTCGCGCGCCTTGCGTGCCGCGTCGCGCGCGATCGCCGCCTCGATCACCTTGCCGACGATGCGCTTCGCCTCCGGGGGATGTTCCTCGAACCATTGCTGGAGGCGGTCGGCGACGATGCCCTCGACCACCGGCCGGACCTCGGACGAGATCAGCTTGTCCTTGGTCTGGGAGGAGAATTTGGGATCCGGCGCCTTGATCGACAGGACGCAGGTCAGTCCCTCGCGCATATCCTCGCCCGAGAGCGCCACCTTCTCTTTCTTGAGGAGCCCCGATTCCTCGGCATATTTGTTGACGGTGCGGGTCAGCGCGGCGCGGAAGCCGGCGAGATGGGTGCCGCCGTCGCGCTGCGGGATGTTGTTGGTGAAGCACAGCATGGTCTCGAAATAGCTGTCGTTCCATTCCATTGCGGCTTCGACCGTGATGCCGTCGCGCTCGCCCATGACGGCGATCGGCGGCTGCGTTACCGCCTGCTTCGATTTGTCGAGATAGCGCACGAACTGCTCAAGCCCGCCTTCGTAATGAAGATGCACGGTCTTGGGTTCGACGCCGCGGGCGTCGGTCAATTCGAGCGTGACGCCGGAATTGAGAAAGGCGAGCTCGCGCAGGCGGTGCTCCAGGGTCTGGAAATCGAACTCCGTCTTCGTAAAGGTCTTGGTGCTGGGCAGGAAGGTGATCTCGGTGCCGGTGTGGTTCGACAGTGCCGCCGCGCCGATTTCGCCCAGCGGCGCTTCCGGATCGCCATCCTTGAAGCGCATGAAATATTCGCGCCCGCCACGCCAGACGCGCAGATCGAGCCGCGACGACAGCGCGTTGACGACGGAGACGCCGACGCCGTGAAGCCCGCCCGATACCTTATAGGAATTCTGGTTGAACTTCCCGCCGGCATGGAGCTGGGTCATGATGACCTCGGCGGCCGAGACCCCTTCCTCCTCATGGATGTCGACCGGGATGCCGCGGCCATTGTCGGAAACGGTGCAGGAACCATCGGCGTTCAAGGTGACTACGATGGTATCGCAATAGCCGCCAAGCGCCTCGTCGATGGCGTTGTCCACCACCTCATAGACCATGTGGTGGAGGCCGGAGCCGTCATCGGTGTCGCCGATATACATGCCGGGGCGCTTGCGCACGGCGTCGAGCCCGCGCAACACCTGAATCGATTGGGCGTTGTAATCGTCGTCGGGGGGGAGTTCGGTCATTCTTCTTCCGTTATGAAGTGATGACGGCATCGGCGACGGTAAGAAACTGGGCGATGCCGGAGAGGCCCTGGAACAGCGCGGCGTCGGTGCCGGTGAGCCAAGCCTGGCCGCCGAGCGCCGCGACCTCGGCATAAAGCGCGTCCCGCCGTGGCGCATCGAGATGGGCCGCGACCTCGTCGAGGAGGAGGAGAGGCACATCGCCACGTCGCCGCGCCATCAACTCGGCGAACGCGAGTACGATGCCGATGAGAAGCGCCTTCTGCTCGCCGGTCGAGCATTGCGCCGCAATCATATGGGTTTGCCCGTGATGCACGGCAAGGTCGGCGCGGTGCGGGCCCAGGGTCGTCACCCCGGCCGCGGCGTCGGCGCGGCGGAGCGCGGCAAGCCGGCGGGCGAAATCCTCCTCGGCTTCGAGCGCGGGCTTGCCCTCGAGCCAGGATTCGATCCCGCCCTGAAGCGCGAGCCGCGCGGCCGGGAATGTGCCCTGGCGCGCGGCCGTGGCGGCATCGAGGCGCAGCACCGTCTCTCGCCGGGCCGCCGCGACGGCAATGCCGTGCTCCGCCATGCGCTTTTCCAAGGCACCGAGCCAGGCGGGATCGGCCGCGCGCTCATCGGCGAGGAGCCGCGCCCGTTCGCGCATCGCCTGCTCATAGGCCGAAACGCGATGGGCGTGGCCAGGATCGAAGCCATAGACGAGCCGGTCGAGAAAGCGCCGCCGCGCGCCCGTGCCTTCAATGAAGAGACGGTCCATCTGCGGCGTCAGCCAGATGAGGGATAGATGCTCGGCAAGCGCGCCCTGGCTCCTGGCCGGCGTTCCGTCGATGCGCACGAGGCGGCGCTCGCCCGGGCTCGTGCCGTCGCGGCCGGTGCCGATCGCGGCCGTGCCGCGCGGCCCCTCGATGGTGGCGGCGACGGCCCAGGCGCCAGGCGGCGCCACGGTGGCGCGCGCCGGCGGCACGCGGCGATCGATCTCCTGGAGCCGTGCCC
>JBOHLV010000080.1:0-10136 GCA_050729815.1 Allostellaceae bacterium
GGCCTATCTGACGCTGGCGGAACGCAAGGTCCTGGCGCTGATGCAGCGGCGCAAAGGTCCCAACGTCGTCGGTCCCTTCTGCTTGCTGCAGCCCTGGGCCGATGCCTTGAAGCTCATTACCAAGGAAACCATCATCCCGTCGGGTGCCAACGCCTTCATCTTCATCCTGGCGCCGATGCTGCTCTTCACCTTGAGCCTCGTCGCCTGGGCGGTGATCCCGTTCGGCGAGCATATGGTGCTGTCCAACATCAATGTCGGCCTCCTCTACATCTTCGCCATCAGCTCGTTGGGCGTCTATGGCGTCATCATGGCGGGCTGGGCGTCGAATTCGAAATACGCCTTCTTGGGCGCTATGCGCTCGGCGGCGCAGATGGTGTCCTACGAGGTTTCGATCGGCTTCGTCTTGGTGACGGTGCTGTTGTGCGCGGGCTCGCTCGATCTCTCCTCCATCGTCCTGGCACAGCGGCATCTTTGGTATTTCATCCCGCTGTTCCCGATGTTCATCGTGTTCTTCGTCTCGGGCCTCGCCGAAACCAACCGGTTGCCGTTCGACCTGCCGGAAGGCGAATCGGAGCTCGTTGGCGGCTATTTCGTCGAATATTCCTCGATGGCCTTTGCGCTGTTCTATCTCGGCGAATATGTCAACATGATCCTGATCAGCGCGATGACCAGCGTTCTGTTTCTGGGCGGCTGGCTGCCGCCGTTCGGGATCACGCCCGAAACCGGGCTTTGGGGTCCATTCTGGTTCGCCCTCAAGATTTCCGCCGTGCTGTTCGCCTTCCTATGGGTGCGCGGCACCTTTCCGCGGTTCCGCTATGACCAGTTGATGCGTCTCGGCTGGAAGGTGTTCCTGCCGTTATCGCTGTTCTATCTCGTCGCGACGGCGGGCGTGCTGGTCGGGGCGGGCTGGCTGCCGGTGGGCGTCTGAGGGGAAAGGGAGCAACATCATGTCCTTCCTCGATCGCGGCGCGCGCAACATCCTTCTTGCGGAATTGATTTCGGGGCTCGCGCTCACCTTCAAATACATGTTCAAGGCGCCGGCGACGGTGAATTATCCATATGAGAAGGGACCGCTTTCTCCGCGCTTTCGTGGCGAGCATGCGCTGCGCCGCTATCCCAATGGCGAGGAGCGCTGCATCGCCTGCAAGCTGTGCGAGGCGATCTGTCCCGCGCTCGCCATCACCATCGAGGCCGAGGCGCGCGAGGACGGCAGCCGCCGCACCACGCGCTATGACATCGACATGACGAAATGCATCTATTGCGGCTTCTGCCAGGAAGCCTGCCCCGTCGACGCCATCGTCGAGGGACCCAATTTCGAATTCGCCGCCGAAACGCGCGAGGAGTTGTTCTACGATAAGGACAAGCTCCTGGCGAATGGCGACCGCTGGGAGGCTGAGATCGCGAACAACATCGCCCTCGACGCGCCATACCGATGATCGTCCAAGCGGTCCTGTTCTATATCTTCGCCGTCATCGCGGTGGCGTCGGGGGTCATGGTCGTCACCGCCCGGAACCCCGTCCATTCAGTGCTGTTTCTGATCCTCGCCTTCTTCAACGCGGCGGGGCTGTTCATCCTGCTTGGCGCCGAGTTCCTGGCGATGATCCTCGTCATCGTTTATGTCGGCGCGGTCGCGGTGCTGTTCCTGTTCGTCGTGATGATGCTCGACGTCAATTTTGCCGAGCTCCGGCGCGGCGCCGTGCGCTATCTGCCGATCGGGGCGCTGGTCGGGCTCGTCCTGCTGGTCGAACTGGCGGTGGTGTTCGGGGCCTGGTTCTTCGCGCCCACCGCCGGTCATGCCTTGGCCGCGCCGACGCCGACCCATCTTCATAACACGGTCGCGCTCGGCCACCTGCTCTATACCCGCTATGTCTATGCCTTCGAGGCGTCGGGCGTCATCCTGTTGATCGCGATGATCGGCGCCATCGTGCTGACCTTGCGCGCGCGTACCGATGTCCGGCGCCAGCGGATCCCGGCACAGATCGCGCGCCGGCGCGCCGACACGCTGGCGCTGGTCAAGGTGAAGCCCGGCGAGGGCATCGATGAGGAACTGGGGGTGCGATAGATGGAGATTGGTCTCGCGCATTATCTCACCGTGGCGGCGATCCTGTTCACGCTCGGCATTTTCGGCATCTTCCTCAATCGCAAGAACGTCATCATCATCCTGATGTCGATCGAGTTGATGCTGCTTGCGGTCAATATCAATTTCGTCGCCTTTTCGAGCTTCCTTCATGACATGGTGGGGCAGGTGTTCGCGATGTTCGTGCTCACCGTCGCCGCCGCCGAGGCGGCGATCGGCCTTGCCATTCTCGTCGTCTATTTCCGCAATCGCGGCACCATTCGGGTCGCCGACATCAATTTGATGAAGGGTTGAACCCCTTGGCCATTATCGCCGTCTTCCTGCCGCTTCTCGGCGCGTTCATCGCTGGGTTTTTCGGCCGCGTTATCGGCGATCGCGCGGCGCAGATCGTGACCTGCGCCGCGCTCGGCATCTCTGCGATCTTCGGCCTTATCCTGTTTTCCGACGTCGCCTTGATGCACCATGCCTTCGTCCAGCCGCTTTTCACCTGGATGGATGTCGGCCGGCTGAAAGTGGAGTGGGCGCTCAAGTTCGACACCTTGACCGCTGTTATGGTCGCGGTCGTCACCGTCGTCTCCTTCATGGTGCACATCTATTCGATCGGCTACATGGAGCACGATCCCTCGATCCCGCGCTTCATGGCCTATCTCAGCATGTTCACCTTCTTCATGCTGATGCTGGTAACGGCGTCGAATTTCCTCCAGCTCTTCTTCGGCTGGGAGGGGGTCGGCCTCTCATCTTATCTCCTCATCGGCTTTTGGTACGACCGGCCGACCGCCAACGCCGCGGCGATCAAGGCCTTCGTCGTTAACCGCATCGGCGATTTCGGCTTCGCGCTCGGCATCTTCGCCGTCTACTACCTGTTCGGCACCCTGGACTTCGCCAAGGTTTTCGCCGCGGCGCCGCACATCGCCGGCAAGGATTTCCTCTTCCTCGGCATGCATCTCGATGCGCTGGACGTGACCTGCATTCTCTTGTTCATCGGCGCCATGGGGAAATCGGCGCAGATCGGGCTTCACACTTGGCTGCCCGACGCGATGGAAGGGCCGACGCCGGTCTCCGCCTTGATCCATGCCGCCACCATGGTGACGGCCGGGGTCTTCATGGTGGCGCGGCTCTCGCCGATGTTCGAATACGCGCCGATCGCGCTCGATGTCGTGGCGGTGGTCGGCGGCACCACCGCGCTTTTCGCCGCCACGATCGCCATCACCCAGACCGACATCAAGCGCGTCATCGCCTATTCGACCTGCAGCCAACTCGGCTATATGTTCCTTGCCGCCGGCGTCTCCGCCTATCAGGCTTCGATCTTCCATCTCATGACCCACGCCTTCTTCAAGGCGCTTCTATTTCTCGCCGCCGGTGCCGTCATTCACGCAGTGTCGGGCGAGCAGGACATGCGCAAAATGGGCGGGCTGTGGCGGCACATTCCCGTCACCTACGCGGTGATGTGGATCGGCAGCCTGGCGCTTGCCGGGATTCCGCCCTTCGCCGGCTATTTCTCCAAGGACATGATCATCGAAGCGAGTTTTGCGGCCCACACCGAAATCGGCATCTATGCCTATGCCATGGGCGTCGCGGCCGCTTTCTTGACGGCGCTCTATTCCTGGCGGCTCATCTTCATGACCTTCCATGGCGAGCCGCGCGCCGATCATGAGACCATGCATCATGTCCATGAATCGCCGCGGGTGATGCTGATCCCGCTCGGCGTCTTGGCGGCAGGCGCGACCCTCATGGGGGCGCTCGGTTATTACTGGTTCGTCGGGCCGGGCATCAAATCCTTCTGGGGCAACTCGATCCTCGTTCTCGCGAATCATGGCGCGATTGCGGGCGCCGAGCACATTCCGTTCTGGGCCTCGATCCTGCCGCTCATCGTGGCGCTCCTCGGGATCTTCGTCGCCTGGTACGCCTATATCTACCGGCCGAACACGGCGCAGCAGGCCGCCCGCCAAGCCGGGGCGCTCTATATATTCCTTCTCAACAAATGGTATTTCGACGAGATCTATAATTTCATCTTCGTGCAGCCGGCATTCTGGCTCGCTCGGCTGCTGTGGCACCGCGGCGACGGCATGGTGATCGACGGTTTCGGGCCGGACGGCATCGCCGCCACCACCGGCGATCTTTCGATGCGAACGAGCCGATTGCAGACCGGCTATGTCTTTCAATATGCCTTCGCGATGGTGATCGGCGTCGCGATCTTCGTCTCCTGGTTCCTGTTCTGGGGCGGGAGGTAATCGCGCCATGTCGAGTTGGCCCTTGCTCTCCCTCGTCACCTTCCTGCCACTCCTTGGCGTCGCGCTGATCCTGGTCTTGCGCGGCGAAGAGGCGGCGGTGGCGCGGAACGCGCGCTGGATCGCGCTCTGGACCTCGGTTGTCGTCTTTGCGCTGTCGATCGTGATCTGGGTCGATTTCGATCCGACCAGGTCCGGGTTCCAGTTCGTCGAAGAGGCGATGTGGTTCCCCGGTCTTCACATCGCCTATCACCTCGGCATCGACGGCATCTCGCTGTTCTTCATGATGCTGACGACCTTCCTGACGCCGGTTTGCGTGATTTCGAGCTGGACCTCGATCCGCGCACGCGTCAAGGAATACATGATCGCCTTCCTTGTCCTCGAGACGATCCTGGTCGGTGTGTTCTGTGCCCTCGATTTCATTATGTTCTACATGTTCTTCGAGGGCGTGCTGATCCCGATGTTTCTCATCATCGGCGTCTGGGGCGGCCCACGGCGCGTCTATGCCGCCTACAAGTTCTTTCTCTATACGCTCCTCGGCTCGGTGCTGATGCTGCTCGCGATCCTCGCGATCTATATCCAGACCGGCACCACCGACATCCCGACGGCGCTTGCTTATCATTTCTCGCCGAGCATGCAGACTTGGCTATGGCTCGCCTTTTTCGCCTCCTTCGCGGTGAAAGTGCCGATGTGGCCGGTCCATACCTGGCTACCCGACGCCCATGTCGAGGCGCCGACCGCGGGCTCCGTGATCCTCGCGGGCGTGCTCCTAAAGATGGGCGGCTATGGCTTCATTCGCTTCTCGCTGCCGATGCTGCCGGACGCCTCGGCAATGTTCACGCCGTTGATGTACACGCTCAGCGTCATTGCCATCGTTTACACCTCGCTCGTCGCGCTGGCGCAGGTCGATATGAAGAAGCTGATCGCCTATTCCTCCGTGGCGCATATGGGCTTCGTCACCATCGGCATTTTCACCGGAACGCCTCAAGGGCTGCAAGGCGCGATGATCCAGATGTTGAGTCACGGCATCGTCTCGGCGGCCTTGTTCCTCTGCGTCGGCGTCATCTATGACCGCCTCCATACGCGAGAGATCGCGCGCTATGGCGGCCTGGTCCACAACATGCCGAAATACGCCTTCGTCTTCATGGTGTTCATGCTGGCGGCGGTGGGCCTGCCGGGGACCAGCGGTTTCGTCGGCGAATTCCTCTCGCTTCTCGGCGTCTTCGAGGTCAACACCTGGGTCGCCTTCTTCGCGACGAGCGGTATCATCCTCAGCGTGATATATATGCTCTACCTCTATCGTCGGGTCGTCTTTGGCAACATCACGCACGACGATGTCCGCGCCATGCTCGACCTCAATTGGCGCGAGGTGCTGGTGTTCGCACCGATGATCGGAATCGTGATATGGATGGGTGTCTATCCGTCGAGCTTTCTGCGTCCGATGCGACCCGCAATCTTCCATATCGTCCAGCACATCGAGGCGGCGCGCCATGTGACGCCACTTTTCGACCTGGCCCGGCGGTGATCCCATGCCGGTGACCGCTGTCCCCAACTTCCTGCCCGCCCTGCCCGAGATTTTTCTGGCGGTTGCCGCAATGGCGCTCCTCATCCTTGGCGTATTCCAGGGCGAGGCGCGCGCTGCCAAGGAAATCTCCTGGGTCGCCGTCGCGGTGCTGATCGTAACCATTTTCATGGTCGGCGCCGGCAGCAGCGCGCGCCATGTCACCCTCGCCGGCATGTTCGTGACCGACGGCTTCGCCATGTTCATGAAGATTCTGGTGCTGATCGGCTCGGCCTTCTCGATCGTGCTGTCGATCCGCTTCAATGAGCGGCAGGGCATCGCGCGGTTCGAGTTTCCGGTGCTGGTGCTGCTCGCGACCGTCGGCATGCTGATGATGATCAGCGCCGACGATCTTCTTGCGCTCTATGTCGGCCTCGAACTTCAGAGCCTCGCGCTCTATATCATCGCCGCCTTCGATCGCGATTCCGCTCGGTCGAGCGAGGCCGGCCTCAAATATTTCGTCCTTGGCGCGCTCGCCTCCGGCATGATGCTGTTCGGCATCTCGATGATCTATGGCTTCGCCGGCTCGACGCAATTCGACACGCTGGCGGCGCATCTGACCGGCCCGGGGGCGGCACAGCCCGCGGTTGGCCTCATCTTCGGCATCGTGTTCCTGATCGTCGGCCTTGCCTTCAAGGTATCGGCGGTGCCGTTCCATATGTGGACGCCCGATGTCTATGAAGGTGCGCCGACACCGGTGACGACATTCTTTTCGGTGTCACCCAAGTTCGCCGCGATGGCGCTCTTCGTCCGTGTCATGGTGGGGCCGTTTCATGGCCTGCTCTATGAATGGCGGCAGGTTGTTTGGGCGATCGCGGTCGCCTCGATGATCCTGGGCGCGCTCGCCGCCATCAATCAGCGCAACATCAAACGCCTCATGGCCTACAGCTCGATCGGCCATGTCGGCTATGCGCTGATCGGCCTTGCCGCCGGCGATGCTATGGGGGTGCGCGGCATCCTCATCTATCTTACCGTCTATCTCTTCATGAATATCGGCACCTTCGCGGTCATCGTGTCGATGCGCCGCAAGGGGCAGGTCGTGGAGCAAATCGACGATCTGACCGGCCTGTCGCGTACCCATCCCTCGCTGGCGCTGATGCTCGGCATCTTCCTGTTCTCGCTCGCGGGGATTCCGCCGCTCGCCGGGTTCTTCGCCAAGCTCTATATCTTCATGGCGGCGATCCATGCGGGTCTCGACGTGCTGGCGGTGATCGGCGTCGTCACCAGCGTCGTCGGTTCCTATTACTATATTCGGATCGTCAAGGTGATGTATTTCGACGAGCCGAAGGATGTCCCTCTGGACAAGGGAATCGGGATCGAAGTGCAGACCGTGCTTGTGATCGCGGCGATCATCGTCATGTTCTTCTTCGCCTATCCCTGGCCGATCGTATCGGGCGCGCAGGCGGCGAGCGCGGTACTGTTCCCGGGATGAGCGACGCATCACGCCTGCCGAGGTTCTTTTCGCTTCTTTCCTTCGCGACGCTGGACAGCACCAATGACGAGGCGAAGCGCCGCGCCGTCGCCGGCGCGCCGGAAGGGCTCGTCATCATGGCGGATGAGCAGACCGCCGGCCGCGGCCGGCAGGGGAGGCGCTGGCAGTCGCCTCCGGGCAATCTTTATGCCTCGATCCTACTGCGGCCGGACCGCGCGCCGGCCGCAGCGGCACAGCTCGGTTTCGCGGCGTCGCTCGCCGCCGCAGAGGCGCTCTCGCCGCTATTGCCGCCGCAATGTGAGCCGCGTTGCAAATGGCCGAACGACGTGCTGATCGAGGGCCGCAAGATCGCCGGCATCCTGCTCGAATCGGAGGCGACGGGGTTGCGCCTCCAATGGCTCGTGATCGGCATCGGCATCAATATCGCCGCGCATCCCGCCGATGCCGAAACGCCGGCGACCTCGCTTGCGGCACTCGGCGTGCCGGCGCTGGCGCCCAGCGATCTCCTGTCCGCCGTCGGTGAAAAATTGCTGTCCTGGTACGAGGTCTGGCAGGCCGAGGGCTTCGCCCCCTTGCGCGTGGCGTGGCGGGCGCGTGCCGACAATATCGGCGGCGAAATCCGCGTCCGCGCGGCGGCGGGCGACGAACGCGGCCGGTTCGTCGATCTCGACGAGGCAGGCGCGCTGGTGCTCGAAAACGAGCACGGGCGACGGCATATATCGGCCGGCGCCGTATTCCCGGCGGGATGAATCGAGACAGCATGCTGCTCGCCATTAATGCAAACAACACCAACACCGTGTTTGCGGTGTGGGACGGAGCGCGCCTCAAGGGGAGCTGGCGCGCCGCGACCGCGGGCCAGCGCACCGCCGATGAATATGTCGTCTGGCTCGACCATCTCCTGGCGCTCGACGGCCTCGGCCGTGCCGATATCGACGGTGCGGTGATCGCCAGCGTCGTGCCCGAGGTCGATTTCAACCTCGTCACCTTGTGCCGCAAATATTGCGGGACCGATCCCGTGATCGTCGGCAAGGCGGGGGTGAAGCTCGGCATCCGCGCCCTCGTCGACCGGCCGGAGGAGGTCGGCGCCGACCGCCTCATCAACACCGTGGCGGCGCATGACCGCTATCAAGGGCCGCTGATCGTGGTCGATTTCGGCACCGCGACCACCTTCGACGTGGTGGATGGCGATGGCAATTACGCCGGCGGCGTGATCGCGCCGGGGATCAACCTCTCGCTCCGTGCGCTGCATCTGGCGGCGGCGAAACTGCCGGCGGTGCCGATCCGCCGCCCGGCGCGCGTCATCGGACGCGACACGGTAAGCCATATGCAATCCGGCATCTATTGGGGCTATGTCGGCCTCATCGAGGGGCTGGTGAAGCGCATCGGCGATGAATTTGGCGCGCCCTTGAAGACGATCGCGACCGGTGGCCTTGCGCCTTTGTTCGACGGCTCGACCCCGGCGCTCGGCACGGTCGATCCGACCCTGTCGCTTTGGGGCCTGCGGCTCATCTACGAATTGAATCGCCCGGCATGAGGGCCGCCGCGCTGCCCGATCCGAACCGGCCCGACGAGCTGGTCTTCCTCGCCCTTGGCGGCGTCGGCGAGATCGGCATGAATCTGTCGCTCTATGGGTATCAGGACAAATGGCTGATGATCGATTGCGGCATCACCTTCGCCGACGACACGCTGCCCGGCGTCGATATCGTGATGCCCGATCCCGAATTTATCGCGGAGCGCGCGGACCAGCTCGTCGGCCTCGTCGCGACCCATGCCCATGAGGATCATATCGGCGCCATCCCGCATCTCTGGCGCCGCCTCAAATGCCCGGTCTATGCCACCCCCTTCACCGCCGCGGTGCTGCGCCAGAAGCTCCTCGAAGCCGGTATCGAGCATGAGGTTGAGCTGATCGAGGTGCCGATGTCGGGGAAGTTCCGGGTCGGCCCGTTCGATCTCGAGCTCGTAACACTCACCCATTCGATTCCGGAGCCCAATGCCGTGGTGCTGCGCACGCCTCTGGGCGCGGTGCTTCATACCGGCGACTGGAAGTTCGATCCCGACCCGCTGATCGGCCCTCAATCCGACATGGCGAAGCTGCGCCGCCTCGGCGATGCGGGCGTGCTCGCCATGATCTGCGATTCGACCAATGCACTGCGGCCGGGTGAATCCGGGTCGGAGGCGGATGTCCGCCGCACGCTGATCGACCTCGTCGGGAACTGCCGCGAGCGCGTGGTGATCGCCTGTTTCGCCTCGAACGTGGCGCGGCTCGCTTCGGCGGCGGCGGCCGCGGCGGCGCATGACCGACATGTCGCGCTGGTCGGCCGTTCGCTGTGGCGGATCGAGCGTGCCGCGCGCGAGACCGGCTATCTCGTCGGCGTGCCGCCATTCCTCACCGATGAGGAGGCTTCCGTCCTGCCGCGCGAAAAGGTGCTCCTGGTTTGCACCGGCAGCCAGGGCGAGCCGCGCTCAGCCCTGTCGCGTATCGCCGATGATGATCACCGTGAAATCGTTTTAGAAGAAGGCGATACGGTTATCTTCTCATCTAGGATAATACCAGGAAACGAACGTGCGATCGGCCGCTTGCAGAACAAGCTCGCGGCCCTCGGCGCCCGCATCATCACCGAGAATGACGCGCCGGTTCATGTCTCCGGCCATCCGGCGCAGGATGAGCTCCTACGCATGTATCAGACGGTGCGGCCGCGAATCGCGGTCCCGGTCCATGGCGAGACCCGGCATTTGATGGCCCAGGCGCGGCTCGCCGAGCAATGCCAGGTGCCGCAGACCCTCGTCACCCGTAATGGCGAGATGGTGAAGCTCGCGCCCGGCCCGGCGGCGGTCATC
>JBOHLV010000081.1:0-3752 GCA_050729815.1 Allostellaceae bacterium
GCCTCGACGCGCACGACGCAGCTCTATGATCGCCGGCGCGACGAAATGAGTCTCGATGAGGTCGAGCGAGTCGTAATCTAATGGAGAGCCGATGACTCAGCTCTGGCGCATCCATATCCGGCCGGGCGAAAAGGGATTTAACACTACGCTCTCCTATGAACTTTGTCTCAAGGAGAAGGTTATCGGTGTCGGATGGCAAGTTGAGGCTGACGGGTTACTATCTCTTGAAAAATACCTGCAACGTCTCGCCGACACCTATCCGGAAGAGTCGTCGGCGGGCACGAGCGCCGTTCGTTTGTTGGCGCAAATGGGGGTAGGCGACTTGGTGTGGATGCGCAGCCGACAGGGAGTCTACCACCTATGCAAGGTCAAAGGCCCTTGGGAATATCGGTCGGCACGTGAATATCGAGATGTTGACGTTGTCAATATTCGGACCGTGCGGATTGTCGAAGTAGGTGTGGAAATTCACGTGCCGGGCAAGGTCATCGCGTGTTTTAGACCGCCCAAGACAGTGCAGCGGATCAAGGACGACACCGCGCTAGACGCTTCGGAGCGTATCTGGACAAGATTGACAGGCGGAACTGTTCCACCGCCCCGCGCGGACAGTGATATTTTTTCGTTGATTTCAGACAAGGACTGCGAGGACCTCATCTCGGTGTACCTGCAAATGCAGGGATGGGTTGTCTATCCGGCACGGCGCCGGGCTGACATGCCGGCTTACGAGTTTGTGTTGCGGCACCGTTCTGATTCCAGGGAGGCTGTAGTTCAGGTGAAGACCGGCGGGTCTACTGTCGATCTCGGCGCGCTGCCGGCTTCAATCGATGTTGCTTTCGCATTTCAGCCGAACGGTCGGTATGCAGGGGAGCATCCGCGCGCATCAATCATCAAGCGCGAAGATGTACTTCAGTTTATCGCTTCAAACCCACGCCTAGTTCCCGACGCTGTTTTAGCCTGGTCGCAATAAACCAGATTATCACGTAGAGTAACGATTGCCTCCACCCCGCTTATGATTTAGGTCGAGCTGCCATGCCTACGATGCCGGTGCACGAGCCTGTCCTGGTGCCAGATGTCGAATCCGTTCCCGATGCCGGGAACGTTCATGTCATGGGCGAAGGCAATGGCTTCTTCGTCGGTGTCACAATCCCGCTCGTCTGAATCGCGGACGTTGCCCGCGTGATCGATGAAATTGATGGTGTAGAGCGGCATGTCCCAAACCTGCCCTAGCCCGGCGCTCCCGCCTTGATGCATGTCAATCGCACGAATGCGGCCCGCCGCAAATCGTGCCCAATGCACCGGATTTCGGCACCAGAAAAGCCCCGCGATTTCAGCGATCTCGAATCGGTGCATAATTCTTGAATTCTGCACCGCGCCCGCGTCTGCCCTGGCGAATGGCGGCGCTGGCAGGCCGCTTACACGGTCGGAAAATCAATATCAAGTCGCCGATGGAGGAAGGTCCGACCCCGAGGGGTCAACGCCACGGCGCGCGACCCCGATATTCGTGTCAGCAAACCAAGGTCGACGCAGCGTTGCAGCATTAAGGCACCGAGCGACCCGGCCAAATGGTGGCGGCGCTCCGTCCAGTCGAGACACCGATACGCGATGCCCTGTCGCCCCGGCTTGAGCGCCGTCACCTCGATTGCGAATACATTTGCGAACCACGCTGCCCCCTCTGGCGTGACTCGAAGCTGCTTGCCTTCGGCCGGCGCGAGCAGGCCGCGATTTTCCAGCGCGGCGGCGAAGGCGACGCCGAGCCCCCCGGCGAGGTGATTGTAGCATGTGCGCCCCCGCCGGAGGGCCTCCGTTGCCGGCGAGCGGGAGCGGGACCGGCCGGGCACGACGGCAAGCGCCGCCAAACCATTCAGCGCGGTCGCGACTTGCGGGCCAGATAACCGATAATAGCGGTGCCGTCCCTCGCGCTCCGTGAGGAGCAGGCCGCCTTTCATCAACTGAGCGAGATGAGCGCTCGCCCCCGAAAGCGATAGCCCGGCGGTGGCCGCCAGTTCGCCCGCGGGAAGTGCCCGCCCATCCGCGAGCGCCATTAGCATCGCGGCTCGAGACGGGTTGCCGATCAATGCCGCCACCGAGGCTAGGTCGGGTTCACCGCGCATACTTCCATCATTGCTGAATCGTCATGCAGCGTCCAGCGTCTAGCGTTGGCGGATGGAGCACAATCGAGGCGACCGACATGAATCAGGATCAGAACCATCAAACGCAGCGTGATTTCCTGGCCGATTGCGCGCGCATCCACCACGATTGGCACGAGCGCGCCAAGGCGCTCGACACCGACGGGCTGCTTGCTCTCTACGCCGAGGACGCCGTGCTGGAGAGCCCGCTGGTGCCGGCCATCCTCGATGACAAGCCAGACGGCGTGTTGCGCGGCCAAGGCGAGCTGCGGCGTTTTTTTGGCGAGGGCGCGCGTCGGCGACCCAACGACCTCGTGCGCTGGTATCGCACCGGTGAATGGCTGACCGACGGCCGCCGTCTCCTTGTCTGGGAGTATCCGCGCCAGGCGCCCGATGGCGACCAGGTCGATCTCGTCGAGGTCATGGAGCTCGCGGGCGGACTAATCCGCCATCACCGCATCTACTGGGGTTGGAAGGGCTGTGCCATGATCGCGCCGGCGCTATCGCGTATGGGCGGGGCGGGGCAGCTTGGGGCTTGGGATGAAAATGCAACGGCCGCCGACACGCGCTCCGACGGGTAGGGTTCGGTATCGCGCGGCGGCGGCCGATGCCAGAACCGCTTCGGGATCGGGAGCGGACACAGTGTGGCCGGCCCCGCACCGGGTGACGCCGCAGCTCGTCCCGCACGCAACTGCACGCCGAGGGCCAGCCAGACCGGCCCGGCACCGTCCACTGACCCTTTGGGGTGGTCACCCCTAGTCGCAGGAACCGAGGCTAAACGCCCGCGCCGCCTGGAAAAGCAATGCATTCAACTGGCTACACGCGCTGCCACGTGCCCTAACGGATGATGGCCCGTAATCCAGTTCAGATTCAGCGTCCGGTTCTTGGCCTTATGCCCAGTTAATGCTCGCAAATTCGGTGCTGGGTCTGCGCGGGCCTGTAGGATCGGGTAATTTCGTATATTGCTTCGTGAGAAGTTGGGGCCGGCGGGAAAAATCGGCGACATCAGAGATTTAGCTGCGAGGGTGCGTGATTCCGCCCGCCCCACTAGAAGATCATTCCGCAAAATTGCATCGCGACATTCCGCGGACCGAATGGGGTCTCGATGGCCGCGGCGACGGACATACGGCATCGTCGCGATGATGGGTGCGCCCGGCAAGCAACGCATTTCCAGCGGTGAGACCACCGGCCGCCCGCTGAGCTTTCCAGGTGTCACGCCTGCGCATCTTGGTCAAGACACCATCGATCAACCAGACTGTTGGCATCTACGACCTCGTGATAGGCGCGGCCGCCATGGAGTGCGCCACGTCTGGTGCTAGTCGGCAGGGCCTGCGATCCATAACCGGCGCAATGCCGGCGACTAGCCTTTCCACCGGCTCGCCTGGCGAGCAGCCGGAATGCCAATTTGACCGCCCAGCTCATCGGCAGGCAACCCGGCCATGTCAACCCGCGCCAGCGCCGTCACAGACCGCGTAGGACGACCGCTGGTGAGCAACTTGGCGAAATGGCGGACAACCGGCCCGATATCAATCCCGGGCGCCACGGCGCCCTGGCGCGGCTGTTGATGAGCCTTTGCCGGGCATCGGTAGTGGCGCGCACGCGAAAACCGCTTTGACGCCGGTGCGACGG
>JBOHLV010000082.1:0-3350 GCA_050729815.1 Allostellaceae bacterium
CACCTGCAGATCGGCTCGCTTCTGTTCGAGGGCATCGATCAGATCGACTTGACCGGGCCGTTCGAGGTCCTGTCGCGCATCCCGAACGCGACGTATCGCATCTACGGCAAGGCCATGGCGCCCGTTCGCGATGTGAGAGGATTGCGGCTTACGCCGGACGCAATCCTCGCCGATGCGCCGCCGCTGGATGTCCTGCATGTGCCGGGCGGCTACGGCCAGGAGGCTTTGATGGACGACGCCGAGGTGCTGGGCTGGATCAGGCAGCAGACCTCAGGCGCATGTAGCATCTTCTCCGTGTGCACGGGCGCCCTTATTTGCGGGGCGGCGGGCCTGCTCAAGGGACGCCGGGCGACGACCCACTGGGCAGCGTTTCACCTGCTGCCCTATTTCGGCGCGATCCCCGTCAACGAGCGCGTCGTGGTAGATGGCGCCTGGGTCTTTGCGGCGGGCGTCACCGCCGGCATTGACGGCGCCTTGCGCCTCGTCGCCGAGTTGCGCGGCCACGAGGTCGCACAAGCGATCCAGCTTCATATGGCCTACGCGCCGGAGCCGCCCTTCGACAGCGGTACGCCCGAGACGGCGCCATCCACGATCCTCGAACAAACGCGCAGATCGGTGCGGGCCATCACGGTGCAGCGCGAGCAAACCGCGCGGCGCGTCGCCGCCAAACTCGGCATCGCCGTTCCAGTCGCCGGCGGGAAATGACCTCACCGGCGCCGTTCCTCGTTTGGCAAGAACCGCGGGTTTATTGGCAAACCCGCCAACGGCTGCAGCCCTAGATAGATCACACGATCGACCCCAACAGAGAGTCACTCACATGACAAATTTTCCCGTTCACACCATCGAATCCGCCCCGGAACGCTCGAAGCCGGCATTGCAGCAACTGCAGTCCGCTTTCGGCCTGATCCCGAACCTCATCGGCGCGATGTCGACTTCTCCGGTTCTGATCAACAGCCTTGTCGGCCTGTTCGGGAAGGTGCATGGCGCCAGCTTCACGGAGCCGCAGGTCCAGATAGTGCTGCTCACCGACGCGGTGGCCAACGGCAGCACATGGGCCGTGGCGTTCCATACGGCTCTGGCGCTCAAGGAAGGCGTCGATCCGGCGGATGTGCGCGCCATTCGCGAGGGTCGTCTGCCGAAGGACAGCAAGTTCGCCGCGCTCTCGGGCCTCGCGAAGACGATGATCGAAAAGCGTGGACGCCTCAGTGACGAGGACGTCAACCGCTTCCTCGCGGCCGGCTTCGGCAAGGATCACCTCCTCGAAGTGATCGCCGCGGTCGCCGCATCGACGATCACGAACTACACCGGCAACATCGCCAGGCCGCCTCTCGACGCGCCGTTTAAGGAACACGCTTGGCAGGGTTGAGACACCCAACTGCGGGAAGAGCAGTGATCGTTTGCAGACAGCGAGGCTCACCGATGCGTATGTCTATTCTTTTGTACGACGGCTTCACGACTCTGGATATTGTTGGAGGCTATGAGTCACTCGCCCGCATTCCCAACATGCAGACGGAATTCGTCGCGAAGGAGGCAGGTATATACGCGGCCGATACGCGCGCTCTGGGTCTCTATGCCTGGAAGACACTCGAAGACGCCAAAGGCACGGACATCCTATACGTGCCGGGTGGCCTGGGCGTTTATGCCGCGCAACGCGACCCGCAGATTCTCGACTTCATCCGCAAATCGCATGAGACGACGACCTGGACCGTAGGCATCTGCAATGGAGTCGAGATCCTTGCCACCGCGGGCATCCTCGATGGCGTCGAAGTGACGACCAACTACTTCGCACGTGACCGAGTGGCGAAGCTCGGCGGCAAGGTGCTGAAGACGCGGTATCACCGCGATGGGAAGATCGTCACCGGAGCGGGTGTCTCCGCGAGCGCCGACGCGGGATTATTTCTGACGCGCGAGATCGCTGGCCAAAAGCTCGCCGAAAGAATTCAGCTCGGGATCGAGTACTATCCGGATCCGCCCTTCGGGCCAAAGACGGTCGACGAGGCCAGCCCCGAAGCGAAGGCCCAAGTCGTCGACTTCGAAAAGCACGGCGAGGAAATCCTCGCCAGCATTCCGCGGCAGTTCTAACCGGGATTTCTTACCCATGTCCACAATCCTCATTACCGGCTGCTCGTCCGGCTTCGGTCTGGAGACCACCCGACTATTTGTCGGTCACGATTGGGATGTTGTGGCGACCATGCGTGCGCCCCAGGCCGAGTTGCTGCCCGCATCTCGTCGCCTGCGCATTCTGCCGCTCGACATCACCAATCCCGATAGCATCGCCAGGGCTATCGCAGAGGCCGGTACGATCGACGTTCTGGTCAACAATGCCGGCTTTGGCGCGCCGGCGCCAATCGAGCTGACCGCGCCTGAGACGATGCATTCTTTGTTCGAGACCAATACGCTGGGCACGCTCGCGATGGTCCAGGCGGTGCTTCCAGCGTTCCGCGAGCGCCGGGCAGGCGTCATCATCAACGTCAGCTCGACGGTTACACTGAAGCCACTGCCTCTCCTCGGCGTGTACCGGGCGAGCAAGGCGGCGCTGAACGCCTTCACTGAATCGCTGGCGGTGGAAGTCGCGCCATTCGGAGTACGCGTTCACATCGTCCTGCCAGGTCGTTCCCCTGAGACCCGTTTCCGCGATAATGCCCGTCCGCATCTGCGCGGCCTCGATAATCCCGACTATGCGCCGATGATCGAGCGATTCATGGAGAGGGTCCGCGACAACCCCGGCGCGGTGACCCATGCGGCTGACGTGGCAGAAGTGATCTGGCGGGCCGCCACCGATCCATCCGCACCATTGTGCATTCCTGCAGGTGCCGATGCCGAAGCGTGGATGACGGAGGCAAGATGATCGCCCCGCCAGCCATCCTGCATCGCCCAATGCGGGCGTCACGCCGAGGAGAGAACCAATGGATGGCAATGTCGAACTCCTTAAGCACATCTACAATCGGTTTAACGCGCGGGACATTGACGCCGTGCTAGTCGTACTCGCCTATGATGTCGCCTGGGCCAACGGCATGGATGGCGGCCACGTTCATGGGCGCGAAGCCGTTCGCGAGTACTGGACAAAGCAGTGGGCGGTGATCCAGCCTCAGGTTGATCCCCTCCGGATCACCAATCGGAGTGACGGCACCATGGCGGTCGAAGTGCATCAAGTCGTTCACGACCTTAAGGGCAAGCTTCTCCTCGATGAGGCCGTCCGCCACGTCTTCCGGATTGAGGACGACTTAATCACTCGCTTCGATATCGAGAATGCTGGCGGCTTGTCCTCTATCCCTCACGCCTAAACTGAAAAATCTCCGTCCGGTTCGATCCAGGAAGCGGGCAGCTGGTCACCCTCGTAGCGTTGCTAG
>JBOHLV010000083.1:0-11369 GCA_050729815.1 Allostellaceae bacterium
TTCTTCGAAAGCCGTTCGAGATCATCGCGAGTCATCCCATCCTGGAATCACACCGCGATTCCCGCGTCAATCAATATCTTGCGGCTCGACGCCAGTTCCTACCCTACCCATCGTCAACCCGGGTTGAGCAATTACTGGCAATTATGGGTGTAATTGCGGGAGTTGATGTCAGTGTAGATATAGGAGCATCGCCGAAAACTCGTAATGCGGCAGCAGAACTTACCCGACAACTAAATGCGATACATATTGCAACTAAGCTGAGAACTAACAAGAACCCCCATCCTACCGACAAAATATACATCACCGCAGGCATCAAGCCGTAAACAGGCGAGCCAACTGAAAGACGACGAGGGGAGACAAATATATAATTACCTCGTCATGGCCCGCGCAGGCGGGCTATCCACGAATCTTTCCGTTGGGCTTATTCGTGGATGCCCCGGCCAAGCCGGGGCAAGCCAATTGAATTCAAATGCGTATCACTTTATCACTTTTCTTCCGGTATGCGGCCGGCGCCTTGGCGCGCCAGCATCCAGGCGGGATATTCGGGGGTGAGCTTGCTCGCCTCGTCGAGCGCGGCGAGTTCCTCCGGCGCGAGCGCCAATGACGCGGCGGCGATATTGTCCCCTAGCTGATCGTCGCGCTTCGCCCCGATGATGACCGACATCACGCCCTTCTGATGCAGGAGCCAGGCGAGCGCGACCCGCGCCACCGAACATTGATGGCGCTCCGCCACCGGCCGCATCGCCTCGACGACATCGAAGGCGTGGGCCTTGTCGAGCGGCGGGAAATCGAACCCCGACCGGCGTGCGTCGTTGGGGCCGGCGGCATCACGCGTGAACTTGCCGGAGAGGAAGCCACCGGCGAGCGGACTCCAGACCATGATGCCCATAGTCTCGGCCGTGGTCAGCGGAATGATCTCACGCTCGATGTCGCGTGACGCGATCGAATAATAGGCCTGCACCGTCTCGAACCGCGCCCAGCCCCGCGCTTCGGATATCCCGAGCGACCGCGCGATCTGCCACGCCATGAGGTTGGAGCAGCCGATATGGCGCACCATGCCGCGCCGCACGAGATTGTCGAGCGCGGCGAGCGTCTCGTCCAAGGGCGTCACCGGATCGGCGCCATGGATCTGATAAAGGTCGATATGGTCGGTCTGGAGACGCTTTAGGCTCGCCTCGACCGCAGCCATGATGTGGCCGCGGGAAAGACCGACCGCGTTCGGACCCGGCCCGGTGCGGCCGCGCACCTTGGTCGCGATCATGACATCGCCGCGCGGCACGCCGATCGCCTTGAGCGCGTGGCCGAGATAGCGCTCCGACTCGCCTTCCGAATAGACATCGGCGGTATCGAAAAAATTGATCCCGGCATCGAGCGCGGTCTTCACCATGCCGGTCGCCATCTCCTGGTCGACCTGGCCGACATTGCGGAACGGGCCTTTGCCGGCGAAGGTCATGCACCCCATGCAAAGTTCCGACACGTAAAGGCCGGTGCGGCCGAGCATGGGGTATTTCATCCGTGGCTCCTCCTTCAGCCGAACTGATAACCCGATAGCGCCTTGCCGACGAGCGCCTCGCCGAAAACCTGGCGGCCGACATCGCCGCCGCCAGCCCCCGCCGCGACGTGCAGTGGCAGGAGATGCTCCTCGCGCGGATGGCAGAAGCGGGCATAGGGCGCCTCTTCCCATCGTGCAAGCTTGGCGTCGCGGCGTTCGGGATCGGGATCGGTTGCGGCGTCGGTGAGCCAGTCATCGAAGGCGCGGGCGGCGGCATCGATCTGCGGCCCCTCAGCGTACATCGCGCGCAGATTGTGGAAGCTCATGCCCGAGCCGACGATCAGCACGCCCGCATCGCGCAGCGGTGCGAGCGCGTGGCCGAGGCGCACATGCGCCGCGGCATCGAGGCTCGCGAGCAGCGACAATTGCACCATCGGCACATCGGCCTCGGGATAGATGAGCTTGAAGGGCACGAAGACGCCATGATCGAGGCCGCGGGTCGCATCCTCGTCGGGCCGATAGCCGGCGCGGGTCAGGCATTCCTCAATCCGCGCCACGGTCTCGGGCGCGTTATGGGCGGGGTAGGTGAGGCGATAGGTGTCGTCGGGAAAGCCGTAATAATCGAACAACAGCGTATGATCGCGTGCGGTGTTGACGGTCGGGCGCGGCGTCTCCCAATGCCCCGAGATTACCAGCACCGCCGTTGGCCGGCGTCCGAGGGCGGCATCAATGCCTTTGAGGTACGCCGCCAGCCTGTCCCACATATCGGGCGGCAGCCCGGGCGATACCGGCATGAAAAAGCACGGGCCGCCGCCATGCGGGATATAGAGCGTCGGCCAGCGTTTATCCATCGTGAAGCCCTCCATCAACGGAAAATCCAAGATTAGCGCGTGAGCGCCTCGCGCAGAACGACGGCTTGATTGTGTTGTTCGTCATGCGCCGAATATATAAGCGTGAGTGGGCCCTTCGTCGCCATCGAACGAAGTTCCTCCAAAGGGCCCGGGCCTTGCGACAATTCCGCCTTGTAGCGGCGCCGAAATTCGGTCCAGCGCTTTGGATCGTGGCCGAACCACTTTCGCAACTCGGTGCTCGGCGCCACCTCCTTCATCCAGCGATCGATCGCGGCGTCGGATTTGCGCAGGCCGCGCGGCCAGATGCGATCCACGAGGACGCGCGTGCCATCTTCCGCGGATGGCGGCGCATAAGCGCGCTTCAAGCGAACGCCCAAGCTTCCTGTCTCACTCATTAGACCCTCCAGAAACCCTCCAGGCGACGATCACGCGCCGTGACGATGTTCCTCCTCATCCATCGCGGTCAGCGAGATGGCGGTGTGTGCGTAAGCGCCTCCCGCCCGCATCTCGGCGGCAACCCAAATGGCTTCCATCAACTCCTCGCGGGTCGCACCATGGCGAAGCGCCGCCTTGGTGTGGCTGCGGATGCAATAGGGGCATTGGGTGACATGCGCCACCGCGACGGCGATCAGTTGTTTCGTTTTCGCGGGCAGCGCGCCATCGGCGAACACTTGCTTGCTGAAGGCCTGAAAAGCCTTCTCGGTTTCCGGCGCGAGCGCGCGGCGCTTTTCGGCGAGTTCGCGAGAGGACGCAGGATAGATCGGCTCGGCCATCACATAGCTCCCTTAGCCTCGGCGGCCGGACAAATTCGCGGCATACGACACAAAGTCCGACGATCCGCCTTTCAAATTCGTAGAGGTAATATGCATGTTCTTCGCGTCAAGTGGCTTCACACCTCTTCGGCGATCCGCAGCAACGCGCGTGGATCGCGAAGCACGAGATGCTGTCGGCCGCCATCGACGATGCCTTCCTGTTCCCACGCGCTCAGGGTCCGGCTCACCGTATGGAGGGTCGCGCCGGTCATGAGCGCGATGTCCTGACGCGTGATCGGGAAATTGATTTCGACGCCGTTCTCGATGTGAGCGCCGGCCTGACGGGCGAGCCGCAGGACGCCGTGGGCAATGCGCCGCTCGACACGCTCGGTTGACGCCTCCCGCAGCCGCGTTTGGGCTTCCTCGATGTTCCGGCCCATGTTGCGCACGACGGCGAGCGACAGGCGGGGATAGCGCAGCATCAGCGCGATGAAGACCGGGGGAGTCCAGGCGAGGACGAGACTGTCCGAAACTGCGATCGGCGTCGCAGGATAGGGTTTCTCCGTGAACACGGAGACATGCCCCGCAAGTCCCCCGGGACCCGCGAGCCGCATCACCACCTGCCGCCCATCCGGCGTCACCTGGGTCGCCTTGAAGCCGCCGCTCAGCACCATGAAGATGCCGCGCGGCGCCTCGCCTTGCAGGAACAGCGCCTCACCTCTCGCAACCCGTTCGGGCCGCGCGCTCCGTGCGATATCGTCGCGCGCGGTGGCATCCAGATCCCGAAAAAATTCGAGATGGTGAATGGCGGAACCATCGAGTTGGCGACCTGGCGTGGCATCGATCGTCGCGCCGACGGCGCGGCGCGTCCCGAGTGGCGGCATGGACGAACCCCTTTTGTAGACCAGAATCAAATGGGCAGGAGCGCCATGCCCCGCAATGCCAGGGGGAAGTGTCTTTCAGTTTGCGGGCGCGCAATGACGCCCGGCCGATCGGCGCGTATTCGGGGGGTCGGACGAGGAGGCAAACCCAAGTGTCGCAGACGGATGCGCATCGCCACGATGTTGTCATGGGGACGGCACCAAAGATGGCGGAGCGTCTTTCGACGCTCGATGGTCTCTTGCGCCAGGCGCTTTTGGCGCTTGGCGCGGCTGGCGAGACGGATCGCGCCTGCCCCATCGCCGCGGCGGCCTGGTCCTCGCTCCGGCACGAGATGCCACGTGAAGCGGAGCGATATAACGGGCTCCTCCATCGACTGACCGCGACGAAACATAGACAGAGGAACGACTCGCCATGACCCAGAATGCCACGGCCTCGCAACCCGAACTCGATGTGCGGCCGTTGCCGCCGGCCGATCGCCATCGGCTCATCTTCGAGCAATGCGATCATCTCGTCGTCGGCAACGCGTTCGTCCTCGTAAACGATCACGATCCGAGGCCGCTTTACTATCAGCTCGAAGCGGAGCGGGCGGGACAGTTCTCTTGGGATTACGTCGAGGCAGGCCCTCAGGTGTGGCGCGTCCGGGTCGGGCGGCAATTGGCCGCATGACACGATGATGGAGGTAACGCTCGACGCGACCGAAGTGGCGCCGCGTCTTGGGCTGTCGCCCGAGCGGTTCATGGCACTGTGGCGGCGCGGTATCATCCGGCAGACATTCGAGCAAGGGGTCGGCGACGATGCCGGCCGGTCTCGCGTGATCCTGCGATACCTCGGCGTGTCGGTTGAGATTGACGTCGATTCCGATGGTATCGGCCCGCCCGCCGCCAGTTGCGACGGGCGGAAATAGCGCGGGATTTGCGCGGCAGCAAATACCGCCGCGCGGTGCCGTGCGATGATCCACACCGAATTTGCCGGAGCCGAGGTCGCGAACGATGCCTGTCGGACTCTCACGTTGGACGATGGTGTATTTCGCCACAGCGCTAAGCGCGTTCCTCGCCGCGCAGCTCTTGATGGTCGCGGGCGTCACGTATCCCGTCGCGCCGCTGATCGGCGGTCAGACGCTGATCGGCGTTCATCTCATCACCATCGGCTGGCTTACCCTGATGATGATCGGGGCGCTGCTCCAATTCGTTCCAGTCATCACCGGAACCACCGTGATCGGGGCGCGCGCCGGCCTGCCGTCACTGATCGCCATCGTTCTCGGGTTGGCCGGCATGATCGTTGGCTTTCTCGCGATGGCGGGGATCTTGCCGGCCATCTATATCCATGCGCTGCCGGTGGGCGGCGGCCTGGTGGTGGCCGGCGTGCTGCTCGTCGGTGTCACGATCGCGCGCGCGCTCGTCGCGGGCTGGCCCCTCGCCCTTCCTGGTCGTTTTGTCGCCGCCGGCCTGTGTTTCTTGCTGCTGACGGTCGGCCTCGGCTTCTGCTTCGCGCTCGCGCTCGCATGGCCGCAGATCTTTCCCTGGGGATCGCTCGTGGGTCGCGGTCTTCCTCTTCATGTCGCGAGCGGACTCGTCGGTTGGTTCACCCTCACGGCGGTGGGCGTGAGCTATCGGTTGCTGTCGATGTTCATGCTGGCGCCGGAGGACGATAGCGGCATCGGCCCGTGGGTTCTCTATCTTGCCGCGGCCGGCCTTGCGTTCCTGTGGCTCGATACGTTCCTCGGCGATGTCTCGATCATCGGCTTCATCTGGAAGGGAGGCATGTTCCTTCTGATTGTCGCGGCCGTTCTTTACCTGGTCGACATGGTGCGCATGTTCGGCGCCCGCCGGCGACCCGTTCTGGAACTCAACAGCAAGGCCGGGGCGACGGCGCTGGTCGCGCTTGCGGTTTGCGTCGTCGGTCTTGCCGCCGTCGAAGTAACCGGACGCTGGGAGTCGCTGATCGGGCCGCTTTGCTATCTTCTGCTCTTCGGGTGGCTGTCCGGTTTGGCGCTCGGACAACTTTATAAGATCATTCCGTTTCTGACCTGGCTCGAACGCTACGGGCCGCGTCTCGGCAAGATGGCGGTTCCGCGGGTGCAGGACCTGGTCAAGGAACGTCGCGCCAGCCGGTGGTTCATCCTCTATTTCCTCGCCGTCGCGGCGGGCACGATCAGCGGCGCGTTTGACCAGATCACGCTTTGGCGCGCCGCGATCTTTCTCCACCTGGTGGCCAGCCTCTTTATCACCCGCGAGCTATGGCGTTCGCGTCACCTGCGATACCTCGCGTCGGCGAACGCGACCAAGACCGCCTCCCGCGCCCCGGCACTGTCGCACCCGACACGCCTTTCCCCCTGAACAGGAGTATTTCATGGACGCCTCCACCCCTATGCTTGTCGATGTGCGGCCGACCCTCAAGGCCGGCGGCGAACCCTTCGTCGATATCATGACGGCCGCGGCCCAACTCCAGCCGGGCCAGGCGCTACGCCTCCTCGCCACGTTTAAGCCAGTGCCCCTCTTCACCGTGATGGGCGGTCGCGGCTTCGATCATGAAGAACGCGAGATCGGTGGCGGCGATTGGGAGGTTCTATTCACGCCTAAGGCGGCGGCCGGCGCCAAGGCGGTGGCAACCACGACGAAAGGCTCGGCGACGCTCGACACGCGCGGGCTGGAGCCGCCGGAGCCGATGGTCCGCGTCCTCGCGGCACTCGAGGGGATGGCGCCTGGATCGGTTCTCGAAGTCTTCACGGAGCGCGAGCCGGTTTTCCTGTTTCAGGAACTGGCGGCGCGGGGCATCCCCGTGACGAGCGAGCAATTGGGCCGGACCGGCTATCGACATCTCATCCGGCCCGGCGCAGCGGCGGGAGAGGTCGCATGACCGAGGACCTGACGATGGCGGTCGCCGATGCACTGAAGGACGTGATCGATCCCGAACTCGGCTACAATATCGTCGATTTGGGGCTGGTCTATGACATCGTCGTCGATGGCGGTAAGGCGATGATCCGCATGACAACGACGCGCCCGGGTTGTCCGGCCACCAATGCCTTGAGGCAAGGTGCCGAAGAGGCTGCGGGTTCGGTCGCCGGCATCCAATCGGTCGATGTTCACATGACCTGGCTGCCGCCCTGGTCGCCCGACCTGATGAGCGACACCGCAAAGGAATATCTCGGTTTTGCCTGAATCGAGCGCCGCGTCACACCATGTCGATCCGAAAAGCAACATACCGACCTCAAGAACCAGACAGTTCCGGGTTGCATCGTCACGAAAGCGCGCGATAGAGTTCGGACCAATGGCATAGCGAGACGATGCCGGTATCTAGAGGCGTTCGCGTGTCGCCGGAGGGGCGATAGGCGATGCCGCCTTTTCCGGGGGGAAAAGGGATGCCTCAAAGTGAGGATTAGGGGCGATCGCCGATATTGGCGATGACCATATTCAGAACGACGTCCTAGACGAAACCCCCGCGAAGTGGGCGACAAGCCTAAGACCCGGCCTCGCGCACGAAGCGAGCGGCAATAGGCTGCTGTCGTGTGATGGCTGGATCGGGGGAAAGGGGACGGCAATGAGATCTCATACTGAAGAAGGGCGACACGGCCGGGTCATGCGCGTGGCCGCGACGGGATGGGGCGTCATTGTCCCGGTGCTGATGCTCGCGACGCTATTGCTCGGTCCAGTCCGCGGCGCCGCCGCCGTGCCGAAAGACGGGTTGCTCCAGGAAACCAAAGCCTACGCGGCCTTCGAGACGCTGGTCGCGCACCGGCATGCCACCGCAGATATGCCGCTTCTCTCGGATCCCGCCGCGTCTTCCGTCCTCCACCGGCTCTGGGATGTCGGGGCCGTTCTCGGACAGCCGCCTTACACCGCGGCCGATAATCAGCCGCTCGATAGCATCATGGCAGTGCAGTGGAGGGTCTTGAGCCAGTACATCAAGGCGGCCCGTAAGGCCGGAAACGCAGCGGCGGCGCACGGGGACAAATATTACGGGGCGGAGATATCGCGCGCCCAGGCATTCCTTCTCGCGGCCTCGCCCGCGTTGTTTGAATCCGCTTCCGAGGGGCTCAAATCGGTCGATCTGGCACACCTCACCGTCCACCAAAAGCAGCATCTGAAACCATTCAGTCTGGGAATGAAGGGCGTCACTACGCTATTCGAAACCGCGATCCGGACGCTTTCGCACGACGGCTTCTCGGCCGATAACAAGAGGGTCATCGCGGCGGCGCTGTCGCAATATGCGTCGCGGCTCGCGGTTCAGATCACGCCTGCCGAGCGTATGGCGATCATCGGGACCGCGGCCAGGGCCATCGGGAAGGCCGGTTCGACCGCGATGAAAGACCTCGAACATTTGATGGTGGCGATGTCTACAAGGCAATGCGCGACGCTGTGCCGGATCGGCGAGCTGGTCGCGACCAACACCGCCACACCGGCGCCTCGCCCGGCGCCCGCGGCCGTCGCGCAAGCCCGCCTGCAGCCGACGCCGCAACCACAGCCAGCGGCCGCGACCGGGACCAATGTTCTGGTGCCGCGGCCCGCCATCGGCGTCAAATTCGGGTCTGAGCCTCCCTACGTCTGCCGTTCCAAGACGATGCCCAGGACCGGCCCGATCACACCGGACCTCGCCAGGCAATATTTCATCTGCGAACATGACGCGGCGTCGGGAGGTTCCCTGACCCTGGTCACGAACGTCCGCGTCGAGGTCGGCCAGGCGTTGTCGCGGGACCAGGTTCGCCATTCGTATGTGACCGACGCTGACTCGCGCAGTCCGATTTATGCAATCCGCGGCAGTTTCGACAAATATGTATGCGAGGCATTGGGCGGCGCGGACGGCATTACCCTCGGCGCGCACAAATGCGGCCTCTTTCACAATCATCACGCATCCGGCATCTGTTACCGCAATTCCTTCGATGATTGGAATTGCGGCATGAGCGATTCGACCGCCGCGCAGATCGCCAATCAAATGCCGCCGGGCCCGGTGTCGGCGCAAGAGATCGCGATTGCCCGGCGAACGGCACCGATGAGACCGATCGAGCGCGGCATGCACCTCTTCCTGCAAGGCAACTATGCCGGTGCGTATCAATCGTTCAAATCGGTGCTGGCCAGGAATCCGAACGATCCGTTGGCCGGATTTTGGCAAGGCATCGTGCAAGTCAAATCGGGGAATATCTGGGCCGACAATAGATTCTCGGAACTGGACAGCTATCCCGCCGCGCAGGAATTGCTGGCGCTCGACGACTGGCGTCGGGGCGGCAGCGCGAACGCCAAGACGCATCTTGAATCGTGCATCCACCATTCCAATCGCGCCATTGCGGCAAGATGCGCGGATATGGAAAGCGGGGTCGAACGCGGCGCCTCGGCCCCGCCCATCAAGGATTGGCCGGCCGATGTCGGGCTCGTCAAGGCGACTCAAACCCTTGCGAATCGATAAGACCACGGACATGAGAGGGAATGCTGCCATGAAGCGTCCGTTGCTCATCGCGGCGATCGCATTGGCGATCGCAGCGCCTGTTGGCCCCAATGCGAGCGCTCAGCAATCCGCGGCGTCCACCCGAACGAACATTCAAAACGGCATGCGGATGTTCATGGCGGGCCGCTACGCCAGCGCCTCTCACGACTTTCGGGCGGCGCTGCACCAGAATCCGAACGATCCTGTTGCCCTGTTGTGGAAGGGCGTGACGCTGGCGGCGCTGGGGCGCCCCCGCGCCGACCAGATTTTTGTGCTGGTCAATAACGATGCGGTCCTGGGTGGCGCGGCCGAGCAATTGCTGGCGCTGGACGACTGGCACCGCAGCGACATTGGAGACGCGAAGCAGGTTCTGGACACCTGCATCCACTATTCCGATATCCGGTGGCGAAGCGCTTGCGTCGACATGAAGAAGGGCGTTGAAAGCGGTGCCGCCGCGCCCGCCGTCAAGGACTGGCCCGGCGATGTGGGTCTCCTCAAGGTGACCAAGGCGCGCGCAACCGTCTGGAAACCGAAATCGTAATACCGTGCTTTGGCCGGCCGCCTTTTTCTGACGCCAGGTCTCGGCGGCGGGCTGGCGCGGCGGCGCCGGAATTGCTACTCCATGGCGGCGCGAAGCAAGAGAGGGTTATTCCGAATGTCCGATTTGTCCGCTTTTCCGGTTTCCCGGCGTTGGCCGGCCACGCATCCCGACCGGTTGCAGCTTTATTCCTTTCCGACCCCGAACGGCGTCAAGGTGTCGATCGCCCTCGAAGAGCTGGGGCTGTCCTACGAAGCGCACGCCGTCAACATCATGAAGAACGAGACGCGCGACCCCGCCTTTCTTGCCCTCAACCCCAACGCCAAGATCCCGGCGATTGTCGATCCCGACGGGCCGGGCGGCAAGCCGTTCGGCCTCTTCGAATCGGGCGCGATCCTGATCTATCTCGCCGACAAGACCGGGAAGCTGATGCCGACCGACCCGGCGCGGCGCTATGAAACGATGGAATGGGTGTTCTTCCAGATGGCGGGGGTTGGGCCGATCATCGGCCAGATCGGCTATTTCTATAAGTTCGCCGGCAAGGACATCGAGGATAAGCGCCCGCTGCAACGTTTTATCGATGAGACGAAGCGTGTCCTGAAGGTACTCGACACCCGGCTCGAGGGCCGGCAATGGGTCATGGGCGATGATTACAGCATCGCCGACATTGCGCAGTTCGGCTGGGTGCGCGCCCTCGTCGGCTTCTACGGCGCTGGGGAGTTGGTCGAGTTCGACGGGTTGAAGTATGTGCCCGGCTGGCTTGAACGCGGCCTCGCCCGCCCCGCGGTCGAACGTGGGCTCAACATTCCCGCGCGTCCCACGGCATAGCGAACCATTCGAAGGGAGGAAGAGGCATGATCCATGTAGTTGCCGTCATTACCGCCAAGCCGGGTCAGCGCGATGCCGTGCTGGCGGCGTTCAATGCCAATGTCCCGGCGGTGCGGGCCGAGGCCGGCTGTATCGAATATGGCGCGGCGATCGATGCCGATGGCTTCGGCCGATTGCAGACCCCGTTCGGCGCCGACAGCTTCGTCGTGATCGAGAAATGGGCGAGCCCGGAGGCGCTGAAGGCACATGCCGCCTCGCCCCACATGGCCGCCTATGGCGCGAAGACGCGGGACCTCCTCGCCGACCGCGTCATCCATATCCTGTCGCCGGCGTGATCCGGCGGGATCAGGTGCCGTAATAGTCGCGATACCAGGCGATGAATTCGGCGATGCCGCGTTTCACCGGCGTCGCCGGGCGATAATGGGTCAAGGCTTCGAGCAGCGCGGGCGAGGCCGTGGTTTCCGGCACGTCGCCTTTCTGCATTGGGAGGAGGTTGCGCTTCGCCTTGATGCCAAGCGCGGCCTCGATCTCGGCGATGAAATCGAGGAGCCCGACCGGCGTGCCGCCGCCGATATTGACGATGCGGAACGGTGCCACCGGACTTAGCGAGT
>JBOHLV010000084.1:0-17423 GCA_050729815.1 Allostellaceae bacterium
GTGTTGGCGATATGCGGCCGGCTCTTGCCAGTGACGCGGGCGATCTCCTCCTGGGTATGGCCGAACTCGGCGAGGAGGCGCTGATAACCGCGCGCTTCCTCGATCGAGTTCAAATCCTGGCGTTGGATATTCTCGACGAGCGCGATTTCGAGTGCCTCGCGGTGGCCGATCTCGCGCACCAGGACCGGCAGTTCGGTAAGCTGTGCCGCCTGCGCCGCGCGCCAGCGCCGCTCACCCGCCAGAATTTCGAACTCGCCTGGAAGCTCCGGATGGGGCCGCACCAGCAATGGCTGAAGCACGCCTTGCACGCGGATCGACTCTGCGAGCTGCGCGATCTGCTCGGGATCGAAATTCCGCCGCGGCTGAAACCGGCCACGATGGAGGCGTTCGACCGGCACCTGGCGCACGGCGGCGGTGCCAGCGACGCCCGCACCGGCCTCGAACTCGGGCGGCCGATCCTCACCCAGAAGCGCCGACAGGCCGCGCCCGAGGCGACCGGAGCGATTGTCCTCGCTCACGATATTGCCGCCGGTTCGGCCCGCCGCTCGCGCGCCAACAATTCCCGCGCGAGATGGACATAGGCCTGAGCACCGGCCGAATGAAAATCATAAAGCAGCGCCGGCTTGCCATAGGATGGCGCCTCGGAAAGCCGGACATTGCGCGGAATGACGGTGTCGTAGACGCGGTCGCCGAAATGCTCGCGGACATCGCGATCGACGGCTTGGCTCAAGTTGTTGCGGCGATCGGCCATGGTTAACACCAGACCTTGTATTGTGAGCGTCGGATTGAGCTGACGCTTCACCCGCTCGACAATGCGGGTCAGTGCCGAGAGGCCCTCCAGCGCATAGAATTCGCACTGCACCGGCACCAGCAGCGCGTCGGCGGCGACCAGGGCGTTCAGGGTGATGAGGCCGAGCGATGGCGGGCAATCGATCAGCACGAATTGATAGCCGGCAAGATGGCCGGTTAACGTGTCCTTCAAGCGAAATTCGCGCCGGTCGAGCGTCACCAGCTCGATCTCGGCGCCGGAAAGATCGGGCGCGGAAGAGACGATGGAAAGATGCGGAACCATGGTATCGCGCACGCATTCCCTGAGGCCGGCAAGGCCGAGCAGGATCTGATAGCTCGACCGGCCGCGATCGTTGCGGGGAATGCCCAGCCCGGTCGAGGCGTTGCCTTGCGGGTCGAGATCGATCAGCAACACCCGCTTTTCCGCGGCGGCGAGCGCGGTGGCGAGGTTGACGGCGGTGGTGGTCTTGCCAACCCCACCCTTCTGATTGGCGATGGCGATGATCCGTGCCGCGGGCGGGTGCGGGCGATGGAAATCGGGCGTCGGCAGGGACGCGGCGTCAGGGACGCTCGACACGGGAAACACCCTCCACTCTTAAGATCGTGCCTTGGGGGTCGGTGACGCTCGACAGCATCGTGACCTCCATGTTCCATTCTTTGCGGGCCGCGGTCAATTCCGCCGCGACCGAGACACCCTTTGGTAACAGGCAAATCGTACCGGAACCGAGGAACGGCCACGCGAGATCGAGCAGCACGGGGAGCGGCGCGCAGGCCCGCGCCGTCACCACCTCGACCGGAAATGCGGCGACTCGCTCGATGCGCTCGGCATGAAGGATCGCGGGCGCGGCGGTGATACGGATCGCCTCGGCCAGGAACACCGCCTTGCGCCGATCGCTTTCGATGAGATGGACTTCCGGCACGCCGAGAATCGCGAGGACGAGGCCGGGAAGGCCAGCGCCGCTGCCGAGATCGACGGCGCGGCGGGCGGCGGCCGGCAGATGCGGCAGGAGTTGCGCCGAATCGAGAATGTGGCGCCACCAGACATCGTCGATTGTCGTGCGCCCGACCAGATTGATGCGCTGGTTCCAGGCCGTCAGCAGGCGGACATAGGCCTCGAGCCGCGTTAATGTTTCACGTGAAACGCCGGTGCGGTGTGCGAACCCCTCGGCGGTAAGCGTCACGCCGCCGCCGTCTCCACGGGTCGCCGCTTGACAAAGCGCAACAGCGCCGCCAGCGCCGCCGGTGTCACCCCGGAAATCCGCGCCGCCGCCCCCAACGTCTCCGGTCGCGCGGCCTGAAGCTTGGTGCGAACCTCATGGCTCAATGACCCGACCGCGCCGTAATCGAGGTCGCGCGGCAAAGTCAGCGCCTCATCGCGGCGGAAGGCGCGAATCTCGACCTCCTGCCGCTCCAAATAGCCGGCATAGCGGGCATCGATCTCGATCTGCTCGGCGATCGCCGGCGGGATTGTCCGAAGTTCGGGCCAGATGGCAGTGAGCCGCGCCCAGTCGATCGTCGGGTTGGCGAGCAAATCCGCCGCCGAGCGCAGGACGCCATCCTCATTGACGGCAAGCCCATGGGCCCGGAGCGCCGTTGGACTGAGCCGCAATTCCCGCGCCATCCTCCGCGCCCGGTCGAGCGTCGCCAGTTTGTCGCCAAAGGCCGACGCACGGTCGCCGCCGACACAGCCCAGCCTCACCCCGCGCGGGGTGAGGCGCTGGTCGGCATTATCGGCGCGGAGCACCAGCCGATATTCGGCGCGCGAGGTGAACATGCGATAGGGCTCGGCGGTGCCGCGCGTCACCAGATCGTCGATCAGCACCCCAATATAGGCGCTGGCGCGGTCGAGGGTGAATTCGCCGCCGCCGCCGACCAAAAGGGCCGCATTGAGCCCGGCCATCAGCCCCTGCCCCGCGGCCTCCTCATAGCCAGTGGTGCCGTTGATCTGGCCCGCCAGAAACAGGCCCGGCACCCGCCTCGTCTCCAGCGTCGGCCGCAACTCACGCGGGTCGATGTAATCATATTCGATGGCATAGCCCGGCCGGATCATCTTCGCCCGCTCGAGGCCTGGAATGTGGCGCAGCAGCGCGGCCTGAATCTCCCGCGGGAGGGAGGTCGAAATGCCGTTGGGATAAACCGTGTCGTCGTCGAGGCCTTCCGGCTCGAGGAAAATCTGATGCCGCGGCCGGTCGGCGAACCGCACCACCTTATCCTCGATCGAGGGGCAATAACGCGGGCCGGTGCCGTGAATCTGCCCGGAATAGATGGGGGCGCGATGGAGATTAGCGCGGATCAGATCATGCGCGGCTGGCGTCGTCGCGGTGATGTGACAGGGCCGTTGCGGCGTGGTGATGTCGGCCGTCATAAACGAAAACGGCACCGGCGGATCGTCTCCGGCCTGGATTTCGAGCCCGGCCCAGTCGATGGTGCGGCCGTCGAGCCGCGGCGGCGTCCCGGTCTTGAGCCGGCCAAGGGCGAAGCCGGCGCGTGCCAGGGTCGCCGACAGACCATAGGACGCCGCCTCGCCGACCCGGCCCGCCGGAATCTGCTCCTCGCCGCAATGAATGACGCCACGCAAGAAGGTGCCGGTGGTCAGCACCACCGTGCCGGCCGGGATGGTCGCGCCATCGGCGGTGATCACGCCGGCGACCCGGCCGGTCGTGTCCAGCGCCACATCTTCCGCCGCCGCTGCGCGAACGGTGAGGTGCGCCTCCTCCGCCAGCAACGCCTGCATCGCCTGGCGATAGAGTTTGCGGTCGGCCTGGGCGCGCGGCCCGCGCACCGCCGGTCCCTTGCTGCGGTTGAGGATTCGGAACTGGATGCCGGCACGGTCGATGGCGCGCCCCATAAGCCCATCGAGGGCGTCGATCTCCCGCACCAGATGGCCTTTGGCGAGACCGCCGATCGCCGGATTGCAGGACATCTCGCCGATGGTTTCGATCTTGTGGGTCAGGAGTAGCGTGCGCGCGCCGAGCCGCGCGGCCGCAGCCGCCGCCTCGCACCCGGCATGACCACCGCCGATCACGATCACATCGAACCGATCCATGACGCCAATCTAGCGCCCGCGCCGCCGGGAATCGAGTGTTTCCCGTGAAACAGGCAAGAACGATATTAATTCGCATTATCAATGTGCGTTTTCACGCAACATTGTTGTTCAACGCGAACATCATCTCTTTATTGTTGCAATATGGCAGGATAAGAGGGCGCCCGGGGAGGCAAACGGACGCCCTCTCTCTCTGCGGCGTGACGTTAATGACCCCCGCGTCAGCTCGCGGGCCACGCCAGCAAGATCAGTCCTTTACAGCAAACAGACGCTAGCCCGGGCCGATCCGCCGCGACAGCGCGATTTGCGCCTTCCACAGACTTCTCCACATTTGCCCGCGACTTATCCACCAAAGACGCGATTCCACCCACATGATTTCCACATAGGGGCACGCCACGCGATCCCCCGCCGCGGCACGGCCGACCCACAACAGCCCCTCATTCATTGAAATTGTTCTGTCTTATCAATGAACTATCCTCATTCCGCGAACCCTTGGAATTTTGCTTGCGCCGACCGCGACAAGTCCGAACAATCCGTCCGCCGCACCGGGGGTAAACCGTCGGCATGAGGCGAGGCAAAGGCGATATTCGCGATCGAGATCGGACAAGGATGACGATGACAGCGGCGCCATCACGGCCGCGACTTCGGCGGCTTCTTCGCAAATGGCGCAGCCTGATATCGCCCGCGGCGCGGCGCGCCAGGGCGGGACCGTTTCCCGGCTCGGCGCAGTATTGGGACCGGCGCTATCAAGGCGGCGGCCATTCGGGTGGCGGCTCCTATGGCGCGCTCGCCCAGTACAAGGCCGACATCATCAATCGCTTCATCGCCGATCACGACATCCGATCGGTGGTCGATTTCGGCGCCGGCGACGGCAATCAATTGGCGTTACTGCGGCTGCCGCGCTATGTCGGCTTCGATGTCTCGCCGCAAGCGATCGCGGCGCTGCGCCGCCGGTTCCGGCACGACAAGACCAAGGAATTCCATCTGCTCGACGAGCGCGCGCCGGAAATTACGGCCGATCTCGCCTTGTCGCTCGACGTCCTCTATCACCTCGTCGAGGATCCGGTGTTCGCGGCCTATTTGCGCCGCCTGTTCGCGGCGGCACGGCGTCACGTCATCATCTATTCCTCGAACGAGGAGCGCGCCGACACCGCGCCCTATGTCCGCCATCGCCGCTTCACCGATTTCATCGATGCGAACCTTTCGGATTGGCGCCTCGCCGAAATGAAGCCGAATCCCTTGAAGCCCGAGAGCCCGAGCGACTTCTACATCTACGAACGCCAGCCCTAGCCGCTACGACCGCCCGGCGACCCGGCCGCGCGCGCCTCTGTTTCTGGGGGATGGACAATCGGCCGCCGAACGCCGAAACTGCGACATTGCGACGCAGGTAACGACGTCGCGGAACATTGGGAGGAAACAATGATGAAGATGATTGCCGCGGCTGCGGCACTATCCCTCATGCTCGCGGCGGGCCATTCCGCCCTCGCCGAGGATATGACCGGTGTGACCGCCACCTCGATCAAGGTCGGCAACACCGTGCCCTATAGCGGCCCGGCAGCACCCTACGGCACGATCGGCCGCGCCATGACGGCCTATTTCAACACCGTCAACCGGCACGGCGGCGTCGACGGCCATAAGATCATTTTCTTGAGCCGCGACGACGGCTATTCGCCGCCAAAGACCGTGGAGCAGACCCGCCGCCTGGTCGAGGAGGACCATGTCGCCTTCATGTACGGCTCCGTCGGCACGGCAACCGACATGTCCGTGCGCAAATATCTCAATTCGAAGCACGTCCCGCAGCTCAGCATCCTTTCCGGCGCCAGCATCTGGAACGACCCGAAGCAATATCCCTGGTCGATGAGCGGCATCCCGAGTTATGAGCTCGATGGCCGTATGGTCGCGCAGTATCTCTTGAAGCATAAGCCCCACGCCAAGATCGCCGTGCTCTATCAGAACGACGATTTCGGCCATGACCATTTCGTCGGCCTGCAAAAGGCGCTCGCCAAGGCGCATCGCTCCAAACTGCTGGTCAAGGTGGAGACGTTCGAGCCGACCGATCCGACCGTCGATTCGCAGATCGTGTCGCTTCAGGCCAGCGGCGCCGACGTGCTCTATCTCGCCGGCATTCCGAAGTTGATGGCGGAGGGCATGCGCAAGGCGAACGAGATCGGCTGGCACCCCTTGCGCTTCATCACCTATACCGGCGCGCCGGTGGCCGCGACCCCGCGCCTCACCGGCTTCAAGCTCTTCAAGGGCACGATCAGCCACAACAACGCCAAGGACCCGCAGGACCCGCAATGGGCCAACGATCCCGAGATGAAGGGCTATATCGCCTGGATGAAGAAGGACTATCCGCAACCCGACATCCGGAACGGCTACATCTATGCCGGTTGGCAGTTGGGTGCGGCGCTGGTCGATATCCTGAAAATGTGCAAAGGCAATTTCTCACGCCAGCACATCATGTACGTGTTCACGCATCTCCATAATTTCCATCCGCCCGGCGCGTTGCCGGGCATCGCGCTCAACACCTCGCCGACCGATTATGAGGAATATGGCGTGATGCGGAACATGCGGTTCGACGGCAAGCGCTGGGTGCTGTTGCCGATGAACGATTAGCGCGGGCAGGAGGCGCGGCGGCGGATGGTCCGCCGCGCCGCCGCCACCAATGCCCGCGGGCAAATCAAAAATTTCCATCTCCCCTTGCGGGAGAGGGTTGCGAAGGCTTAGCGAGGCAACGCCGAGCTTAGCCGGAGCTGGGTGAGGGGTTAGCTTAGGTTGGGAACTTCCGTTCAATATCCCAGCGTTCTACGAGTGCGCGCCGAAGCTGGTGGGACGGGATCGGTTGACCTTTACGAAAGGACAGCAACTGCTCATCCAAGAATTGCGAGAAATCTGAAGATGCGACGTATTTTATGGCGTCGAAAAACGCCGCGCCCCTGACCGACAATTCCCAAATTCCGCGTTCAGAACTGTCCTTGAAGAAACCCTCGCGAACCAAATCTGCTCGCTCCCAGCAGATTGCGTTCCACCAACGCGGATCGCCCGATGACACGAGTTGGTAATCACCGGCCCTAAGACGCACAGCCATCTTGCGTTCCATAACCTCGCGCACGTTTCTTACATCTGCCCGGCCGCCAAGCTCAAAGACCGTTTCAATTAGCGGTATTCGGAACTCTTTTTGCGGCAGTTTTTCGCCCGCGCGACTTTTCCCGCGCGCGACCAAACGATCAAGCGACTTTGAAATGGAGTCTGAAGGAGCCTGCCTTGCCTCAAGAGCATCCAGAGCTCGCTTCACGACGTCATCCGCCGTGTCCTCTAACGGCTTTGCAAACATCTTTAGCCTCTTCCACGTCTCATCAGAAACTCGGATCACAGGCATCATTGAAATCTCCATCCATCGCGCTCACTTGTTACAAGGTGACACAATGGATGTCAAGCCTCTTAGTCACCCAAATTCACGGATTCCGGCTGAATCAGAAATGAAACAGCTAAATTCGTGGATGGCCCGCCTTCGCGGGCCATGACGACGAAAGAATGGTGACAGGTGGGGCACTATCCCGTGATTGCCATGCCCATCGCGTCTTCGAAGGCGCGTTTGACCTCCGCCGGCTGGCCGACCAGGAACGGGAACGGCCGCATGAGGAATCGGCCCTCGGGCGTCGAGGAGACTTGCTCGCGGCTGAGGCCGGCCGTCAGAATCTCCCGGCCCATGATCGGCAGGGGCACGCAATCCTTGAGACTTTCATCGCGGATCACGGCCTTCGGGTCGCGGCCGGCGGCGAGGCCTTCGAGGTCCGCGAAGAAGCGGCGGCGGATCAGGGCGATGCCCTTGTCGCTCGCGGCCAGATTCTCCTTGCCGCGGTCCGCCACCGTGCCCTGGCCGACCCAGGCGATGAAATCCTGGTTCATGACATGGCTCGAAATCCAGCGTCCGGTCGTCTCGTCCTTGATCGGCGAATGCCAGGTCGGAATCCGGTTCTGGACGTAAGGCTCGCGATCTTTCGGCACGCGATTGTAGAACCAGCCGATCGACAGCGTGTTGTCGTCGTCGATCGGCACCCGCCATTCGAAATGATTGCCGGTGAAGAGCGCGTTGGGCCACAGGCACACCCGCCCGACGCGCCACAATTCGTCATCCTCGCTGGTATCCTCGCGCACCCGGCGATAGACGAAGCCATAATCGAACTCGTCGAAATCGACCTTGGTGTGGCGCGGCGCGTAGGGTCCGGTCTCGCCCGTGAGGCGCGTCGACCAATTGGCGTGCATCCATTCGAAATGGACGGGATCGATCGAATTCTCCTGGCACTGGAACCAGTTGCAGGGAACCTCCGAGATCACGATCTGGACGAAGCCGTTCTGCCAGGTGAACGGCTCCCAATTGGGGAGGAGCGGCGCCGGCTCGGGCCCGAGATAGGCCCAGACGAGGCCGGCATGCTGGCGCACCGGATAGGATTTGATGTGGATGCGCGCCTTCATGTTGGCGCCCGCATTGGCCATGTCCTCATAGGGCTGGGCGAGGCAGCTTCCGGCCTCGTCATAGAGCCAGCCATGGTAATTGCAGCGCAGGCCGCAATCCTCGACAAAGCCATAGGAAAGATCGACGCGGCGATGACAGCAATGGCGATCAAGCAGGCCGAAAGTGCCGGTGAAGTCCCGATAGAGCACGAGGTCCTCGCCCAAAAGCCGCACCGGCTTGACGCGGGTCTCGCCGTCGAATTCCGAGACGCCGGCGATCGGCATCCAATAGCGCCGCAGGAGATCGCCCATCTTGGTGCCGGGCCCGACCTCGGACAGCAGCCGATTCTTGTCAGGAGTCAACATCGTTCGGTTCCTTCAGGCACGATGGCCATAGAGCCAGTCGAGATCGCGATAATCATCCGCCGCGCGGGCGGCAAAGAAATGATTGCGCAGGGTGCGGCCGACACCTTCGGTGTGGAAGATATGGCCCATGAATTCGGACGAGATCTGAACGCGCGCGGTGCGCAGGCAGCGCGCCGCCTCAAACGCCTTGAACGACGCGGCGATGTCGCGCTCGGCCGCAACGGCGGCGCCAAGCGCGACGGTATCCTCGATCGCCTGGCAGGCGCCTTGCGCGATATATTGCAGCATCGGATGGGCGGCATCGCCGATCAACACGACCCGGCCCCTGGCCCAGCGGGCAATCGGCCGCCGGTCCACCATCGCCCAGCGCCGGTCGCGGTGAATCTTCTCCAATGATTTGCGCACATAATCGCAGCATTGCGTGTAATGCGCGTCGAGTTCCGCCGGATTGCCCCAATCGGCGGCCGGAAAGCTCGGCGATTTGAACACTGCGACCTGGTTGAACAGCTCGCCGCGCCGGATCGGGTATTGGACGAAATGGAGATCGTGCCCGCACCACATGATGACATTGTCGAGCCCGGCATGCTCCGACACCTCGCCGATTGGAATGGCGCCGCGATAGGCAACGAAGGGAAACTCCCGCGGCGGCCCGTCATCGGCGACGAATTCGCGCGCCAGCGACTTGAGGCCGTCGGCGCCGACAAGCGCCGCGCAATCCCCGGCGGTGCCGTCGGCGAAACGGACCCGCGCGCCCGCCGCCAGCGCCTCGATCGCCACCGCCGCGCGCCCGGTCTCAAGGGTGATGTGGTCATCGGCGCGGCACGCCGCAAGCAACACATCGAGCAGGTCGGAGCGGTGCATTACGAGATAGGGGTAGCCATAGCGCTTCCGGAAGGGATCGCCGAGATCGACCGCGGTGATGATTTCGCCCGAAAGCGCGTCGCCCCAGACGAGGCGGCGCGGCAATACCGCGTATTTTCGGATCTCGCCGAGAACGCCGAGCCGGTCGAGCGCGTCGGACGCGTTGGGGGCAAGCTGCAAGCCGGCACCGATCTCGCCGAACGCGTCCGATTTCTCGACGACATGGACCCGGCGCCCGGCCTGCGCCAGCGCCAGCGCGGCCGCGAGCCCGCCGATGCCGCCGCCAATGATGAGAAAATCGAAAGCCGCCACCGCCGCCTCAGCCCTTGACAAGCCGGGTCTCGACCAGCCGCGTCCACAGGCTGGCGCCCAGGGGCAGCACGGCGTCGTTGAAATCGTAATGCGGGTTGTGCACCTCGCAGCTCCCCTCGCCCTCGCCGTTGCCGATATAAATGAAAGCGCCGGGGCGCGCATTGAGCATAAAGGAGAAATCCTCACCGGCCATGAGCTGCACGCCATCGCGGCGGACATTCGCCTCGCCGACCAGGGCCGCCGCGACATCGGCGGCGAACCGGGTCTCCTCGGGGTGATTGATAAGCGGCGGATAGGTAACGCGGAAATCGATCTTGGCGGTCGCGCCGAATCCGGCGGCGATGTTGTCTGCAAGGCGTGCCATCCGCTCGCCGATCAGGCTCATCGTCGCCTCGGTAAAGGCGCGGGCGGTGCCCCGCAGCCGCGCCCGCGGCGGAATCACATTGTCGGCCTCGCCGGCCTCAATTCGCGTCACGCTCAACACCGCGGGATCGAACGGGCGGATGTTCCGCGACACGATCGTCTGCAACGCGAGCGTGATCTGGCTGGCGACAACGACCGGGTCGATCGCGGATTCCGGCATCGCGCCGTGGCCGCCAAGCCCCTCGATCAGGATCTCGAAAATCGCAACCCCCGCCATGGTTGGGCCGGGCCGGGTCGAGAACGCGCCCACGGCAAGACCCGGCATGTTGTGCATCCCGAACACGGCATCGCAGGGAAAGCGCTCAAACAGGCCGTCCTTGATCATGGCGTCGGCGCCGGCGCCGCCTTCCTCGGCCGGCTGGAAGATGAAATTCACGGTGCCGTCGAAGACGCCATGCGCGGCAAGGTGCCGCGCCGCGCCGAGGAGCATCGTGGTGTGGCCGTCATGACCGCAGGCGTGCATCCGGCCTTGATGCTGCGAGCGATGGGGAAAGCTATTGGCCTCGGTGATCGGCAGGGCATCCATGTCGGCGCGCAGGCCCACCGTGCGGCCCGAGGTGCCGCGCGAGAGCCGCCCCACAACGCCGGTCTTGCCGAGACCGCGATGCACCTCGCAACCGAAGGCCTCAAGCCGCTCGGCGACAAGCCGCGACGTGCGCTCCTCCTGATAACCGAGCTCGGGATGGGCGTGGATGTCGCGCCGCCAGCTCGCCAGCTCCGCCGCGTTCCGTGCGATGTCATCGATGATCATCGGCGAAACTTAGCCCAGGCTTTGCGTCGATGCCAAGCGCGTCCCGCGCCTCACCGCAAGCGGACGGTCGTGAGCCAGGGCGGCGCCGGCGGCGCGGCGTCCGGCGCGCCGATCGTGGTGTCGAAGGCGTCGAGCGTCGCGCCCGCCGACGCAAGGGCCGTGCCAAGACCGAGAAAGCGCCGGTTGCTAGCGCCGTTGCGCATCGTAACGAGCGCCACGCGCTTGCCGCCAACGGGCCCCGTCGCCGCTTCAAGGGCCGTGAGGAATCGCGCGCGCTGCCGATCGGCCTGGTTGACCCCGGCGAGGCGCCGAAGCCGTGCCGCGACGTGCGGATCGAGCGCGCCGCCTTGCCCAATGCCGAAGCGGCCACGCAGCTCCAGAATGGCGCGCGCGACGATGGCGGGTCGGCGCTCTGCCACGACGAGGCCGGTGCCGGTGCGGCGCAGGATCGACGCCACGTCATCGATCGCGGTCGCGACGATCGGCACCCCGGCCGCCACGAGATCGAAGAACCGGTTCGGCGCGGCGAGGCGCAGATTGGCGATCACGGGATCGAACAGCACCAGCCCGATATCGCATTGGGAGAGATCGCGAAGATAGGCGCCGTACGGGGCCTCGCCCAGGAAGAAGCAGCGGTGCGAGAGACCCTGGCGCCGCAGCAGCGCCTTGAGCGCGGCTTCGGCCCTCCGGTTCGAGAACCGGCCGATGAACACCAGCACATGGTCGGCCGGCAGGAAGCGCAGCATCCGCACCGCGACCAGCGCGCCGGTCTCGGCCGAGATGCCGCAGGGGCTGACGATGACGATATCGCTCTGCGGCAGGCCGAGGCGCCGGCGCAAGCCAAGCGCCCCCGGCGTCCCGGTTCCGGCATCGACCGGCCCGCCGCCATTTGGAATGCCGATCACGGGACGCACGGGCAATTTGCGATAGCGCCGGCGCAAGTGCCGCGCCAGCCCATGGCTCGTCGCGGTGACGAGGCCCGCGCGGGCGACATAGGCGCGCTCGACGAGGCGGAAAGGCGCCCGCAACGGCGCCGGAATGAGGCGCAGATAGGGCGAAGTCCGCTGTCGCAGATCCGGAATCTCGGTGGCGTCGTAAACCAGGAACGAGCGCGCGCACCCGGCGGCGAGCCCGGCCGGCAGCGCAAAGAGGTCGGTTGCGATGACGATGTCCCAGGGACCGCGGCGGTGCCGGGCGCGGCGGACGGCGACGGCCAGTTGCGCCGCGCGGCGCAACTGTCTGTGGCCGAACCAGACGCCGATGGCGACATCCCGGGGAACGCGGAGCGGCGCCATGGCGCGGCGCCACAACGCCGCACGGCGCAGGCGGCGCCAGGCCTCGATGAGGCGGCGCGGCGCCGGCCGGTCGGAACAGGCGATGAACCGCACTTGCGCCGGCCAGCGGAATTGCGGCGCCGCGGGCGCACGCACGCAATAGAGATCGACACGCCAGCCCATCTCGCACAGCTCGTCGATGAAGCCGACGAGCCGGCGGTTGTGGCGCAGCGCGAGGTTGACGACGAAGGCGGCCCGCCCGATCCGCGGCCGGGCAAGCGCCGCGACCCGTGCGCGATACCGCGCGCCTTGCCGCAGCGGGGCGAAACGCCGCGCCATCGCGTTGAGATCGCGCCGGATCCTCGCATGCCGCTGTGGCGCCGCGGTTTCGAGGCGACCCACCGCGGCCAACAGATCATCGACGCCATCGCTCGCCGCGATCTCGCCGATGTCGTGGCGCTGGGCCACGCGGCGAATCTCGTCGGACGGACTCGCCACGATCGGCACGCCGGCGGCCGCAAGATCGATGACGCGCCACGGCAGCACGACGCGCTGGTTGCGATTGCGGAACGACAGCGGCACGAGGCCCAGATCGGCCCCGGCGATATAGCCGAGATAGGCACTATCGGCGAGCTCGTCCTTCAGTATGACGCGCCGTTCAAGCCCGCCCTCGCGGACACGGCGCAAGATGATCTCGCGATAGGCCGGGCTGTCGAACCGGCCGACGAACACCAGCAGGTACCGGTCGGGAAGCCGCGCCAGCAGCGCGATCGCCGTCTCAACGCCAAGATGGGGCGCCGCGGTGCAGGGATAGACGAGGATGCGCGCCGCCGGTCCCGCGGCCGCGTCGATCCGGATTTGCGGCGACGGTGTGCCTTCGAATGGCTGCCGCGCGTTGCGGATCGCGATCGCGTCGCGGTGGAACCGCTCGGCAACGGTATCCGCCATCGACTGGCTGGTGGCGATGATCCGGGTCGCGGCACCGATGTCGCGGGCGAAGGCGCGGGCGAGATGGCGCTTCGCCGCTGCCGGTGCGGCGACGAAATGCCGACCCTGGCGCTCAAACGGATCGGGAATCTCGTTGACGTCAAGCAACACCGGAATGCCACGGGCCGCGAAGCCGCGCGCCGCGTAGAGCGACATCGCATCCATCGCCTGGCAGAAATCGTAGCGCGTGAACCGCGCGTGGAGGCGCACGCGCAGACCGAAGAGATAGTATTTCCGGCCGAGCCGGCTCGACACGGCCGCGACGGCGCCGCCGAGCTGCGTGGCGAGCCGGGTGTGCGGCCGCGCCGCGGCGGGCGTGGATGGCCGGGCGGCCGTGATGTCGGCCGGCATCCTCAGACCACCGTCGGCCCGGCGCCGGTCATCGGCGCGGCATCGATCGCATCGATGAGGCGAAGGGTCGCCGCCGCCGCGCCAAGGTCTGAAGCCGGACCGCGCACGCCGGTTAGGGTCGCGGCGAGGAAGAAATGCGCCTGATCCCGGTATAGCGCGCCCGGTATCGAGGCCGGCAGTGCATGGCGTCCGGCCGGAAACCCCGCGGCCGGCCGATGAAGCTCGCAGAAGCTCGCGAACTGGGGCGCGATCGAGGCGCGGACCACACCGTTCTCGCCAATGATTTCGAGCGATTGGGCGAAGCGCGGCGCCGCGAAATCGCCCTGAACGGTGACGCTCAGCCCCGATTGCATCGCCAGCCGCGCCACGACGACATCCGCGGCATCCGCCTCGATCGTCGCGCCGGCGATGGTCCGGCGGGGCCGCACCAGATGTTTTTCCAGGACCTCACAACCGGCAGTCGGACCGAAGAACCAGCCGGCAAGATCGAGCATATGGGAAAGCAGTTCGTTCGTGACGCCGCCCGCCGCGGCGCGGCGATGCTTCCAGGCGGCCTCACCGCCCGGCGCCGCGATCGCGAACCGCGCCGTCTCGATCCGGCCCAGCGCCTCAACATTGCACCGCGCCGCGGCGATCGCCGGCGCGAAGCGATAGAGATAGCCGGCCTCGGCGACGCGGCCGGCCGCCGTCGCCGCCTGCGCCAGATCGAGTGCCGCCGCCGCTCCGCTGCCAAATGGCTTTTCGCACATGACATGCTTTCCGGCCGCGATGGCGCGCCGGGCGAGGGCATGATGGCTCGGCGTCGGCGTCGCGATCACGATTGCTGCGATCGCGGGATCGGCGAAAATCGCATCGGCCGAGGGATAGCATAGGGCGCCGTGACGGCTTGCCAGCGCCGCGCCGCGCGCTTCATCCTGATCGGTCACGACGAGGCCCGTCACCGCCGCGCACCCGGCGAACGCCGCCGCGTGGCGCGCCCCCTGCTTGCCGCAGCCGATTATCGCGACACGCAAACCGCATCTCCCCTTGCCGGCGCCGGCGGCCATCGGCATCCTCGTATCCAGGACGCGGGCGGATTAGGGGAGGGAAGATATGGCGACTGCCGATGATGCGCCGGAAAGCGCCAGCCACGAGGCGCTCGCCGCCAAGATCGCCCATGCGGAATTGCAGGCCCGCTATCTCGAAGCCCAGATCCGCGTGCTCGAAGCACGCAAGAAGCTGACCGAGCTGCGGCAATCCCTGAAGAGCCCGGCATAACGCCTCACCCCGGCCGGCGCAGGGCGTCGAGACGGCGGCGCGCCTCAAGCCCCCGGATCTGCATGAGGAGCCGCGCTTCCTCGGCTTCGAGTCGGGCGATCCCCGCGATCATGGCTCCCGGATCGGCGAGGGTGCGGGCGGGATGATCGCCATCGTCGGGCCGGTCCGCGCCACATTGCCTGAGCCATGCCTCGATGCGGGCCGTCGACAGGTCGGCGCGATGCGGAACGGGATGCGGCGTGCGCTGCGCCAGCGCGATCCCGCGGCGATATTGCACCACCGCCTCGGCCTCGCGCCCCAACCGCTGCAACACCCGGCCGTACCAGAAATGCGCCTGGCCATGACGGGGAAAATGCGCGCGTGACGCCGCGAACAGCGCGGCGGTCGCGGCGGGATCGGCCCGGGTGCGAGCCTGGTGAATCGCCCGGTTCAGCGCGAACCCCTGGGCGAAATCGCCGGTGATGTAGCGCCGCGCATGCCCCGCCGCGGTAAAATAATGCTGAAAGAAGCGATAGCATGTCTCCGGCCCGGCCCAGGCGAGGCCGAGCCGCGCCGCCAGCCGCGGATGGACCGGGGCGTGATAGGGCTCGTGATATTCCGGCCCCAGGGCGAGCGCCGCAAAGGCCGCCCCATCGACCGGCAGGCCGATCCCGTCGAGGACGCCGCGAAGCAGCAGGAGGCCGAACTCCAAGGTCGGATGCTTCACACTCCAGAACAACCGCTCGTCCAAAAGGCGCGGCTCGATCAGCCGCCAGGGATCGAAATCCGCCTGCTGGCCGAGGCGCCGCATCGCGACGAGGTTCATCTCGAATAGCCGCGGTGCGGTTTCGATCTCGGGACCGGCATAGCGAAGATAGAGGCCGATGAGCCGGTCGGCGGCCTCGCCGGCGCGATGGCGGGCGGCGAATTCCTCCAGAACCCGGTTGCCGCGGGCAAGGTAATAGGGCTGCCGGCCGCGCAGCATATGGCCCGCATGGACCCGCGGCGCCAGCGCGTGGAACACCGCCGGCAATTGGAGGGCCGGGACGCGAAACCGCCGCGCCCCCGCCGGCACCAGCTCGGCCCACGGGTCGGCGGCGAGATTGGTCACCTGATGGATGTGGAGATCGCACCGCCGCGCCGCTTCCGCGCCGCCGGCGTGGATCGCGCGATAGCTCGCGCGGAAGGTCAGCGATACGTCCGGCAGGCCGCGATAAAGCCGCGTCAGCGCGTCATAGAGAAACTGCATCTGGCAATTGCCGGAAAGCAGGATGCGATAGGGCCGGCGCGCGTCAGACATCGGGCGGCGCCCTCGTGGCCTCAAGATCGCGCAGATAATCGACGAGCGCGCCCAGATCCTCGAACTCGTAGGTCCGGGCGATGTCGATGGTGACGCCGAGCCGGTCTTCGAGCGCCAGCACGATGCGGCCGTGGCTCAGCGAATCCCAGCCCGGCACTTCGGCCGCCCGCGTCACGCGGAGAAGGCGGCGGGGCCGCGACGCGCCGGTTTCATCGGCGATGATCGCCGCGATGAGGCGCAACAGCGCCGCCTCGCTCGCCTCAGGCTTGGGCAAGCGCCGCCTCCTTCGCCCACGCGATGGCCGCGAGATACTTCCGCCGATTGCCTTGCCGGCTCACCTTGCCGCTCGTCGTCTTGACGATGAAGCCCGGCGGCACCAGGCGGACCTCGCGCGGCTGAACATCGAACATCGCCCGGATATGGACCGCGATCCGGCCGATGATCGCATCGTCGTCGAGCCCACCCTGACGCCTGCGCTCGGCCAGGATGACGAGGCCGTTGCCACCATGCCGCGCATCGTGATGCGTGAAGGCGACGGCACGGCCGGGCCGGGTCAGGCCGAGCGCGGCGATCGCGGCCTCGATCTCGCCGGCATGAAGATTGCGGCCATGGACGATCAGCACGTCGTCGCGCCGGCCGACAACATGAATCTCGCCATCGATGACGCAGCCGAGATCGCGCGTCAGATACCAGCCGGCGCGGATGCGGTCGGATGTCAGGCCGGGATTGCGGAAATAACCCTTCAGCGTAAACGCGCCGCGCAACGCGATCTCGCCGATTTCGCCGTCGCGCGCTTCCCGACCGTCGCGCCGGCGGACCGAGACCTCGATGCCGGCAATGGGGCGGCCGAGGGCCATCGCCGGCCGCTTCGGCGCGCCGATCATGCGGGTGCGCGGAACCGAGCCGGGGGCGGTCTGGCTCACCGCGAACACGCTCTCCGCCATGGCGTAGCAGCTTTGCAGCATCTCCCTTTTGACGCCCGACGCCGCGAACCGGTCGAGAAAGCCGGCAAAGCTCTCGGCCCGGCACGGCTCGGCGCAATTGATGAAGGCGCGCATCGCGGAAAGATCATAGCGGCGGGCACCGGAGACGCGCGCCGCGAGGTGCGCAAAGGCGAAATCGGGCTGCCAGACGAGCGTGCCGCGATGGGCCTCGATCGCGGCGAACAGCAATTCCGGCCGCGCCACCCATTCGAACGCATCCAAATGTGCAAACGGAATGCCGAAATAGGCCGGCAGCAACAGGCAGGCGATCAGGCCCATATCGTGATAGAGC
>JBOHLV010000085.1:0-1620 GCA_050729815.1 Allostellaceae bacterium
GCGTGTCGCCGAAAATGCGGCCCTACCATGCCGGCCTGCTCGGCGCCGACGTGCTCGTCGTGCTCGATGAGGCTCATCTGGTGCCGCCGTTCGAGGCGCTTCTCAGGCGCGTTGCCGACGACACAAATGAGTTCGGGCCGGACGGTGCCGCCGATCGGAAGATCGTTCCGCGGCTAAAGCTGCTGTCCCTGTCGGCTACCGGCCGTTCCGACAAGAAGGTGGCGGGCGTTACCGATGGGGCGACGTTTCGCCTGGTCGACGAAGACCTCTCGGACTCGCTCGTCGCGAAACGGCTTGCGGCCAAGAAGGCTCTCGGCTTCGTCACGATCGGCGACGGGAAGGAAGAACTTGCGGAAACGATTGCCGTACGGGCTTGGCGCCTTTCGGGGGAAGGCGGCGCACCCGTCCGCGTCGTCGTCTATTGTCATCGCCGCGACGATGCCGAAAAAGTGAAGGACAGGCTCGACAAACTTGCTGTGCCGGACAAGAAAGCATCAGAACCAAAGGCTGAGACCGAACTGTTCGTCGGCGCCCGGCGCGTCAGGGAACGCGAGAAGGCGAAGGACTGGCTGAAGGATCACGGTTTCCTCGCCGGTTCGGATGTCCCGACGAGACCCGCGTTCCTGGTCGCGACATCGGCGGGCGAGGTCGGCGTCGATCTCGATGCCGATCATATGGTCTGCGATCTGGTGCCGTGGGAGCGCATGGTGCAGCGGCTGGGTCGCGTCAACCGCCGCGGCGACGGTGATGCGAGCATCGTTGTCGTACATGGCGACGAGCCGAAACCGACGAAGATCGAGGCGCCGACAGACGCTGAGAAGCGGCAAATCACTGCCTTCAAGGCGCTCGCCGTGCTTGAGGCCTTATCGAGCGATGGCGACGGACGAGATACCAGCCCCGGCGCCTTGCGCGAACTGAAGCTGCGCGCCGAAACGGACGCGGCGCTGCACGACAGGATCGAGCAGGCAACGACAGGTGAACCGCTACGTCCAGCACTGACACGGCCGCTGGTCGATGCCTGGTCGATGACATCGCTCGACGTGCATACCGGGCGTCCCGATATCGAGCCGTGGCTGCGCGGCTGGATAAAGAACGATCCGCCACAAACGAAAGTGGTCTTGCGCCGTTACCTGCCGGTTCGCGGCGATGGCGGTTTGGTCTCAACACAGGAAGTAGAAGACTTCTTCGAAGCGGCGCCGCCGCATACTAGTGAAATGCTGGAGACCGAGAGCTGGCGCGTTGTCGAATGGCTGATCGCGCGGGCGAAGGCGGCACTGAGGGAGAAGCGCGTGAAGCCGATCGCGGAAGATGAAGCAGCGCGCGAGGCCGCTTCCGAAGCGGGTGCGGAATCATCTGCTGATCCGATCAAGCCGGATACCGTCATCGCCTTTGCGCTGACGCCTGTGGGCAAATGCAAGAAGTGCTACGACGCCAAGGATTTTGCCAAGGCCGCCGACAAAACCGCGCGGGACCGCCTCGTATCCGACTTGGGAGGCGCCGTTCTGGTCGTGGATGCGCGGTTGCGGGGATTCAGCGGCGGGCTGCTCAACAATGACAGCGAGGAGCGTCCACCCACCGCCGATGATGATCCCTGGGAATGGATCACCGTGCCGGCACGAC
>JBOHLV010000086.1:0-6414 GCA_050729815.1 Allostellaceae bacterium
GCGTGTCGCCGAAAATGCGGCCCTACCATGCCGGCCTGCTCGGCGCCGACGTGCTCGTCGTGCTCGATGAGGCTCATCTGGTGCCGCCGTTCGAGGCGCTTCTCAGGCGCGTTGCCGACGACACAAACGAGTTCGGGCCGAACGGTGCCGCCGATCGGAAGATTGTTCCGCAGGTGAAGCTGCTGTCCCTGTCGGCTACCGGCCGTTCCGACAAGGAGGCTAACGGCCGTGTCGAAGGGGTGACGTTTCGCCTGGACGACGAAGACCTCTCGGACCCGCTTATCGCGAAACGGCTTGCGGCCAAGAAGGCTCTCGGCTTCGTCAAGATCGGCGACGGGAAGGAAGAGCTTGCCGACGAACTGGCCCAACAGGCGTGGCGGCTTTCGGGGGACGGCGGCCCTCCCGTTCGCTGCCTCGTCTATTGCGACAGCCGCGAGGTTGCCGAGCGCACCAAAAAGATCATCGACGGCTTAGCGGAAGGCAATAAGAAGCAAGGCATCCCCAAAATCGAGATCGACGCCGAACTGTTCGTCGGCGCCCGGCGCGTCAGGGAACGCGAGAAGGCGAAGGACTTGCTGAAGGGTCACGGGTTCCTCGCCGGTTCGGATGTCCCGACGAGGCCCGCGTTCCTGGTCGCGACATCGGCGGGCGAGGTCGGCGTCGATCTCAATGCCGATCACATGGTCTGCGATCTGGTGCCGTGGGAGCGCATGGTGCAGCGGCTGGGCCGCGTCAACCGTCGCGGAGACGGTGATGCGAGCATCATTGTCGTACATGGCGACGAGCCGAAGCCGAAGAAGCCGGAGGCGCCGACAGATAGCGAGAAGCGGCAAATCACTGCCTTCAAGGCGCTCGCCGTGCTCGAGGCCTTACCGACGGACGGCGACGGACGAAATACCAGCCCCGGCGCCTTGCGCGAACTGAAGCTGCGCGCCGAAACGGACGCGGCGCTACGCGACAGGATCGAGCAGGCAACGACAGGTGAGCCGCTACATCCAGCATTGACGCGGCCGCTGGTCGATGCCTGGTCGATGACCTCGCTTGAGGAGCATACCGGCCGTCCTGAGATCGAGCCGTGGCTGCGGGGCTGGGTCGAGGACGATGAGCCGCAAAATTCAGTGGTTTGGCGTAAATATCTGCCCGTGCGTACAGACCGCGACGATTGGCCAAGCTCGCGGCGCGATGAACAGGAGGTCGAGGCCTTTTTCGAAGCGGCGCCGCCGCATACCAGCGAGATGCTGGAGACCGAGCGCCGGCGCGTTGTCGAATGGCTGATCGCGCGGGCGAAGGCGGCACTGAGGGAGAAGCGCGTGAAGCCGATCGCGGAAGATGAAGCAGCGCGCGAGACAGCTTCCGAAGCAGGTGCGGAATCAGCTGCTGATCCGATCAAGCCGGATACCGTCATCGCCTTTGCGCTGACGCCTGCGGGCAAATACAAGAAATGCTACGGCACAAAGGATTTTGCAAAGGCCACCGACAAAAACGCGCGGGACCGCCTCGCATCCGACCTAGGAGGCGCCGTCCTGGTCGTGGATGCGCGGTTGCGGGGATTCAGCAGCGGACTGCTCAACAATGACAGCGAGGAGCGTCCACCCACCGCCGATGATGATCCCTGGGAATGGATCACCGTGCCGGCACGACGGCATGATGTCGGCGAAGCCTTGCGTGAACCCGTCATTCGCTTCCGAATTCGGGAAGCGGCGCGTATCGAAGATATCAAATCGGCGGCTTCCGATTGGCACAAGCCGTACTCGTTCGCGACCCGGATGTCGGAGGATGGCGAGCCGTTGAAATGGCTAGTCGTCGAGAAATGGCGCGATGCCTCGACCACGGAAGACGAGAAATCGGTCTCCCGCAAGCAAGATCTCACCGAACACCAAGCATGGACGGCGGAAAAGGCGAGCAGGCTCGCGGCACGCTTGTCGCTCCCTGACGACTTTTCGAGGGCACTCGTCCTTGCGGCGCGCCTTCATGACGAAGGAAAAAAATCGACAACGTGGCAGCGCGCGTTCAGCGCCCCGCGTGAACGAGACAAAGAAGGGAATTGGAAAATATTCGCCAAGACCGAAGGGCCGTTTCGCTCGGCATTGCTCGACGGCTATCGCCACGAATTCGGCTCATTGCCGTGGGCCGAAAAGGACCCGGAATTCCGGAAACTGCCCGAGGAGTTGCAGGAGTTGGTGCTGCATCTGATCGCCGCTCATCACGGCTTTGCCCGTCCGGTCATCGCGACGCGCGGCTGCGAGGACGCGCCGCCGTCGGCGCTCGAGGCGCGGGCGCGGGGTGTCGCGTTGCGCTTTGCCCGCTTGCAACGACGGTGGGGACCTTGGGGCCTCGCGTGGTGGGAAGCGCTGCTGCGCGCCGCCGATCAGCAAGCTTCGCGCGACAACGACAGGCGCGAAGGCTTGGGTGCTGCGCGCACGGAGGGGGAGTGATGGCCGAAGCATCGATCCCGGTCGACCTGCTCAACCCTGGTCAGGTCTTCGCCTGCCTTGGCCTGATGGAGGCGGCGGAGATTCTTTATGGACCTTGCACGGGCCGGTTCGACTATCGGCAATCGGAAGCGGTGACGAAATTCGTGCTGGATGTGGGTGGAGCGCACGAACCCGTCGCGGAAATTCTGCGTTTCCTCGGTCGCGCGGACGTGCGGGCGATTTCCCCTTTGGGTTCGAATCTCTCCACGAGCAGATGGAATGTCGAGACGGCCCGAAGCCAAGCGGCGGTATTTCCATGTGCGGTGCCGGATTCGCCCGCGGCATTGCCGATCCTCATTACCGATGGAACGAAATCGGTTCCGGTCGAACATTGGGCCGATGGCTCGGATCGGGACAATGTGAAGTTCTGGGCCGGCGCCGCCGGGTATCCGGGCGCTGCGCTTGCCCGGGATGCCTTGAATTTTGTCCGAGGCCTCGGCGACAACGCCCTCGCCGCCGCGGCTGCGGACCCGTTCGGTGTTTCGGCTCCGCAATCGAGCAGCTTCCGGTTCGATTGGCGGCGCGATTACATTCCGCTCGATGCCGGATTTTCGCCCAATGAGCATGGCGGCATCGCGATGGTCGGCTATCCGTTCGTCGAACTCCTCGCGGCCATCGGCATGCAGAATGCGCGGCCGGCACGCGTGAATGCGCGCGACAAGCTGGCCTATCGCTACGGGGTGTCCAGCGCGATGCTGCCAACGGAGTTCACGCGCGCCGTGCTTGGTGGCGAAAGTCTCGGCTTTCCCATTCGCTTGTTTCGCATGCGGCTCGGTTGGCCCGGTCAGGAAGGCCAAGCGCGCTGCATTATCGACGCTCAGGAGGAGATCAGAACATGACCGACGCTATCGCCGTCACCGTCCAGCTTGTCAACTCATGGGCCGATGATCCGCAAGGCCCGGTCGCACTTTGCTGCAAGCAGAAGCTCCTGCCTGTAGAAGGCGAGGGCGGCGTGGTCTTTCCGCCGACCTATGCCGATATCGGCTACAACATTGACACGCTGTCCGACGGCACCAAGGTCGCGACCATCGATAGCGTCGGCGCCCAGGCCAACCGCATGGAGCCGATCTTCAAAGCGGCGAAGACGGGCCAGCCGGAAAACCCGCTCGCCAAGCTCGTTCCGCAGATCGACATCGCGTACGGCAACGAGAAGACCGTCTCGATCCTCGAAGCAGGTCATCGGCTCGGCGATGCCGTGGTCCGCTCGTCCGAGCTGAAGGATGATGCGCAACAGGCGTTCAAGCTGTTTCTCGATACGGGTGACGCGTCGGCGCTGGCGAAGCTCGCGCCGACCTCGCTGGTGTTCGGCGTCTGGGATTCCCGCGATACCCAGGCGAAGTTGCCGCGGCTGGTCCAATCGGTTATCCGCGCCTGGAATGTGGACCCGTTGACCCGGTCGGCAGTCTACGCGGCGCCCTTGAACTATGCCGAACTCGGCGTTTTTGACGATGAAGCTAAGGAGAAGGCCGAAAGCGACACAAAGCGCCCCGAATCTCAGCGTGGATTTGTCAATGCCCTCGCGAACGCCACGCATGGCGGCGTGATCGCGCGCGGTCCGATCGAACGAACAATCACGGTCAATCTCGTGGCGTTGCGCCGCCTCGACGGCGACAACCCGCAGAATCTTAGAAGATACATACTCGGCTTGGCGCTGGTCACCGCGACGGAGCCGCTCGACGGCTTTCTGCGCCAGGGCTGTCTGCTCGTGCCCGGCGACATGGAGTCGACGGAATGGTCGGCGGTTGCCCGCGACGGGAACCGCACGCCTGTCGCGCTGTCGTCCGCCGGCGCGTTCGATTATGCGAAGGACGCAGCCCGCGCTTTCGGCGTCGGCCCCGATCGCCGCGTCGCCTTCAAGAAGGAACTGGCTCTGGCCGATTTGAAGGAACTCGACAAGAAGAAGGGTAGGAAGACGAAAGACGCGGCTTGATGGCATGCCCTGTCTGCTGATATCCGTCCGGTTCCATGACGGCCGCTATCACGGTGTAGGCGGTTGGCCGCCATCGCCGGCGCGTCTGTTCCAGGCGCTGGTCGCGGGCGCGGCACGTGGCGAAAGCCTGTCGCAACGGGCGATGGAGGCGTTCAAGTGGCTCGAAGGTCTGGACGCGCCTGTCATTACGGCGCCGCCGGCCTATGCAGGGCAGGGCGTCAAGAGTTTCGTTCCCAACAACGATCTCGACGCTGTGGGCGGCGATCCGGCAAGGGTCGGTGAAATTCGTGCGGCCAAGATCATTCGTCCCCGCCTGTTCGATGCCGAACGCCCGCTGCTTTATGCTTGGATGTTCGAGCAGGGCGCGGACGCGGCGCGCCATGCGCGGACGATCCGTGCAATGGCGGACGATCTCTATCAACTGGGCCGCGGCATCGACATGGCCTGGGCGCGCGCGGAGGTGGTCGAAGAAGCGGACGCGGAGGCGCGGTTGCGCAGTCCTGTCGTCGTCGTCTGGCGCCCCAATAGCGGCGGCGAAGGCACGGCGCTGTCCTGCCCCCATGCCGGCTCATGGACCAGTCTGACGAGGCGGTTCGCGGCGACGCGCGCGCGGTTCAAGCGTGTCGGAGAGGGGCGGAAGGCTCAGCTTCTTTTCTCGCAGGCGCCGAGGCCTGATTTTCGTCAGGTTCTCTATAATAGCCCGCCGACCTATCTCCTGTTCGACATCAGGAACGCCGATAGCGATAAGTTCGCCGCGCAACGGGCTGAACGCATCGTTACCCTGACCGAGGAAATCCGGGATCGGGCGGCTTCACGATTGAAGACGGGACTGCCGGATCGGGCGCCCCTCATCGATCATGTGTTTGTCGGCCGCGACGCCACGGAAGCCGACAAGGCGCAACGCCTCCGCATTACCCCGTTATCATCCATCGGCCATGCGCAAACCGAGCGCTCGATCCGGCGCGTCTTGGTCGCCGTGCCGCCGGACTGCCCGCTGACCGCCTCCGATGTCGCTTGGGCATTTTCGGGACTCACGTTGGGCACCGATCCGGAAACCGGCGAGGTGCCAGACGGAGCCGCGCTCTTGGTCCCGACCGACGACCACACGATGTTCCGCCATTACGGCGTTGAAGACGCATCGCCCGCGCGTCTCTGGCGCTCTGTCACGCCTGTGGCGCTACCCGAACGGGCGGCGCGCAGGCGCATCGATCCCGGCCGGATGCGCGAAGAGGCGAAGAGTGGCGCCGAGCGGACCGAAGAAGAGAGCAAAGCCATCTCAGCGGTCATTCAGGCGCTTCGACATGCGGGCATCTCCGCGCGCCCACCGACCATCCGGGTGCAGCGTGAGCCGTTCGCAGGCAAGGGCGAGCGTGCCGAGGCCTTCGCCCCTGGCACGCGCTTCGCCAAGGAACGGCTGTGGCATGTCGAGATCGAATTCGCGAACGCGGTGGCCGGGCCGCTCATCATCGGCGATGGCCGCTATCTCGGTCTCGGCCTGATGGCGCCGGTCCGGGGTTCATGGCGTGACCTCATGGTCTTCTCTCTTGCCGCGGACGCGCGGGTGGCGGTCGGCGATCGGTCGGACCTGCTGCGGGCCGTGCGACGTGCGTTGATGGCGCTGTCGCGCGACGAGGACAAGGAAGGCCGCGTGCCGCCGCTCTTTTCGGGCCATGCGCCCGACGGCGCCCCGGCAGGATCGGGCCGGCATGAGCATGTCTTCCTTGCTGCGTGCGATGGTGACGGCGACGGCATGATCGATCGGCTGATCGTGGCTGCGCCCTGGATTTGCGATCATACCTCGTCGCGAACCGCCCATTTGGCAGGGCGGTTTGATCGGGTGGTGAGCCGCCTCGCAACGGTTCATGCCGGCCGGTTGGGCGTGGTCTCATTGGTGCCACGATTGGATGCCGCTTTGGACCACGCACTAGTGGGACCGGCGCGCGTCTGGGAGAGTCACACGCTCTATCGGCCGACGCGTCACGCTGGACGCGGCAAGGATCCTGGTGCGGC
>JBOHLV010000087.1:0-3554 GCA_050729815.1 Allostellaceae bacterium
GCCGCTATCGCATTGATTCTAATAGCAGAGTCGGCACCCTCAGGCGAGAAATCCAGTGCCTATCTGGGAAATGCGGGCTAGATCGAGTTCCCAGAACGTCCTAAGGCCGACTCGGCGTTGCGCCCCAGATATTGAATGCGCACGGCGACCCAGTGGCGCAGAGCGGACCGGGCTCACCAGTCGAGGGGACGGCCGATCGCCGCCGATGTCGCGACCTCGCCATAGGGCAGGTCGCTCGCCAGCATGTTCCGCAATGTCGTGCCGCCACCCATGCCCGAGATGATGTGGTCGATCTTGATGCCTTCGTCCTTGAAGTAGCCCTTCTCCATCGCAACCGCCCACGGCAGGGTCGCCGTCACTCGGCCGTACTGGCTGATCGCAAGATCGTAGGCTTTGGCTCCCGTCGCGCCCAACGCCATGACCAGCGTCAGGGTCAAGAACGCGGCATATCGCATTAATCTCATCGTGTTCTCCCGTCTGTCATGCATACCTCATGAGGCCGGCCGTTAGAGCCGGCCATCCCGCCCTTTTCTCGTGATGCCCCATTAGGGGGGAGCCGACACCGCGTTGGCGAGGGCGACGCCGGCCGCGGCTCCGCCAACTATGACGGCCCGCCGCGTCAGCGCGAATCACGACGATTTCGTCGTTCCACTCAACCTCCCTGGCTAGGTTGTTTTTTGGAGTCGTATCAAATTTGCGTAACCATATCGCGAACCGTCGAGGTCACAACCGCAATTGGAGCAGGTCAGACGCTGAGATAATCGTGCAGCACGGTCTGATTGGCACCGAGCTCGGCCAAGGTACCAGTATAACAGATCTCGCCCTTGTTGAGGAGGTGGTGACGTCGCCGAGCGCCAGGGCGGTCGGCAGATTTTGTTCGACCAGGAGTAATGGCGAGACCTTCATTTTTCAGGCTTTTGATGGCGGCGACGATCTGTGCCAGGATCATTGGCGCTGGGCCCTCTGACGGCTCGTCGAGCAACAGCATGGCCGGATTGAGCATGAGCGCCCGGGCGATCGACAACATCTGCTGTTCGCCGCCGGACAGCTGGAAGCCGAGATTGCCGCCCCGTGCTTCGAGCTCGGGAAAGAGCGCGAAAATGCGCGGCAGGGTCCAATGGCTGCCCTTGTCGTTTCGCGCGAAGACGGTGAGGTTCTCGATCACTGTTAAGCTCGGAAAAATGCCGCGCTCCTGCGGTACGTAGCCGACACCGAGCTACGCGATTTCGTAGATAGCCCATGGCGGTCAGGATGGTCGTCGTCTTGCCCGCCCCGTTCCGGCCGAGGAGGCAAACCACCTCGCCATCCTAGACGCGCAGCGACACGCCGCGGAGCACGTGGCTTTCGCCATAATAGGTGTGGATGCCCTCAAGCTCCAGCATGCGCTATTGCTCCATGCCGAGATAGATCTCGCGGACCCGGGCGTCGGCGCGAATTTCCGCGGGCGTGCTGCTGGCCAGGACCTCGCCGTAATGGAACACGGTGATGCGGTCCGCGAGGCTGAACACGACGTTCATGTCATGCTCGATCATCAGGACGGCAAGATCGCGGGGCAGGTCCGCTCCTCGTTCTCCCGAATGCCGGTGAGGACGCGGCCCAAGGGCGACGACACGAGGCGGCGCAGCGCGAAGAAGGTGAGGCCGAAGAGCACGAACGCCATGAAATACATCGGCAACGCGTGTTCGAGATTGAAGCCGAAGAAGTCCGGCTTGTCCGAAAGCCCCACCCCGTCCGAGCCGCCAGTCACGGCGCGCCACTTCAGCGCTATCGAGTAGATCAGCTGCGAGAAGGCCAAGGTCAGCATCAAAAAGGCGATGCCGCTGGTGCGGACGCAGAAATAGCCGATCAGAAATGCCGCGACGGCCGCCACCACGACGCCGAGCGCGACACCGGCCCAAGCCTCGATGCCGAACCGGGGCGCCAGCACGATCACGGCATAGGCGCCGATGCCGAAGAACCCAGCATGACCCAGTGACATAACCGACCAGCAGATCGAGGCTCATGGCGAGGATGGCGAAAATGAAGAGCTCCGCTACCAGCGAGCGTTGGTAGTCGGCGACTCGGCGGATAGGTGCCATCATCCCATCCGACCTACGTCGCGCATATTGCGCGCGTCTTCGACGGCATGCGCAAGGCCGGGGTGCCGGAGGGATAAGCGACGCCGGGCGCAGGCTGGCGGCGGTTCTGGCCGCCAATGTGGTGGGCTATTCGCGCCTCGCCGACGCCGAGGAGGAGCGTACGCTCGCCCGGCTCTGCGCCCGGCTCGGCGATGCCATCGATCCCGGCGTATCGCGGCCGCGTGATGAAGCGCCCCGACGACGGCACCCGCATCCTCGAAAAGCCGCTGGCCGTCGTCCAACCGCTCCTCGATGCGCTCGGCGCGGGATCGCCCGCCGCCACTTTTGCGGTGCAATTGCGGAACCATGGCGAGTAGGCATTGCGCCCGCAGACCGGCGGCCTCCGCATCTGGACCGCCCCGCCGGTTGAAGCGCGGACAATGCGCGTCGCGCCATGCCCGACGAATGACCGCTATCAGTGCCACCTCTTCTTTGTTTTCTGCCCCGAGGAACGGCTGCTCTCGGCGCGAAGGCGTCCCACAACGGACAGCGGCCTATGGTCGGGTGGCCGCTGTTCCTCTCCGCTTGTCCCATTGCCTTAATGGCTCGATGGGGCATCGAGAGCGGCCAGTCATCCCGAGGCTTCAGCCTGGGTTGGGATTATCTCTGCCGTAACTTCATCGGCAAGCGAACGGCCTTTGGCGAGCCGCCGTCCCAAGGCCTCAACGAATCCTTGATAGCGCTCCCGGCCTTTCGCCTGCGCGGCCGCCTCGGTGGTGTCCGGCAAGGGCGGCGTGCTGGTCAGCCAAAATCGGACGAAGAGCGCGATCGCCTCGTTCGAGATGGTGACATGGCGCTCCAGCCGCTCGATCTGCCGGGTCATGCGATCGAGTCTGCGGGCCAACGCGGCCTCCAGCCGGTCGGCGCCGTCGGGCGACAAATGCGAGGCGAGAGCCGCTTCGACCACCAGCGCCTGAGGCACTCGCTTTCGCGCCGCATAGTCGGCGAGCTGTCCGTCTAGGTCGGGCGGGAGGCGAAAGGTATGCTTGGTTCGCATCGCTACGACATATCCATGTCGTCGCCGGGATCGAGAGGCGTCTGCCGCGCCGCGGCGCGCATGTTACGCCGGATCGCACGCTGGCGTTGCGCATCGTCATCGGGCTCATCATCCTGGCCCGTCTCGAACTCCTGCGCGGGATTTGGCTTCTCCGGCGCAATCGCCTCATGGTCCGGCAATTCGGGCTCGCGGCGGATGCCGCCATTGGCCGGGTCCCGGGGCGGCCGTGATGGCGCGACGATGACCCAATCGCCCCCGGACGTCCCGCTACCGCCCGAAGGCGACCGATCCGTTTTGAGACGTGGCGGCGACAGGATGCGCCGGCTCAGTTCCGGGTCTTGGTAGTAGCGGGCCTTCCTGGCGCGAATCGGCGGGCAGCCCGAAATCAGCACGATCTCCTCGTCCGGCGGCAGCTGCATGATTTCGCCGGCGGTCAAGAG
>JBOHLV010000088.1:0-7341 GCA_050729815.1 Allostellaceae bacterium
GGTCAGCGGCGTGTCCGACATCAGCGCGCCTTGCGGGCCGGCCAGCACCTGATGAACGCCATGTCCCAACTCGTGCGCCAGCGTCATGACATCGCGGGTCTTGCCCTGATAATTCAAGAGCAGATAGGGATGGGCGCTCGGCACCGTCGGATGGGCAAAGGCACCCGGCGCCTTTCCCGGCCGTACCGGCGCGTCGATCCAGCGCGCCGAAAAGAATCGCTTGCCCACCTCCGCCATCGCCGGCGAGAAGGCGGCGTAGGCATCGAGCACGGTGCGTTCCGCCTCGGGCCAGGGGATGGTGCGGTCCTCGGCATCGGGCAGCGGCGCATTGCGGTCCCAATAATCGAGCGCGGCGACCCCGAACCATTTCGCCTTGAGGTGATAATAGCGGTGCGACAGTTTGGGATAGGAATGCCGCACCGCCGCGATTAGCGCATCCACCACCTCGTCCTCGACGAAGTTTGAAAGATTGCGCGATGAGATCGGCCGCTTGAAATGGCGCCAGCGGTCTTCAATCTCCTTATCCTTGGCGAGGGTGTTGGTGATGAGGGTGAAAAGCCGGACATTATCGCCGAACACTTGGCCCAGCGATTTCGCGGCGCTTTTGCGCACCTCGGGCTTGGTGTCGGAAAGGAGATGTAGGACCTCCGCGCTCGACAGGTCATTCCCGTTGAGCGGAAACCTCAGATCGGCCATGGTCTCGTCGAAGAGGCGCTGCCACGCGGCGCGGCCGGCGACATATTTCTCGTGCAGGAGCTTCTCGATATCGTCCGAAAGCTCATGCGGGCGAAAGGCGCGGACGTCGCGCAGCCACGGCCGGTAATGCGCGAGCGCGGGGTTCTTGAGTTTTTCCTCGAGCGCCGCGTCCTCGATTCGGTTCAATTCGAGGGTGAAGAACAAGAGCTCCGTCGAGATCGCGTTGACGCGTTCCTGGATGTTCTGAAAGAAACGGGCGCGCGTCGGATCGCCCATATCGGCGGAATAACAGAGCGAGGCATAGGACATGGCCCGGCCGAGCGTGTCTTCAAGCCGCTCAAAGGCCGCGATCGCGGTGCCGAGCTCCTCGCCCGAAAGCCGGTCGAGCGTGCCGGCATAATGCTCGTGAAAGCCGGCGGCCGCGGTCGCGGCACGGTCGAGATCGGTCTTGAGTTCGGGCGAATCGGGACCTGGATAGAGATCGCCTAGATCCCATTCCGGCAGCGTCCCCAATTTTTCAGGTGCTGCCGCTCTTGCTTGCGCCATCGTTTGCTCCTCCTCACCCCTTAGATAGGCGCTGGCGCGGATCGGCGCCAGCGTGGCTCAGGCCACCTTGGCGATGGCGACCGGCGGCGGGGCGGGTAGGAGCAGCACGGAACCGGTGCGATTGCCGACGAAATCGAGCCAGCAATGGCCTTCATAGTCATAGAGCTTACACGCGCGAATGGTGCGCCAGAGATATCGGATCGAGAATTTTTCGATGACGGCGCGGTCGCCCAGCAGCTCGTTGAGCAGCATCTGCGCCGCTTTTAGCCGGTAGAGCGGGATGCGCGGCTGAAAATGATGCGCCGGATGTTCCATGATTTGATGCGAGATGAGGCCGTACCAGCGCGGCACGATAAGATGGATCGTAACCTGCTCGTCGCTGCCTTGCCGCCGCCACGCCGCGACCGAATCGTACCAGGGCGCGCGCTTGCTCGTGTGCTGAAGATAGGTCGTCGCTCCCATCATGCCGTTCCAGATGAGAAACGGCAGGACGAAGCCGAGCGCGACCGACACCGCGCCACCGACCCAGGCCAAGATCGCAACGAACGCTGCGAGATAGATGAGGAGCAAGGCGAAATCACGCCACGCCGCGGCCGGCTTGACGCCCGCCAGCGCCTGGCGCGGAAAGAACTTGTCGCGCCACCAGCGCTCGATGAGATAGTAGGGCGCGAAGCCGAACAGCGAGCGATAGAGCCGCACTCGGGCGCGGCCCAGAGACGACAGCGCCAGATAGTCGCGCCGGCTCAAGGGCGACCAGGAATTATTCCCTTTCAAATTGGGCAACCGATGATGCTGGCGGTTATGGACCGCGCGCCACAGGCTTGGATTGTGCAGCGCCGGCAGGAGGGCGATGGACGCGACGATAAGATTGCCGCGGCGGCCGGGCAGGAAAGCGCCGTGCGCGGCATCATGACCGATGACGAATAGCGATGGGATACTGAACCCGGCGAGGAGACTGCCGAGGAGCCGCGCCCAGAACGGCATCACGCTAAAGCCGGCGAGCCATACCCCGCCGCCATAAGCCGCCAGGGTGCCGAGCAAGAGCGGCAACGCCCGCGGTCCTGACGGCGCGATAAAGGGCAGCAATGCGCGCCGGATCGCCCCGGCATCCGCGATGCTGCCACGGTTCCTTGCCTCTGCGCTCATTCCAATCAATGCCTTAGAGGCGAAAATTATGGTTAAAGTTTAATTGATCGCCAGAGGCAAGGCAAGCACGCGCGTCACGCTGGGGGGCGGGCGAAGAACTGAATCACATTGCCATCGGGATCCTGGCTGGTGATGGTACTGCCGTGGCTTCCCATATCGCGGCTCGCCAGGATCGGCGCGCCGGCGCCTTCGAGCGCCGCCCGCGCCGCGGCAAGATCATCGACTTCGAACACGATCACGGTATTGGATCGGGCGGCGGCGCCGGCCTCCTCGGGCGAGGCGAGTGCGAACCGCGCCCCTTGCGCATCGAGCTGCGCCCAATTGGTGCCGTCCTGGAATTTCATATTCATGCCGAGGAGATCGCGATAGAAGCCCAAGGACCGCCCCATGTCGCGTGTCACCTGGTAGACGTTCTGGATTTTAACCTGCATCGATGCGCCTCTTTTCAGCCTGAAAAAACGAACGGCGCGGGGCTAATGCCGTATCCCGATGAGCATGACTCATCGGGATACGGCATCGCGAGCAAGTGCGAGCGCGCGCCGCATGGCGCGGAGCAAAGCGCGCGGATGCGCGCGCCGGCGATTGAGGTCCCGCTGAGCCGAACCACCGGCTCGGATCAGCGGGATTTGGTATAATGCCGCCGCGCCGTCCGGCATGATTCGCCGATTTGCCGCTCAGGACGCCAGGAACTCGGCGATGGCGCGAACCGCTTCCGGCTTCTCATTGAGGACGAGGTGGCCGGCCGGCTCGAACATCTTCACCGTGGAACCGGGAACCAGCTTAGACCATGTCGTCGATTGCGCCGCCGGCACGATTTTGTCCTGTTTCCCCCAGACGAACAGGGTCGGCACGGTGATGCGGTGGAGATATTTCGACAGCTTCGGGTCATAAATCCGCTGCCAGGCGAGCCGCGCAAAGCTGGTCTGCTCGCGATACATCTCGACGATGACATCGACATTATGCATGTCGGGCGGCGGACCCAGCGCGGCGAGGTTCTCGGCGAGCGCCGGCGCCAACTCCTCCGGCTTCAAGCGGAAGATGTCGGTGGTCGGATGGTCCTTCACCCAGAGGCCGGCCGGCGCCACCAGCGCCAGCTTCTTCAGCCGGTCGGCGTGCTGCGTCGCGAAGGTCGAGGCGAACCAGCCGCCCATCGACAGTCCGATCAGGCTGAACTTGCCCAACTTCATCTGATCGAGCAGGTCCAGATAGTGCATTACATAGTCCTGGGCCGTCGTCATCCCGGCATCGTCGCCGGAGCCGCCCCAACCCGGGTGATAGGTCATATAGACCTTGAACCTCTCGGTGAGCGGCTCAAGGAAATCCCAGCCGCCGCCCGTACCGGCGCCATGCCAGAACATCACCGGCTCGCCCTTGCCGGCACTCAACACCTCAGTCTTGAGCCCGTTGACGCTGAGTTCCTCCGTCTTCCAATCAACCGCCATGTTATTTCGCTCCCGCCATGGCGCGCGACGCGGGCGCGGCCTTCTTCTTGGTACGCAGGCGCGGAATCACCTCTTCCGCGAACAGCGTCATGTTCTTGACCACCTTCCAATGCGGCATGTCGCCGATATGGTGGTGGATGAGCGGCCGCGCGGAATCGGCGCTTTCGCACCATTTGCCGAGGGTATTGGCGACATGATCGGCGGTGCCGTAGACGACACGCCATTGTTGCGTCAGCCCCTCCCAATCGAAGCCGCCATGCGACGCCGTGGCGCCGGCACGGATGCGCAACTGCTCGGTCGAGATGTATCCAGGCGGGTTGAGATAGCGCGGCGTGGTGCGGAGCGTGTCTTCGAAATAATAGCGGACATGCTCCTTGAATTCCTTCTCGGCCAGTTCCTCGGTCTCCGCGACATAGGCAATGACGTTGAACATTGCCTTGTCGGGGGTGAATTCGTGACCGAACTTCGCCGAATCGATCTTCAACTGCTTGAAGGTCTTTTCCTGGACCGTGATCGGCACGAACACCGACGAATAGGCAAAGCCGTATTCGGCGGCGAGGGAGATTGTTTCCGGGCTGCCGGTGCCGACGATGGCGATCTTCGGATGCGGCTTCTGCATCGGCCGCGGCCACGGATTGAGATAGCGGTAATTGAAGAATTCACCGTCAAAGGTGGTCGGCCCGTCCTGGGTCCAGACCTGAAGCACGACCTTGAGCGCCTCGCGGAAGCGCGCTCGCGCCGTCGCCGGGTTGACCGAATTCGCCCAGTATTCCATCCCGGTGCCAAGCGGGAAGGCAATCTCGAGCCGGCCGCCCGACATGACATCGAGCATGGCATAGGCCTCGGCAAGGCGGTTCGGCATTTCGAGATTGGCCGGCACGCCGAAGCAGCAGATCTTGGCCTGCTTCGTCTGCGGGATCAACGCCGCCGCCATGATCGTGCACACCGGCATCATTGAATAGACGGTGTTGTGATGCTCGTTGACGACGATCCCGTCATAGCCGAGCTGATCCGCCAGCACCATCTCGCCCATATAGCGCTGATAGAGCTCATGGCCCTTTTCGGGATCGAAGAACTTGTTGGAGAAATCGACCCAGAGCGAATCGTATTTCTTGTGGTCCTTCGGCAGATGCACATAAGGCATGAAGTGCATCGTGTAGAATTGCAGATCGTCTTGCCATTTCGCCATGGAGTCCTCCTGCGTGATTGCGGGGCGTCACCCGCGCCTGTTGCGCATCCGATCATGCGCGAGGCGAAGTTCGAATCCTCACCAGAATCCTTATATTTCGCCGGATTAAACGAGCCGCTCCAAATCTTGTCAAGGCAACATGGCGCGTTTCGCGCCATCACTCCGGCCGCCGGTCGAGCCGCTTCGTCAATTCCGCAAGGCATGCCGCGCGGTCCGGGAAATCCTCGTCCTCCCACCAGCTTTCAAGCTCGGCGAGAAGCTTACCGACCGCCGGACCGGCTTCGACGCCGAGCGCAACCGCATCGCCGCCCTTCACCGGAAAAACCGGAACCGCCATCCGCTCGGCCTCCGCAAGCAAGGCTGGTGCGCGCTCGCGATTCCCGGTCATCAGCACCAGGTCGCGATAGGTCGTGCGGCCAAGATGATAGAGCGCACGCCGCTGCCGCCGCTCGTTGCCCGCCAGATCGATCGGCCAGGCCGGCATCACTAACGCTTCGAGCCGCGCCAGCGCGTCGTTCGAAAGCTTGAGCCGCGCGGCGAGCGCGGCGGCACCCTCAGGGCCAACCGCAATGAGCGCGGCGAGGCGCCGGATCGCATCGGGTTCCGGCTCGACCGCGATCAGCCGCCGGAGTCGGTCCTGCCCGTTCGCTTCGGGCACGATCGCGGCAAGGACGCCATCCTCGGCCATCATGCCGAGCGCGGGGAGCGGATCGGGCGCGGCAAGCAGCTTCAGGAGCTCGTTGCGCACCCGCTCGGCCGACAACCGCCGCACCTTCGTCGCCAACTTGCGACAGGCGGCGCGCGCCGCCGCATCGGGCTTGCCACGTCCGTAATGGGCCGAGAACCGATAGAAGCGCAAGAGGCGCAGCACATCCTCCGCGATCCGCGCCGCGGCATCGCCGACGAACCGCACGCGTCCGGCTTTCAAATCGGCGCGCCCGCCGACTGGATCATAGAGATTGCCGTCGCCGTCGAGATAAAGCGCGTTCATGGTGAAATCGCGCCGGCGCGCGTCTTCGTCCCAATCGCCGATGAGGGCGATGCGTGCGTGGCGGCCGTCGGTCTCGACATCGCGGCGCAGGCTCGTGATCTCGATCGCGCGGCCCGGCACGATCGCGGTCACGGTGCCATGAGCAAGACCGGTCGGCACGGTCTTGATGCCGGCGGCTTCGAGTCGCTCCGTCACCGCTTCCGGCGTCAGGGCGGTCGCGATGTCGATATCGGTAACACCGCGGCCGAGTAGGGCATCGCGCACCGCGCCGCCGACAAAGCGCGCATTCCCCGGTCCGAGCGCCGCCATCACCCCCACGACGCCCGCCTCCATCATCCAGGTAAAAGGCGCCAGCCGTTCCACGGGCGCCGCGCCCGTCATCGCGTCAGAATTTCGGTAAGGTTGACCAGCATGGCGGCGGTCGCGCCCCATACCTCGTGGCCGTGATAGGCAAAGACGAAGAATTGCCGCATGCGGCCGTTGCGCTCGCCCGAGCGAAGTTCGCAATTGGCCGGATCGAGAATGAAATCGAGCGGCACCTCGAAGGTTTCGGCAACCTCGCCCGGTTCCGGCCGCAAAGGAAACGGCACCCTGACCAAGCCGACCACCGGGGTGATGGCGAAGCCGGTGCCGGTCAGGAAGAGATCAAGCTCGCCGACGACATCGACATGGCTCGGCGGTAAGCCGACCTCCTCCTCGGTCTCGCGCAGGGCCGTCGCCACGGCATCGGCGTCGTGCGCCTCCATGCTGCCGCCGGGAAACGACACCTGCCCCGCATGAGCGGAAAGATGCGGCGTGCGCCGGGTCAACAGCACCTCGAGGCCGGTCGGCCGCATCACCAGCGGCACCAACACGGCGGCGGGGCGGCGCGGTCGTCCGGGCGGCGGCGGTACATCGTCGCCACGCCGGCCGGGCCTGGGCGCGACCGCGAACTTTTGCCGCACCGTCGCCGGCGTCAATTCACCGCTCATGGGGCGAGCGTCCCCAGGGGAAAAAATCGGTTCCTGCTCCATACGCCATAGGCCGCGTGGCCGCCCCGATCCTCCTCGCCGCCCAATTCGACCAGCTCATAGAAGACCGGCCGGGTAAGCCGCGCTTCAAGCCCGTTCCGCACCAGAATATAGGGCGCCGGCTCACCGCCCGCACGTTCCTCGACCCGGAGCGGATGGTCCGCGTTCGCGACCACGAATTCGTCGAGATTTGTCCGAAAGATCAACTCTTGCGCGTGCCCGGTACCGCAAACCTCGAGCGCCACGGCAAGGAACGGCACATCTTCGACCACGATCCGGCCGCGCTCGGCCGGCGTCACCAAAAAATAGTCGTCGCCCTCG
>JBOHLV010000089.1:0-24521 GCA_050729815.1 Allostellaceae bacterium
GTGTCTTGTCGCTGTTCGCGCGCGAGGAAGAGCGCCGCAACATCATGGTATCGAGCCTCGGCAGCGTGTGGGACGCCAACGAAAGCTGGCTCGTGGTGTTGGGCGGCACGCTCTTCGGCGCCTTCCCGCTGGCCTATGGCATTGTCCTCAACGCGCTCTATCTGCCGCTCGTCACGATGCTGCTGGCCTTGATCTTCCGCGCCGTCGCCTTCGAGTTCCGCGAGCATGCGCGCGTCAAGATGGGTTGGAACCTCGCCTTTGGGCTCGGCAGCCTCATCGCCGCGATCTGTCAGGGCTTCGCGCTGGGCGGCCTCATCGGCGGCATCACCGTGGCGAAGGGCGCGTTCGCCGGCGGCGTGTTCGACTGGCTGACGCCGTTCTCTGCCTTCGTCGCCTTGGGCGTGGTGTTCGGCTATGTCCTGCTCGGCGCCACCTATCTCATCATCAAGACCGAAGGCGCGCAGCAGGCGCACTCGCGTCAACAGGCCTGGCTCGCCTTCGCCCTCATGCTGCTCGCCGGCGCCGTCGTGTCGGTGTGGACGCCGCTGCGCTTCCCCGTGATCGCCGAGCGCTGGTTCGCCGCTTCGAACATCTATGGTTTCGCGGTACCGCCGCTTATCGCACTGCTCTGCGCCGCGATGCTGGCGCGCGCGCTCCATCGGCGCTTCGAGCACGCCCCGTTCTTCTGGGCCATCGGCATCTTTCTCGCCTCCGCCGCCGGCCTGGCGGCGAGCTTCTATCCCTATATCGTGCCGCGCGCCGTCACCGCGGCCGAGGCATCGTCCGACAGCCTGACGCTCACCTTCATGCTGCTCGGCATCGGCATCCTGGTGCCCACGATGCTGGTCTACAACGCCTATCAATATCTCGTCTTCCGTGGCAAGGCCCGAATCGGCTACGGCGAGGGATGACTTGCCGCCGCGCGAGTCGCTGCTATATAGCCAACAGGACTATTTCAAACCCTTCCAATAAGACCGGGGAGGAAAATAATTTTGCGTTCCGATCTTCCGTCGCTGGCACCCGACTGGGCCTTGTTCCTCGATATCGACGGCACCCTCATCGATTTCGCCCCGCGGCCGGATCTGGTCCAGGTGCCGGCGGAATTGCGCCTCAATCTCGTGACGTTGCACACCGCGCTCGATGGCGCCGTGGCGCTGGTCAGCGGGCGGGCAAGCGCGGTGATCGACGCGCTGTTCGCGCCCGATCGGTTTGCCGTGGCGGGCCAGCATGGCGCCGAGCTGCGGCTCGACGACGAGCAGGTGCGGCTACCGCGCAATCCGCATCTGGCGCCGATCGCGGCCGCCCTCGCCGCGTTCGCCCATGCTCATGACGGACTCGTCTTCGAGGACAAGGGTGACAGTATCGCGCTCCATTATCGCCTCGCGCCCGAGCTCGAAGGCGAGGTCGAGTGGCTCGCCGGCAAGCTCGTCGCAGCGGCCGGTCCCGAGTTCCAATTGCTGTCGTCGCACATGGCCGTCGACATCAAGCAGCGCAGCGCCACCAAGGGCTCCGCCATCCTATGGTTCATGGCACGGCCACCCTTCGCGGGCCGCATTCCGGTCTTTTTCGGCGATGATCGTACCGACGAGGACGGTTTCGCCGCGGTAAACGCGTGGGGCGGCTATTCGGTCCATGTCGGCGCGCGCGAAGACAGCATCGCGCGCTTCCGGCTCCAATCGCCCGCCGACGTGCGGCAATGGCTTCGTCGCCAGGCCGGCGCCTATGCCCCGGAGACGGCGTGACTTCCGCGGGAGCGGGGCAAGGCGAGGGCAATCTCGATCTCGGCGTCATCGGCAATAGCGTCCTTGCCGCGCTGATCGATCGTCGCGGACGCTATGTCTGGTGCTGCTTTCCGCGGCTCGACAGCGATCCGGTCTTTTGCGGCCTCTTGAAGGACGGCGGCGCGGATGCGGCGACGTCCTCACCCGAGGGCTGCCTCAGCGTGGAGCTCGAACGCTTCGTCAAAAGCGAGCAGCGCTATCTTCATAACAGCGCGATCCTGGTGACGACGTTCACCGGCGGCGACGGCCAGAGTCTCCGCATCACCGACTTCGCACCCCGCTTCAAGCAGTATGAGCGCATCTTTCGGCCGCGCATGCTGGTCCGCCGCATCGAACCGATCGCCGGCACCTGCCGCATCCGTTTACGCATTCGCCCCCTGTTCGAGTATGGCAGCCTGACGCCGCAGCTCACGCTCGGCAGCAACCATCTCGAATGGAGCGCGGGCAGCCATGCCGTGCGCGTCACCACCGACGGCCCGGTCTCGATGATCGCCGAAGAACGCTGGTTCATTCTCGACGCGCCGCTGACGCTGATGTTCGGCACCATCGAATCCGTGCCGGAATCGGTCGCGCAGACGGCGAGGCAATTTTATGAGCGCACGCTCGATTATTGGCAGGAATGGGTGCGCTATCTGTCGATCCCGTTCGAATGGCAGGACGCGGTAATCCGGGCGGCGATCACGCTGAAACTGTGCAGCTTCGAGGAGACCGGCGGCATCGTCGCCGCGCTCACCACCTCGATCCCGGAAGCCGCCGGGACCGCCCGCAATTGGGATTATCGCTATTGCTGGCTGCGCGATTCGCATTTCGTCGTCTATGCCCTCAACATCCTGGGCGCGACGCGCACCATGGAGGATTTCATCCGCTATATCACCGACATCGCGGCGCTCGATCCCGACGGCCCGCTGCGTCCGGTCTATAGCATCCTGCCCGGAACGCCGATCCCGGAGTACGTCGCCGCTTCGTTGCCGGGTTTTCGCGGCATGGGGCCGGTGCGGATCGGAAATCTCGCCGATCAGCAAATCCAGAACGACGGCTATGGCAGCGTCATCATGGCGGCGGCGCAAATGTTCTTCGATCACCGCGTGCCGCTGCCCGGTGGCATGACGCTGTTCCACCGCCTCGAAAAGATCGGCGACACCGCACGCAAGCTGGCCTTCACGCCCGATGCGGGATTGTGGGAATATCGCGGTCGCACGCACATCCATACCCATTCGGTGATGATGTCCTGGGCGGCGTGCGACCGGCTCGCCAAGATCGCCGAGGCGCTCGGCCTCGTTGAGCGTCAACTGTTCTGGCACGCCGAGGCATCGCGCATCCGCGCCCGGTTGCTGGACGAAGCCTGGAACCCGAAGCGCGGCACCTTCGTCGAGAGCTTCGGCGGCGATAGCCTCGACGCCAGCCTGCTGCTGATGCCAGAGCTCGGGCTGCTGTTTCCGACAGATCAGCGATTCCTTTCGACCCTCGATGCGATCGAGCGCGAGTTGAAGCGCGGCCATCATCTCTTCCGCTATGTCGCGCCCGACGATTTCGGCACGCCCACCAACGGTTTCACCATTGCCACCTTCTGGTATATCAACGCGCTTGCCACGGTCGGGCGCACGACCGAAGCCCGCGAGGCGTTCGATTACGTGCTCCAATGCCGCAACCATCTCGGCCTGTTGTCCGAAGGGATCGATCCCGTCTCGAATGCGCTCTGGGGCAATTTTCCGCAGACATATTCGCTCGTCGGCCTTATCGTTTCAGCTTGGCGCCTAAGCAAAAGCTGGGAGGAGGCCTTTTGGCGCGGCTCGTAATCGTATCCAACCGGGTGGCCCCGCCGCGGGATCGTGGCGCGCGCGCCGGCGGCCTCGCGGTGGCGATGGCCGACGCGCTCGACCAGTATGGCGGGCTGTGGTTCGGGTGGAGCGGCGATGTCGCAGACGACCCCGGGCCAAATCCGACGCTAATCGAAACGGGCAATGTCACCTATGTCACGATCGATCTGTCGGAGCGCGATTATCGGGAATATTACATCGGCTATGCCAACGGGGCGCTGTGGCCGCTGTTTCATTATCGGCTCGGCCTCGTTAACTATTCGCGGATCGCATTCGACGGCTATATGCGGGTCAATGCCAAATTCGCCGAGCTCCTGGCGCCGATGATACAGCCCGACGACACGATCTGGGTCCATGATTATCACCTGATCCCGCTCGGCGCGGAGTTGCGGCGGCGCGGCGTTCGCAATCGCATCGGCTTCTTCCTCCACACCCCGTTTCCGCCGCGTCAACTGCTGGAGACGCTGCCGCGTCAAATCGTGCTGCTCCAGGCGCTCGCCGCCTACGATCTGGTCGGATTTCAGACCGACGAGGCCTTGCGCGGCTTTCAGGACAGCGTCGCCGAACTCGCCAATGGCCGCGTCCTCGCCGATGGCGAATTCGCCATCGGCGACCGCCACTCGCGCGCCGGCGCCTATCCCATCGGCATCGATACCGAACGCTTCGCCAAGCTCGCCCGGCGCACCGCCCGCTCCCGCGACAGCACGCGCCTCAAGGAGAGTCTCGTGGGCCGCGCGCTGATCATCGGCGTCGACCGGCTCGATTACAGCAAGGGCATCCCCAACCGATTCGAGGCCATCAACACCCTCCTCGGCGAATATCCGGAGGATCGCACGGAATTCAGCTTCCTCCAGATCGCACCGCATTCGCGCGGCGACGTCGCGCAATATCGCGCGCTACGCCGCGAACTCGAGGCCGCCGTCGGTGCCATCAACGGCCGCTTCGCCGAGTACGACTGGACGCCGCTGCGCTACGTCAACCGCACCTTCTCACGCCTCGTCCTCGCCGGCTTCTATCGCCTGGCGCGGATCGGCCTGGTGACGCCGCTGCGCGATGGCATGAATCTCGTCGCCAAGGAATTCGTCGCGGCGCAAGACCCCGAAAATCCCGGTGTCCTCGTCCTGTCGCGCTTCGCCGGCGCCGCACAGGAGCTGAAAACGGCGATCCAGGTCAATCCCTATGACGTCGACGACATCGCCTCGGCGATCCATCGCGCCCTCCACATGCCCCTTGACGAACGGGTCACGCGATGGAGCCACATGATGGACGTCATCACCCGCACCACCGTCACCACCTGGCGGGAAGACTTCCTTGCGGCCCTCAAGGAGGGCCCCAGCCACAGCGCCTGACGCCTAGCCGCCCGCGTCACGCGGTCTGGCGCAATTCGTCCGCCCGCTGAAGATCGACCGAGACCAGTTGCGAGATGCCCTGCTCCGTCATGGTGACGCCGTAGAGCCGGTCCATGCGCGCCATGGTCAGGCGATGATGGGTGACGATGAGAAACCGGGTCTCGGTCTCCTCGGCGATCTCGGCGACGAGATCGCAGAACCGATCGATATTGGCGTCGTCGAGCGGCGCATCGACCTCGTCCATGACGCAGATCGGCGCGGGATTGGTGAGGAACACGGCGAAGACCAGCGCAAGCGCGGTCAGCGCCTGCTCGCCGCCGGAGAGGAGCGAGATCGCCTGAAGCTTCTTGCCCGGCGGGCTCGCCAGGATTTCGAGCCCGGCATCGAGCGGATCTGGCGCGTCTCCGCCGGGCGCCGGGGTCGCGGTATCCGCCACATCGCCGGTGCGCTCCGGCGCCGGGCGCTGAAGCTGGAGAACGGCCCGGCCGCCGCCGAACAGGCGCTGGAACAGCTTGCCGAAATGCTCGTTCACCTGGGCGAAGGCGGCCAGCATACGCTCGCGCCCCTCGCGATTGAGGGCCGCGATGCCCTGGCGCAGCCGCGCGATCGCCGCGGTCAAATCTTCGCGCTCATGAGCGAGGCCCTCATAGCGCGCCTCGATCTCGGCCGCCTCGCTTTCGGCGACGAGATTGACCGGCCCCATATTGTCGCGCTCTCGGGTCAAGCGCTCGAGCCTGGCATCCGCCTCGGCGAGCGGCGGCAATTCCTCGCCCGCCTCGATCCCCGCCAGACCCAAAACGTCGTCGGGCGCGCATTGGAGACGTTCCTGGATCCGGGCCTCGACCTCGCGACGATGCTCGGCGCCATGGTCAAGGCCAGCCTCGGCACGGACCCGGTCCTCGCGCGCCGCGACCAGCGCCGCCTCGGCTTCCTTGGCGACGGCTTCCGCCTCCTTGAGCCCGGTCTCGCCGAGCGCCAGCGCGTCCCCGGCCGCCCGGTGGCGCTCCGTCGATCCCCCGACCGCCGCGGCAAGCTCCGCGCGCTGTGCCGCGATTTCCGCCGGCCGGCGCTCGAGCTCCGCGCATTCCTCTACAAGCTGCGCCGTGCGCTCCGCAATGCGTTCGCGCTGGCGCGCGGCGGCATCGGCGCGTCCCTGCCACGCCTCCCTCTCGCGCGTGATCGCGAAGAGCCGCTCGGCCCGCAAGGCGGCGTCGCGCTTCAGCCGGTCATGGGCGCCGCGCAGCTCCGCCTCGACCGCGCGCCGATCGGACAGCGTCAGCCGCAATTCCTGAATCGCGTCGTGATGCTGGGCCGGGTCGGGCAGCGCCGCGATCGCCGCCTCGGCCCCGGCCGCGCGGGCGATGGTGTCGTCGAGATCGGCGGTGAGGCGCGCCTCGTTCTCATCGAGGGCGGCACGGCGCGAGGCAATGGCGGCTTCGGCGCGGCGGTATTCGGCATCGCGCGTCTGGGCCTCGGCCAGCGCGGCGAGCGCCGCGCGCATGGCATCGCGGCCGGCACTTTCCGCATCGCGCGCCGTGGCGACCGCGCTTTCGGCCTCGTCGAGGCGACGCGCCAGAAGCGCCACTTCCGCTTCCACCGCGTCGCGCGACCGGGTCAGCTCGGCGAGCCGATTACGCTGCCGCAAGCGCTGTCCCGCCGCGCTCGGCGTGCCGGGAGCGCGACGCAGCCCGTCCCAGCGCCATAGCCCGCCATCGCGGGTGACGAGGCGCTGACCCGGCACCAACGCCGCTTGCAACCGCTCCCCCTCGGCGACATCGGCGACGACGCCGATCTGGGCGAGGCGCCGCGCCAGCACCGTCGGCGCCATGACGAAACGCGACAAGGGCCGCGCGTCCCCCGGCAAGGCGAGGTCATAGGCATAGGCCGGCAGCGCATGCCAATGCACTGCGGCGGCATGTTCCATCGGGGCGGTGAGATCATCGCCGAGCGCGGCGCCGAGCGCCGCCTCATAGCCGTCGGCGACGCTAAGGCTGTCGAGCAGCGGCACTGCCCGCTTGTCGGTGAAGGCGGCGAGCAACTCGCCCAGCCCTTGGATTTCGGCCTCGAGCCGGGTGCGCCGGGCGAGCGCGTCCTGATGCGGTGCACGCGACGCGGCCGCCACCGCTTCGGCCTCGCGCAACGACTCGGCCGCGGTCTCGGCCGTCTCGCGGCTCGCTTCGACCCGGGCATCGGCGGCGGTGAGCGCGGTCTCGGCCTCGGCGCGGCGCGGCGCGGCCAGCGCCTCCCGATCGAGCGCCGCCCGCTGGCCGGCGAGTTCCTCCTGCCGCGTCTTGAGGCGCGCCTCCTGCTCCGTCGCCGCGGCGATCTCGCGCTTCAAGGCGCCGCGCCGGGCATCCTCATCGGCGAGTTCCCGGGTGCGGCGCTGCAGTTCGGCATCGAGTGCGGCAACCTCGCGGCCGACCTCGGCCAAGGCGGCGGCCGATTGATCCTGGGCCGATGCTTCCTCCGCCTGCGCCGCGGCCAGGGCATCGCGCTCGATGCCGAGCCGGTCGAGGGCCGCCTTCGCATCAACCGCCAGTTCCTCTTCGCGGGCGAGATCGGCGGCGAGTTGCGCCAGCCGTTCCCGCGCCGACGCGCGCGCGACCGCGACCCGACGCTCCTCATCATCGAGCGATTGGAGCGCCAGCGTCAGCCGTTGCAGTTCTGCGGCGGCGGCGGCTTCGGCCTGGCGCAACGCCGGCAGGCCCTCGGCGGCCAAATCGCGTGCCCGCTCCCTCGCCACCGCCTCCTGGGTGCGCTCGGCAACGCGCCGCTCCGCCTCGCGAAACTGTGCCTCGGCCGCCGCCACGGCGGCGACGGCGGTCTGCCATCGGCCGTGGAGGGCGATCGCCTCGAAGCGGCGGATCTGTTCCGAAATGCGGCGATAGCGCTGCGCCTGCTTCGCCTGGCGACGCAAACCCTCAAGCTGTGCCGCCAGCGTCACGATGACATCGTCGAGCCGGGCAAGATTGGCCTCCGCGGCCTTAAAGCGCAGCTCCGCCTCGTGCCGGCGGGCGTGGAGGCCGGCGATTCCGGCGGCCTCCTCGATGATGACGCGACGCTCGGCGGGCTTGGCATTGATCACCGCGGCGATCCGCCCCTGCCCGATCATGGCGGCCGATTGCGACCCCGAGGCGGCATCGGCGAACAGCAACTGCACGTCGCGGGCCCGGACCTCGCGGCTGTTGACACGAAACGACGAGCCGGTGCCGCGCTCGATCCGCCGCGACACCTCGATCTCGTCCTCCTCGGCATAGGCACCGGCGATACGCCGCGCGCTGTTATCGAGGAACAGCGTCACTTCGGCGATGTTGCGCGCCGGGCGCGTCTCGGTGCCGGCGAAGATGACGTCGTCCATCTCGCCGCCCCTGAGGCGCCGCGCCGAGCTTTCGCCCATCGCCCAGCGCAACGCTTCGACCAGGTTCGACTTGCCGCAGCCATTGGGCCCCACCACCCCGGTGAGGCCGGGATCAATCCGGAACTCCGTCGCGTCGACGAAGGTCTTGAAGCCGCTGAGTTTGAGCCTGGCGAATTGCAAGCTGCCGTCCCGTCAGCCCTTGCCCTTGGGCATCGCCGCGGCAAGCGCCGTGTCGAAATCCGCGATCGGCTCCGCGCCTTCGATCTTGGTGGTGCCGTTGGCGCCGAGAATGAAGAAGGTCGGGGTCGAATCGACGCCGTAATCCTTGTTGGCGGTGAAGCGCTCTTTGACGATCGCCTTCTCGAGCTTCTTGTCGGCGAAGCAGCGCTTGGTGGCATCGGCGGTCATGCCGCCGAGCCGCGCGATCTCCGTCAAGGCGGCGGTCGGATCCGCGGCCGTGACCCAATTCTCCTGGCTTTCGAAAAATGATTCGATGAATTGGAAATAGCGATCGTCCGGCGCGCACCGGGCCAGCATAGAGGCCTTCAAGGCATAGCCGTCGAGCGGGAAGTCGCGATAGACCAGCTTCACCTTGCCGGTATCGATCCATTTCTTCTTGATGGCCGGCAGATCCTCCTCCTCGAAGGCGGCGCAATGCGGACAGGTCAGCGAGGCGTATTCGATCATCGTCACCGGCGCCGACGTCTGGCCCATCACATGGTCATCGGGGTTGAGAGTCGGCGTCTTGGCGGCCCCGCCGGCCGCGGCCGCGGCCATTGGAGCCGCGACCAGGATCGCCAGCAGGAAAGACACCGATGTCAATATCTTAGACATAATCCTTCTCCAAACTACCAGATGTTGGGTCCAGAGTCCATCGCCGTGAAAGGAGGCGAGGGCCTCGGGCGGCGCCGCCGACGGCAACATCGGGAATGGCGCCCGACAGGGCTCGCGATTTTGCTGAAAATGCAGCGAATCTACAGCTAATTCTTCGAATGGGTGTCATGAGATCGAAGTTCTCGCGTAAAAGAAGTCGCCACCGTATGGAATAAGCGTATTGCGTCGCGGGCGTTCAAGGTCGGCTGGTGCGGATCGCGGCGCCGAGTCGGACGAGCGCCGCCCGCAAGCCGTCGTCGCCGATCTGGCCGACGGCGGCATCGAGCGCCTGGCGCTCGGCGGCCGCGAGCGGCCGGCGGCGCGCGGGCGGCTCCTGCCGTCGCGTCCAGGTCTGTTCAAGGGTGAGGCGGGCGACCGCGCGATAGCCGAAGAAGCCGTTTATGCGCTCGAGGAGGACCGGTTCGTCATGCTGAATCTCGAGCGCGAGGGCCGGCGCCACCGCAAGGCGCAAGGTGCCATCGCGCCGCGCCGCGCGGGCGAAGCTGAGACGTCGCGGCGTGCTGCCCGCGGCGATGCGGTCGCCGACTATGGCCGGCCAATGCTGGAGGAGCTGGGCCTCGCCGAGGCCGTGCCGGCCCAAGGCACGGCCCGCGATGTCGGGCAGCATCGCGCCGATTGCCCTTGTCCGTCCCCGTTGCTCCTGGCCCATGGCGCCGCCGTTTCGCTACTTCGACCGGCCGCCACACTAACCGAGCGTCGCCCGTCCGTCGATCCTTCCGGTCATCACCACCGCGGTTGACGGCACCCTCCTGATGCCACACCTTCCACGCCATGAAACGCGCCCCCCCCATCCTTGCCGCCGACCTGCTGCCGCTCAAACAATTCGATTCCGTCCTCGGACGGCGCATCATCGAGATACATCGCTGGGCGGTGCGCGAGGGCCTCGCCGGCGCCTCAACCGAGGCGCTGTTCAACGGCTTCTGCCGGCGGCTGGTCGCGGATGGCGTGAAGCTGTGGCGCGGCTATGCCGCGATGCGCACGCTCCATCCCCAATATTCGGGCTATGGTTTCACCTGGCGGCGCGACCATACCGGCGTCACCGAGGAACAATTCGAGCGCGGCGGCCTCGAAGAGCCCGGCTATCAATTGAGCCCGGTACGGCAATTGCTGCTACGCGCCGGGCAAGGCGAGGTCAATCCCTCGATGCGTCGGCGGCTCCTCGCCGGGCCGGACCAGCGCGACCTGCCGCTGTTTGAGGAATTCTATGCCGCCGGCGCCACCGATTATTACGCCCAAGTGTTCAGCTTCGGAAGCGATGGGGAAGAAGCCAAAGGCGTGTTCTTCTCCTTCACCGGCGACGGCCCAGACGGGTTCGCCGAGGACAATCTCATCATGCTGCAGACCGCGCTGCCGGCGCTGTCGCTCGCGATCAAGTCGGATTCGAGCCAGGTCATCGCGTCAGGCCTGTTGTCGGCCTATCTCGGCGCCGATGCCGGCCGCCGGGTCCATGCCGGCGCGGTCGAGCGTGGCTCGGTCGAGAGCCTGCATGCGGTCCTGTGGTATGCCGACATCCGCGGCTTCACCGGCATCGCCGACAGCGAGCCGGGCCTTACCGTGGTGCGCCTCCTCGACGAGGTGTTCGAGACCCTGACGGCGCCTTTGCGCCAGCGCGGCGGCCAGGTACTGAAATTCATTGGCGACGCCATGCTCGCGGTGTTCCCCTTCGACCATGACGATCCGGCGCGGGTCTGCCGGCTCGCGCTCGAGGCGGCGCGAGAGGCGCTCGCCGCCCTCGACCTCATGAACAGCGGCCGCGAATACACCATGCTGCCGGCGGCGCGGGTCGATTTCGCCCTCCATCTGGGCGAGGTGCTGTACGGCAATATCGGCGCCGCCGACCGGCTCGACTTCACCGTCATCGGCCCCGCCGTCAACGAAGTCGAGCGCATCGAGAAATTGTGCGAGCCCTTGGGGCGCTCGGTGCTGTTGTCGTCGGCGTTCGCGACCGCCGCCGGCGCGGGCTGCGGCCTGGTGCCGCTCGGCCGTCACCCCTTGCGCGGCGTGCGCGAGACGCGCGAGATCTACGGCCTTGTGCAGGAGCGCTGAATCGGGGAGGGAGGATCATGCAGGAATACGATTACATCATTGTCGGCGCAGGCTCTGCCGGGTGCGTGCTGGCGAGCCGTCTCACCGAGGATGCCGGCGTGCGCGTCCTGGTGCTGGAGGCTGGCGGTCGTGACCTTCACCCCTATGTCCATATGCCGCTTACCTGGCGCACCATCTGGCAGGGGCCGCTCTATAACTGGATGTACAAGACCGAGCCCGAGCCCTATCTCGACCATCGCCTTGTGTCACTGCCACGCGGCAAGGTGCTGGGCGGCTCCTCGACGATCAACGGCCTCCTCTATATCCGCGGCAACGCGCGCGACTATGACACCTGGCGCCAGCTCGGCAATGACGGCTGGAGCTACGCCCAGGTGCTGCCCTATTTCAAGCGCTCGGAGAACAACTGGCGCGGCGAGAGCGCGGTCCATGGCGCGGGCGGCCCGCTTCAGGTGACGCCGGTCGACACCTCCCATTACAGCTATGAGCCGATGATGCAGGCTGCGGTCAATGCCGGCATCAAGCTGACCCATGATTTCGCCGAAGACCCCGAAGGCTTCAACCGGCTCGACGTCACCGTCGGCAACGGAAGGCGGTCGAGCGCCGCGCGCGCCTATCTCCATCCGGCGATGAAGCGGCCCAACCTTTTCGTCATGATGAACGCCCTTACCCAGCGCGTCGTCCTCGACAAGAACCGCGCCATCGGCATCGAATATGTCCAGAACGGGACGCGGTTTTTCGCCCGGGCGCGGCGTGAGGTGATCCTGTGCGGCGGCTCCTATAATTCGCCGCAGCTTCTCCTGCTCTCCGGCATCGGCCCGGCCGACGAGATCGCCAAGCTCGGCATCCGGCCGGTCCACGATCTGAAAGGCGTCGGCAAGAATCTGTCGGAGCATCCGATCGTCGGCATGCAGTTCGAGGCCACGACCAGCGACACCTTCGTCCAGCAATTGCGCTTCGATCGGCTGGCGATGCAGGCGGTGCGCTATGCCGTGACCCGCGGCGGCCCGTTCGGCAACCAGGTCATCACCGCCAACGCCTTCGTGCGCACCCGACCGGAGCTCGACACCCCCAACATGCAGCTCTTCTTTGCGCCGGTGAGCTTCACCACCCGGGTATGGTTCCCCGGAATTCGCCCGGCGGAGAAGGTGGGGCTCGGCGGCTCGGCCTGTCTCCTGCGCCCCGAAAGCCGTGGACAGGTCACGTTGCGCTCCCCCAATCCCGCCGATCCGCCCAAGATCCAGCTCAATTTCATGAAAGAGCGCGCCGACCGCGAGGCGATCCGCGACGGGCTTCGGATGCTGCGCCAAGTGTTCAATACGGAGCCGCTATCCGCCCTGGTGAAAGAGGAGGTGATGCCCGGCGCCAACGTCGATAGCGACGAGGCGTGGGACGCCTATGTCCGCCAGGGCGCCGATGTCTGCCACCATCCGGTCGGCACCTGCAGCATGGGCACCCACGACGAGGCGGTGGTCGATCCGCAGTTGCGGGTTCGCGGGCTTGAGGGATTGCGCGTCGTCGACGCCTCGGTGATGCCGATGGTGCCGAGCGGCAACACCAACGCGCCCACCATCATGATCGCCGAAAAAGCGGCGGACATGATCCGCGGCTGGGCACCGCTCCCGGCAGCAGAGCTTTAGCCGCGGCCGGCGGTCATCGGCAGTGGCGGAACATCGCCTCATTGCGGTGAACGGCAACAAGCCTCCCGGACGGCGGCTTTCCCGAACACAGCTCGGCGTGGCGCTCGGCATGGCATCGGGTTTCTGCCTTTCCGCGATCATCATTGTCGTGGGTGCGCATTGGCAACCCTTTGGCAGCGGCGCGGTGCCGAATTTCGCCACGCGGCTTCAATTTGCGCTGGGCGCCAGCATCCTCGTGTTCGTGTGGCTGGTGGCGGCGATCGGCGATGTCGCGCGCGCTCGCTTCTTTTCCGCCGATGATATCGAGGGAAGCGGCTTGTCGCGTGCGTCCGCCGGCATGTCGGTCCGCCTTGCGATCCTCGAAAACACGTTCGAGCAGGCCGTCCTCGCGGCCGGCGCCTATCTGGGCCTCGCCGCCGTAAGCGCGCAAGCATTGGTGTGGATCCCGCCGCTCGTCCTGTTGTTCTGGATCGGCCGGGCGGCGTTCTGGATCGGCTATCGCCATGGCGCGGTCGGCCGCGCCTTCGGTTTCGCCACTACCTTCTATCCGAGCGTCTTCGCCTACATCGTCGCCATCATCGCGATCGCGGACCAATGGGCCTGAGATGGTCCCCGTGACCCACGGCGCCCACCATCATGATCGCCGAAAAGGCATCGGACATGATCCGCGGCCGCGCACCGCCGCCAGCAGCGGAACTTTAGACATCCGCGATCATGGTGCGTTGCCGTGTTGGTCGGCGTCCGCGCCCGGATCGGCGGTCGCGCCTGGATCGGTGGGCGGCGCATAGTTCTCCGGCACGGCGAGCGAGGGATCTGCGGGATCGATCGCTTCGGTGGTGACGATTGTGCCGACCTGCGCGGTGGTGGCGAGATCAAATCCGGTCTTGTCGCGCGCCGGCAGCGGCGCCTGCACGCGGATACGATAGACCACATAGACCGCGAGCGCCGCCTGGATCAGGGCGATGAACAGGTACAGCCCGCGCGGGCCGACGGCCGACATCACGCCGGCGGCGCCCAGCGGCCCGATCACCGAGCCGAGCGAATTGACCAGGAGAATCGTCGCCGCTGTTGGGACCATGTCGCTCGCGGGCGTCTTGTCGTAGCCGTGGGCGGCGGCAAGCGAATAGCCCGGGAAGGTCAACGCCCCGAACAGAAGGCCGAAACCGAGCAGCTCACGGAGCGTCGCCGCCAAAAGCCACAGCACCATGCCGGTGGCCGCGGCCGCGACCAGCAGCACCGACAGCATCAGGCGGCGATCGACCCGATCGGAGAGGCGCCCCAGGGGCCATTGCGCCAGCGCGCCGGCGGCGACCGCGACCGTCATGAACAGCGCCACCCCATTCACGTTGAGCCCGCTGTCCGCGGCCGAGAGCGGCGCCAACCCCCAAAAGGCGCCGTTGGCGATGCCGATCATGAAGGCGCCGATAAGCGCGACCGGCGCCGCGTCATAGAGCTGTCGAGGTCGGAAACTGACGATCGTGATCGGCGCCGGCTGCGCCGAACGGGTCAGCGCCACCGGTACGATGGCGATCGAGGACAGCATCGCGGCAATCATGAAATCGCCGCCGCGATCGATCGGATAGACCGTGATCAGGAGTTGCCCAACGGTGAGGGCGGCGAAATTGACCATCACATAGGTGGACATCACCAGCCCGCGGCTGTCATTGGTGACGCCGTCATTGAGCCAGCTTTCGATCACCAGATAGAAACCGGCGAGACAAAACCCGGTGATCAGCCGGAAAAACATCCAGGCGAACTCATTGGGCACAAGGCCATAGGCCAGCGTCACCGCGGCAGCGACCGCAACCGTCGCGGCAAAAGCGCGGATGTGGCCGGCGCGCAGGATGAGATACGGCCCGACGAGGCAGCCGCTGCCGAACCCGACATAATAGGCCGAGGCGATGATGCCGAGGGAAAGGGCGCCAAAGCCCTCGCCGTGGCCGCGCAACGGCAACAGCGTGATCAGCAATCCGTTGCCGATCACCAGCAATCCTATCGCCAGCAGCAGCGAGGCGATCGGCCGCAGGTTCTTTCGCATTAGATGGGAAGCTCTTTGAACTCGATCCGGTTCGCCATCAGATCAGACGAAAGGCGCGGGGACGACGGTGTTATTGCGCCGCGATCCAGCGGGCGATCGTCGGCCAATGCTCGTTCAGGGTGCGGGCGCCCATGAAGAGGCCGATATGGCCGCCCGGCACGGTTTCCTTGACGATATCCGCCTTCGGCGTGCCGAGATAGTGCTCGGCGTCGAGCACCTGTTCCGGCGTGGTGATGTCATCGGCGGCGCCGGCGAGGAGATAGGCGGGACAGGTGATGGCGTGAAGATCGAGCCGCCGGCCGAGTCCGACGAACTCCCCCTTCGCCAAACGATTCTCCATGAAGAGCTGTCGGATTACCTGGAGATACCAACGCCCAGGCAGGTCGATCGGGTTCTCATACCAACTCGCGAACGTTTCCTCCCTGGCGAGATAGGCGGGATCGTCGATATGCTCGTAGAGGTCGATCAGGTCCCGGATGTAATGCTGCTCCGGGTGCATGTTCTTCCAGCCCTGGAGCATGAACGCGCCCTTCATGAGGCCGCCGCCGAGCGCGACCAACTCCTCATAGAACGACATCGGCGATTGATGCACCAGGCGCTTGATCGGGCCATTGCCGGCGTCGGTGTCGATCGGCGCGCCCGCCAGCACCAGCGAATGGACCTTCGCCGGAAACCGCGCCGCAATCATCGCCGAGAACCAGCCGCCCTGACACAGGCCGACGAGATTGACGCGGCCGCCGAGATCGTCGATCGCGACCACAATCTCGGCGAGGTAATTGTCGATGTCGAAGTCCTTCATATCGTCGCTCGCGGCCTTCCAGTCGGTCAGCGCGACATGGGAAAGGCCATTGGCGAGCAGCGTCTCGATGAGGCTCTGGCCCTGGTTATAATCGGCGATGACGGCGGTATGACCCGCATGCGGCGCGTCGACGAGCGTCGGGATCGTGCTAGATTCCTCACCATAATCGCGCAGTTTCATCGTCCTCAGATAGAGCCGCACCCGGTTCGGCGTCGCGAGCCGGGGCCGAAGATCGGCATGGATTTTGATCTCCTCCGCGACGAATTTGAGGTTCTTCACATAAAGCTCACTGGCTTCCTCGATGAGCGAGGCGGCCATCGCCATCGGCCAGAAGGCCGGCACGCTGGCAAGCGACAATTCGGACGAGGTCGCGGCCGGGGGGTTTGGCATAGGGGATCCTTTCATATCAACACGCGAGGGAGATGCGCCGGATGCAGCGGCGACCTTGTCATGCGCCGTGGTGAAGACAAGCCGCGGCGATTGTTCACAAAACCAGGGCTATGCACGCGCCGATCGGTCCTTCGCGCTTCGGGTTTCGCCGGAGTTTGGATTAAATTATCGTCGTGATGTGTCGCCAAGAAGAGGATTCTACCCGATGACGATCGATGCCTTCATCGCCGGCATGCCGAAATGCGAGCTTCATGTCCATCTCGAAGGCACCCTGGAGCCAGAGCTGAAATTCGCCCTCGCCAAGCGCAACGCCATCGCGCTTAAGGAACCGGATGTCGCAGCGATGCGCGCCTCCTATCGCTTCCGCGACCTCGCCTCGTTCCTTGCCATCTATTACGACGGCATGCGGGTGCTGTTGACGGAAGAGGATTTTTACGGCCTGACCATGGCTTATTTGATGCGCGTCCATGGCGAAAACGTGGTCTATACCGAGATGTTTTTCGATCCCGAGGCGCATACCGCGCGCGGTATCGCCTTCGACACCGTGATCCGCGGCATCCGCCGGGCGCAGATGGAGGCGGAAACCCGGCTTGGCATCCGCTCGGCCCTCATCCTGTGCTTCCTGCGCGATTGGAGCGCCGAATTCGCGATGGCGACCCTGGTCCAATCCCTCCCTTATAAGGAATGGATCCTCGGCATCGGGCTTGATTCCGACGAGCGCGACAATCCGCCCCTAAAGTTCCGCGCGGTATTCCGCCGGGCGCGCGCGGAAGGCTATCTCCTCACCGCCCATTGCGACCCCGACCAGAAGGACACGACTGAGCATATTCGCCAATGTCTCGACGAGATCGAGGTCGCGCGCATCGATCACGGCGTCAACACGCTCGACGATCCGGCGCTCATCGAGAAGGTCCGGGCGAAGCAACTCGGCCTCACCATCTGTCCCATCTCCAATTTCCGCATCTATGGCGACAGCAAGGCGGCCGATATCAAGCGCCTCCTCGATCTCGGCATCCGCGCCACCGTCAATTCCGACGATCCCGCCTATTTCGGCGGCTATATGACGGACAATCTCATCACCGTCGCGCGGGACGCGAAGCTTGAGCGCGGCGAGATCGTTCAGCTCATGGAGAACGCCTTCGAAGCGGCGTGGCTGCCGCGGACGGCGAAGGAGCGTTATCTCACCGCGCTCCACCAGTTCGCCGCGAGCTGATTTCCTGCCATGGAGGGGTCCAACATTGCGCCCACGGCGCCGGCCGAGATCGCCGCGCTCGATGGCGCGGCGCGCCGCCACCTTGCGCCTTGCGGCGCGGGCGAAATGGTGTGGCGCCAATGGGGCGAGGGCATGGCGGTCGTATTGCTCCATGGCGGCTACGGTTCCTGGGGCCATTGGCTGCGCAACATCCCGGCGCTCGCGACGCGCTATCGCGTCATAGTGCCAGACCTGCCCGGCCTCGGCGAATCGGCGATGCCGCCGCCGACCGACCATCTCGATGACATTTCCGACATCGTCTTTGACGGGCTGACAACGGTATTGGCGCCCGGCGCGCCGTTCCATCTCGTCGGTTTCTCGTTCGGCGGACATCTCGCGGGCCGGATCGCGGTCAGGGCCGGCGGGCGGCTTCGGTCATTGACCCTGGTCGGTGCCGGCGGGCTTGGCTTGCCACGGGTCGGCAGGGCCGGCGCCGCACTCGGCCGCGTCGCACGCGGCATGAGCGACAGCGAGATCGCGGCGCTGCAACGCGACAATCTGGCAAAGTTCATGTTCCACGACCCTGCAAAGATCGACGAAGCCGCGCTCTGGCTCCAGATCGAGAACGTCAAGCGCGGCCGCTTCAAGAGCATTCCCTTCGCGCAGGGCGACCGACTGGCGCAAGCGCTGCCCCTGATCACGGCGCCGCTCGCCGGCATCTGGGGCGAGTTCGACATCACCGCCCATCCCCATCTCGATCAGCGCGCGGCGCTCTTGCACAAATACCAGCCCGAGGCGCCGTTCCATGTCGTGGCCGGCGCCGGCCATTGGGTGCAATATGAGGCGGCGGCGGAATTCAACCGGCTCTTGCGCGATTTTCTCGATCCTTGATCCTCGGCGATGCCGCCAGCCCGAGAAACACGAGCGCGGCTCGATTGAGCCGCAGGATGTCCTCGTCGTCCAACCTGCCGATGCGCGCGCCAAGCTTGGTCTTGGGGATGGTGGTGATCTTGTCCACCCTCAGGCGGCATGTCGCCCGGAGCCCGTTGCGTTCATTGGATTCCACGGGCAATCGGAACAACGGAGCTTCCGTCTCGTCCGTCGTGAAGGCGCAGATGGTGATCGAGTCCGTCGCGTCGAAGCTGTCATCCTGCACGATGACGACCGGGCGCGGCTTGCCCGCGTAATCTTTGCCGCCGGCGACCGTCCAGATCTCGCCACGCCTCATTCATCAGTCCAATCGGAGACGGCGTCGATGAACGCCTGATCCTCGGGAGCGTGAGCGCTCGCGGCGACGGCCAGCGATTGGCGATGCGCCGCCGACCGGAAGGCGGGCACGCGGACATCCGGGACCCAAATCTGGATCGGCCGCAATCCTTGGGCCCTGAGACGCTCGCGATGTTCCCGGACCTTCTGGCGCGTCGATTTGGGCTTCGATGCCGACGCCATGACAATCCTCCGGAATTGTTACATGTAACTTATCATGGCGGGCGGGGTTTCGCTATAGCGTAGACATCGCGCCGACCATCGTCGATGGTGATCCGGCAAGACAAGAGGGAGGAAAGCGATGCGTGATTTCACCGGCAAGACCGCCTTCATCACCGGCGGCGCGAGCGGCATCGGCCTCGGCTTCGCCGAAGTATTCGCCGAGGCGGGGATGAACATCGCCTTGGCCGATATCGAGGAGGCGGCGCTCGCCGCCGCGGTCGATCGCCTCAAGGCGAAAGGCGCCAAAATCATCGGCCTTGAATGCGACGTCGGCGATCGCGGCTCGATGGAGCGCGCCGCGGCACGCGCCCTCGACACCTTCGGCAAGGTGCATCTCCTTTCCAACAATGCCGGCGTGTCGCGTAACGGCCCGATCTCTGAAATCGCCGAAACCGATTGGCAATGGACCATCGGCGTCAACCTCATGGGCATGATCCACGGATTGCAGGCCTTCGTCCCGCATATGAAGGCCCATGGCGAGCCGAGCCATATCGTCTCCACCTCCTCGATGGCGGGAATGCGGACGAGCATCGCCGGCGGCCCCTATACCGCGACCAAATTCGCGATCGTCGGCCTTTCGGAAGTGCTGGCGATTGAGTTGAAGGGCAGCAATATCGGCGTCAGCGTGTTCTGCCCCAACAATATCCGCACCAACATGCCGACCAGCGGCCGCAACCGCCCGGCGCGGTTCGGAGGCGCCATCGACATGAAAGCCGATCCCCATGCCGCGGAGCACGCCGCGGTCATGGGCCCGCGCTCGCGCGAGGGTATGGACCCGGTCGAGGCGGCGCGCCGCGTCAAATGGGGCATCGAGCACGACCAGCTCTTCATCTTCTCCCATGCCGAGGAAAAGCCGATCATCGAGGAACGGTTCGGCCGCATCCTCGCCGCCATCGACGATGCCGCCGCGCTCGGTCCGCAAGGCGCCCTGCGGCTGCCGGGGAAATAGCCGGCCATGCGGCGCTATTAGCGGGAGCGCGGCCGGATCAGATCCAGCCGCGCAGCTTGAACCAGAGGAGCGGCAGCACCGCGCTCAAGAAGATGACGGCGAGGCCGTAATAATAGCCGAAGGACCAGGTGAGCTCCGGCATCCCCTTGAAGTTCATGCCGTACATGCTGGCGATCAGGGTCGGCGGAATCCCCATCACCGAGACGATCGTCAGCACCTTGATGATGTTGTTCTGCTCGATGTTGATGAGACCGAGGGTCGCGTCGAGCAAAAGCTGGACCTTGTTGGTCATGAAATTGGCGTGGTCGGAGAGCGAGCCAATGTCGGTGCCGAGAATGCCGACCCGGCGCTTCAAGGGATCGCCGAGCCAGGCCGCCGCGCCGTTATTGGCATAGGGCACCATGCGCGCCATGCCGAGCAGGCTGTCGCGCAGCTTCGAGAGGAGATCGCCCGCGGCGCCGACCCGGCGCAAGAGCTGTCGCAGGCTCGCCGACTCACGTGCCGGACGGTGCCGATTGCCGAGCGACCGGTCAGCCTCGGCCCGAAAGATCCGGTGCGACACGATGTCGAGCTCGTGCGCGAGCCGCTCCAGAAGGTCCGCCATGCGGTCGATCGCAACTTCGAGAATGCCGACGAAGACATCGACCCCGGCATAATGGCCGGTCGGCGGCGCCTTCGTCACCTTGTCGCGAAAGGCGGCGAAGGTGCCCACATCCTCAAACCGCACCGTGATCACGAGCTTGTCGCTAACGACGAAGCCCACGGGCGTGACCAGCGGCTCCTTGGTATCGCCGCGATAGATCATCGGCGCGTTGAGATAGAGGGCACCATTCTCGGTCGCGAGGCGGCTCGAGCTCTCGATCTCGCTGACACGCTCGATGCCGGGGACGCGCAGGCCGGTCGCGTGCTCGACGAAGGCGCGTTCCTCGGCACTCGGTTTCAGGAGATCGATCCACACCACGTCGGCGGGAAGGCCGGCCGATTGAGGATCGACCGGGACCGCGTGAGCCGGAGCGACGGCGGTGTAGAGATCGAGCATGTCCCCCAGTCGCGATTTGATCGGCCATGAATGGATCGACCGGCGCACCCCTTGCCATAGCACGATAGGCGGCGGCGGAAAAGCCGCGCATCCTCCTTGCGTCGGCCGCGGCGACAGGTTTTGCTATCGGCGTTGAAAAACGAGTTTCGAAACCGGCGGAGGACACGCCCATGGACCTGACGCAACTCAAAGACGAAGCGATCGAGGAAGTCGAGCGCTATTTCCGCAGCCATGGCGGCGTGATGCCAAGCGAGGACAGCGACGAATGGGAAACGCAATATCGCCGCCAGTTCGAGTTGGCGAAACAGCGCCACGCGGGCGAAGTGGGCGCGGCTAAGCAGCCCCCAACAGCCCCCGATGCCGACGCCGTGGACCTTGGCGAACTGCCGGAGCTGCACGGCGCGCCGGCGCAAATCCGCTGGGCGGAGGCGGTTCGCGAGGAGCGGCTACGCCAAATCCCGACGCGCGAGCTTCGCCTCTGGCTCGCCGAGACCTGGATTGCGGCGAAGCTCTGGGTCGACAGCCGCGATCTCTCCGTGGCCGAGTTCCGGCACATGATCGAGCCCTATTACCGGACCTATCGACAGGAGGCCGCGGGACGCGCGGCCGAAGCGGCGGTACGGCGCCAGGCCGAGGCCGAAGCGGCGGCCGCGGTGCATCGCGCCGCCGAGGCGGCCGGCGTCACGCCCGAAGGGGTGGTCGAACTGGTCGATATCAGCCCCCGCGTCGCCGCCCAGCCGATCCGCGGCAAGCTCGCCGATCTCCATATCGAGGGCCGCCATGTCCGCGTCTTCGAGACCGCCGAACCTGCCGCCCTCCTGGTGATCGACGAGACCCCATCGGGCCGGACCGAATACGGCATCGAGCGCGACGAGGGCCTGGTCGCCGATCTGAAGCTCGCGGCCCGGGTTTAGCGCGCCGGCGGCCAGCCGCCTTCATGCTCCAGGAGCCAGCGCTTGCGGTCGACGCCGCCGCCATAGCCCGTAAGGCTGCCATCGGCGCCGATGACGCGATGGCACGGCACCACGATGGCGATCGGATTGGCGCCGTTCGCGAGGCCGACCGCGCGGCGCGCGCGCGGTCTGCCGATCCGCTCTGCAAGGGCGCCATAGCTCCAGGTCGAGCCCGCCGGAATGGTCCGCAAGGCGGCCCACACCGCACGCTGAAACGCGGTGCCCCCGGTTGCGGTGCGCACGCGATCGATGGCCGCGATCGCACCTTCGAAATAGTCGCGGATGGCGGCCGAGATGCCGCGCGGCACCGGCGCCTCCCGCAACTCGACATCGCCGTAATGAAGGCGCAGCAGCCGGTTCATGCGCGGCGCATAATCCACAAAATCAAGCGATCGCAGCACCTCGCCGTCCGAGACGACCAGCATCGGCCCGATCGGCGACGGGATTTCCTCAAGCGACAGCTTCACGATCCGGTTGCTCCTCACTTGGCGCCTTGGCATGAATTTTCGGCGCTTCCGTCAGCGCCGCCGCCGCATCCCCGGCCCAAAGATGCTGTGCCGCATAGCCGCGCCACGGTCGCCACGCCTCGGCGCGGGCGAGGAGATCGCGCGGGGTCGGCCGCACGCCATCCGTCGCCATCGCCCGCAACAGACCGACATCGCTCGCCGGGAAGGCATCGGGTTCGCGCAAGGCACGGAGCGCGATATAGTGCGCGGTCCAATCGCCGATACCCGGAACCACGCGGAGCGCCGCGATCGACTCATCGAGGCTCGCCGCGCGGTCGAGCAAGGCCGGATCGGCGATCGCCGCCCGGGCCAAATTCGCGATCGCGCGGCCGCGCGCGCCGGGCATGCCGAGCGACGCGATCTCGGCACCGACAAGCCGGTCCGACGTCGGAAAGCGGTGCGTCAGCCCATCTTCGCCCCCGGCGACCGGCACGCCATAAACCGCGACCAGCTTGCCGAGAAGATTGCACGCGCCGGCGACGGTGATCTGCTGGCCGATGATTGCGCGCACCGCCATCTCGAACCCGTCCCAGGCGCCGGGAAGCCGCAGGCCCGGCCGCCGCGCGAGGAGCGGCGCCAGCACCGGATCACGGCCGAGATGCGCCGCGATCGCTTCGGGATCGGCGACGAGATCGAAGACGCGCCGCAGCCGCGCAATTGTCGCCGGAAGAATCCCGATCTCGTCGCAGCGGATGGCGACGGCGAGGCGATGGCGTTGCGGCTCGTGCCGCACCTCGACCGCGCCGTTCGCAAAGGTCCGGCGATAGCAGCCCGCTTCGACGGTTTCGACGCCCGGAATGGCGCGCGCGGCGAGGAACGCGATGATCGCCTCCCAATCATAGGGCGGCTTATAGGCCAAGGTCAGGCGGATCGCGGAATCCGCGGCGGCTGAGCCGCGATGACGGAGCGCGCCGGGCGGCCGGCGGTAAAGCCGACGGAAGGTGTCGTTAAAGCGGCGAACGCTGCCGAACCCGGCGGCCATCGCCACCTCGGTCATCGAAAGATCGGTATCGTGGATGAGCTGCTTCGCGAGATGGACGCGCCTTGTCTGTGCCACCCTCAACGGCGAGGCGCCGAGATGCGCCTCGAAGAGGCGCCGCAATTGCCGACCGCCGAGGCCGAGCCGCGCCGCCAGCCCTTCGACATCGCCATCATCGAGCGCGCCCGTCTCGATCAGGGCCATGGCGCGGCTCACGGTGTTGGAGGTGCCGCGCCAGGCGCCGATATCGGGCGCGGTTTCGGGGCGGCAGCGCAGGCACGGCCGATAACCCGCGTCCTCAGCCGCCGCCGCGGTCGGATAGAAAGTGACATGATCAGGGTGCGGCGTGCGCGCCGGACAGATCGGCCGGCAATAGATACGGGTGGTGCTTACCGCGACGAAAAACCGCCCATCGAAACGCGCATCCCGCGCGACGAGCGCGCGATAGCAGATATCGGGATCGAGCTGCATCGGCGCATTCTGCGCCGCCCTCGCCGCCCCGTCTCGCCATTTTCGGACGCGGTCACGCCGCGACGGTTTCTTTCAACTTTCGCACGCCGACGGTGCAGCCGACGGCATAGGGGCTGATCGCGTCGTAATGCCAGATCTCGCCCGCCGCCTCGGGCGCGAGCCCGGCGACGGCGATGAAGGTTCGGATCTCGAACCCACCCTGCCCAGCATCGCGATAGGTGTCGGTGTCGCTATAGGCAAGCATCGCCGCCTTGTCGCCCGCCGCCCAGCGGGCGAGGAAGTCGCGGTCCCATTCCTCGTTGATCTTGCCGGAATTGGGCGTCGCCGGCCAATGGGAGATGCCGCCGGTGCCGATGACGGCGATCCGCTCCGGCACCCGATCAGCGGCCGCGCGCAGCACCTCGCCGAAGGCCCAGGCGCGATGCAGCGGCGTCAGCGGCGGGCCCTGGCAATTGATGTTGGCCGGCACCAGGGCGAGATCGTAATCGGGCGTCAGGAAATGCAGCGGCACCATGATGGCATGGTCGAGCTTCCATTCCTCGCAATAGGCGACATCGACCTCGTCCATAACCCTCTTGATGAGGCGCTCCGAGAGGTCGCGATTGCCCGGCACCCGGTGCCGGCCAATCTTCAGCCAATCCTCCGCCTCGATCGGGCCGTCGTAATAATCGGCCATGCCGATCGCGAAGGCCGGCATGTTGTTCATGAAGAAATTGCCGAAATGCTCGGCGCCGACCACGACGATCGCATCGGGCCTTTGGTCGGCGATGGCGCGGCGCATGCGGTCATAGGCGGCATAGAGCGCCTCGCGCCGATCCGGCTCCGCCCGCTCGGC
>JBOHLV010000090.1:0-8141 GCA_050729815.1 Allostellaceae bacterium
CGGGGTCGGAGGGCAGGGTGCGCCAAAACGCGACCGCCTGTTCCCATTGCCCGGCCTTGGGCGCGAACGACCGGCCCGTCAGATACTCAAATGTGGTCTCGTCCGGCGCGACGAGGCCGGCGCGCGCCCACGCCTCGATCGACATGTTGCAGACCGTCATGCGGCCTTCCATCGTGAGCTTGCGGACCGCCTCGCCGGCATATTCGATGACATGGCCGGTGCCGCCGGCGATGCCGATCTGGCCGATCACGGCGAGGATCAGGTCCTTGGCGCCGACGCCGAAGCCGAGCCCGCCCGAGACCTCGACCTTCATGTTCTTGGGCCGGCGCTGGATCAGCGTCTGCGTCGCCAGCACATGCTCGACCTCCGAGGTGCCGATGCCGAAGGCGAGCGCGCCGACCGCGCCATGGGTCGCGGTGTGGCTGTCGCCGCAAACAATGGTCATGCCCGGCTGGGTCAAGCCCTCCTCCGGCCCGATGATATGGACGATGCCCTGGCGGATGTCGGTCATGCCGAAATAGGGAATGCCGAACTCCTTGACGTTACGCTCCAGCGTCTCGACCTGGAGCCGGCTTTCGGGATCGTCGATGCCGCGGCTGCGGTCGGAGGTCGGGACATTGTGGTCGGCGACCGCGATGGTGGCATTGGGCCGATGCACCTTGCGGCCGGCGAGGCGCAGGCCCTCGAAGGCCTGTGGGCTCGTCACCTCATGGACGAGATGGCGGTCGATATAGAGAAGGCCGGTGCCGTCGGGCTGGATATCGACGAGATGATTGTCCCAGATCTTGTCGAACAGGGTTCGGGGTTTCGCCATGATTGGGTCTCCTCGGTCCTAACCGTTGGTGGCCGGCGTCTCGGGCGCCGCGGCCGGCGTCTCGCCGCCGCGCGTTGCGAGGCCGTATTCGCGCTCGCGCTCGGCGATGCGCGCCTTCTTGCCGGTGCGACCGCGCAGGTAATAGAGCTTGGCCCGGCGCACGGCGCCGCGACGCTGAACCTCGATCGCGGTGATGCGCGGGCTGTAGAGCGGGAAGATGCGCTCGACCCCCTCGCCATAGGACAGCTTGCGCAGGGTGAAGCTCGAATTGAGGCCGGCGCTCTTGCGCGCGATGCAGACACCCTCGAACGCCTGAATCCGCTCGCGCTCACCCTCGACCACGCGGATGCTGACCCGGACGGTGTCGCCGGGGCCGAATTGCGGCACGCCGCGCGCCGCGACCAGCTTCGCCGCCGCTTCGTGATTGAGGCTCTCCAACCGGTTCATGTGAAGTCTCCGACTTTGCGTTGGGCCCGATCTTGCTCTTGCCGGGCCAGATAATGTTGCCACAGATCGGCGCGACGCTCCTGCGTCGCACGTTCCGCCGCGGCATGCCGCCAGCGGCGAATTTCCTCGTGATTTCCCGACAGCAGCACAGGCGGCACCGCCTTGCCCTGCCACATTTGCGGCCTTGTATAGTGCGGATATTCGAGGAGGCCTTGGGCGAAGCTTTCCTCCGCCAGGGCCGCGTCATCCCCGATGACGCCGGGCAGGAGCCGCACCGCGGCGTCGATAAGCGCGAGCGCCGCCGGCTCGCCGCCCGAGAGGATGAAATCGCCGAGGCTCACTTCCGCGATCTGGCGCGCCTCGATGACGCGCTGATCGATCCCCTCGAACCGGCCACAGAGGAGGCCAACCCCCGGTCCCGCCGCCAGGGTTTCGATCCGGCGCTGATCGAGCGGCACGCCGCGCGGCGAGAGATAGAGCCACGGGCCATCGATCGGTGTCCTTTCGAGCGCGCGATCGACGATGTCGGGCCGCATCACCATGCCCGGTCCGCCGCCGAACGGCGCGTCATCGACGGTGCGATGATGATCTTCGGCGAAATCGCGGATATCGACGGTGGCGAGCCGCCACAAGCCCCGGCTCAGCGCCTTGCCCGCTAGCGAATGGCCGAGCGGCCCCGGAAACATCTCCGGGAACAGCGTCAAGACGGTGGCTTGCCAGGGCGTGATCATGTCACTCGCTCAGCAAGCCTTCGGGCGGATCGAGCACCAGATAGCCGGCCGCGATATTCACCTCTGGCACGGCGCGGCGGGTGAACGGCACCAGCACGGTGCCGCCTTCCCCGCGATCGATCTCCAGCGAATCGCCGGCGCCGAACTCCAGCACCGCCGCGATGCGGCCGAAGCGCGTGCCGTCCCGAAGACGCACCTCGAGCCCGACGAGATCGGCGTAATAGAATTCCTCCTCCGCGGCCGGCGGCAGGGCATCGCGCGGCACGTAAAGCTCGGCGCCTTTGAGGCGTTCGGCCGCCTCGCGCGTCGCGACCCCTTCGATCACGGCGATGAGCCGATCTTCGATCCCGCCTTTGAGGGTGAGGACGAAGCGCTTTCCGGTCTTGTCTTCGAGCGGGCCATAGGACGCGATCGCCTTCGGCACGGCGGCGAAGCTCTTGACGCGCACCTCGCCCCGGACGCCGTGTGCGCCGGTGATGACGCCTAAGAGGACGCGGTCCGGCCGCGCCATGGCAAGATCAGGCCGAGGCAGCGCCACCCGCTTCTCCCGTTGCCGCCGCGGCCGCGGCCGCGCGCTCCTGCGCCTTCTTTTTTGGCGCCGATTGCTTCGGCGTCTCGCGGGTTGCGGGCTTCGCGCGCAAGCCGGCATCGCCGAGAAAGCGCGCGACCCGCTCCGACGGCAAGGCGCCGACGCCGAGCCAATGCTCCACCCGCTCGGTCTTGAGCTTCACCCGCTCGGGATGGTCCCGCGCCAGCATCGGATTGTAGGTGCCGAGCTTTTCGATGAAGCGGCCATCGCGCGGACTGCGGCTGTCCGCGACCACGATGGCGTAGAAGGGCCGTTTCTTGGCGCCGGCCCGGGCCATGCGAATCTTGAGTGCCATAATGCTCCTTGATGTCCTGAACGCGATTGCTGATTACCGTCCGAAGCCGCCGGGAAGCAGCGCGCCGATACCGTGGCGGGCGATGCCCTTCTGGCCGAGCTTGTTCATCTTTTTCATCATGGTCGACATGTCCTGATACTGCTTCAGGAGGCGGTTGATCTCCTGCACCGTCGTGCCCGAGCCGGCGGCGATGCGGCGCCGACGTGAGCCGTTCAGGAGCTTCGGTTCGTGCCGCTCCGCCTTCGACATGGAGCCGATGATCGCCTCCTGCCGTTTGATCAGGCTGTCGTCGAGGTTGGCCCCTTCGATCTGCTTCTTGATCTTCTGGACGCCGGGCAGCATCCCCATGATGCCGCCCATGCCGCCCATCCGGCGCAACTGGCGAAGCTGCGCCGCGAGGTCGTTCAGATCGAACTGGCCCTTCGCCATCTTGCGGGCGAGCTTTTCGGCGTCTTCCTGCTCGATCGTCTCCTGCGCCTTTTCGACGAGGCTGACGACATCGCCCATATCGAGGATGCGGCCCGCCAGCCGCTCCGGCCGGAAGGCTTCGAGCGCGTCGAGCTTCTCGCCGATGCCGAGGAACTTGATCGGCTTCCCCGTGACGGCGCGCATCGACAAGGCGGCGCCGCCGCGGGAATCGCCATCGACGCGGGTCAGGACGATGCCGGTGATGCCGACGCGCTCATCGAAGCTCTTCGCAAGATTGGCCGCGTCCTGGCCGGTCAGGGCGTCGGCGACGAGGAGGCGTTCGGCCGGGTTCACCGCCTCTCTTACCGCCGCCACCTCGAACATCAGGGTCTCGTCGATATGGAGCCGGCCGGCGGTGTCGAGGACGACGAGGTCATAGGCCTCGCGCCGCCCGACCTCCATCGCGCGCTTCGCGATCGCGACCGGCTGCTCGCCGGCGATGATGGGCAGCGACGAGACATTGATCTGCCGAGCCAGGATGGCGAGTTGCTCCTGCGCCGCCGGGCGATGGATGTCGAGCGAGGCGAGCAGGACCTTCTTCTTCTCGCGCTCCTTCATGACCCGCGCCAGCTTTGCCGCGGTCGTGGTCTTGCCCGAGCCTTGCAGGCCCAGCATCAGGATCGCCACCGGCGGCACGGCGTTGAGGTTGAGCGGCGCGCCTTCGCCCAGCGTCTCGATCAAATGGTCGTGGACGATCTTTACTACCATCTGAGCCGGCGTCACCGAGCGCAGCACGTCCTGGCCGAGCGCCTTCGTCCGCACCCCGTCGATGAATTGCTTCACCACGGGAAGCGCGACATCGGCCTCGAGAAGCGCGATGCGGATTTCGCGCATCGCGACGCCGACATCCTCCTCGGAAAGGGCGCCGCGCTTCTTCAGCCGGTCGAAGGTGTCGCCGAGACGCTGGCTTAAACTGTCGAACATGACGGAACCGGGACCTCAAGACGTTTCGGGCCGGCGCGCGACACTCGCGGACCGGCCGACCCTCGCAAGGGATACCAATCAAAAGCTTCAGGCGGAAGCGGCAGAAACCTAGGCGCCCGGCGGCGGGCTGTCAATCACCCGCGTCCCCCAGGGAATGCGCCAATTACTTCAAAAACCCGGGCTGTGAACGCACCTGAAATCATCCCGCCCTAGAGCGTCAGGCCGGCGTCGCAGATCACGGTCTGGCCCGTCACCATGCTGGCACCGAAGCCGAGATAAAGGATGAGGTCGCCAATCTCTGCCGGATCAGCGCGTTTCTTAAGGAGCGAGCGCTCGACCGAGTAACGGCGCTGCTCCGGCGTCCATTCGATCTGCCAGGAGCTGTCGACCCCGCCTGGCGCGACCGCATTGACCCGAACCTCGGGCGCCAGCGCCTTGGCGAGATTCTTGGTCAAATTGACGAGGCCGGCCTTGCTCGCGCCATAGGGCATGGAACTACCACCCGAGCCGGTGCCCGCGATCGAGGCGGTGTTGACGATGGCGCCGCGCGCCGCCTTCAAGGCCGGCGCCGCCGCCTTGCTACAGCGAAACGGCCCCAGAAGATTGACGCCGAGAATGGTCGCCCACAGCTCTTCGGTGACAAGATCGAGCCGTGCCATATCGATGGTATGGCGCACCCCCGGCGTGCCGGCATTGTTGGCGAGAAGGTCGAGCCGGCCAAGCCGGTCGATCGCATCCATCACCATCGCCACCCCGGCCTTGGCATCGCCGACATCGCCCGGCGCCGCAATCACGTCGAGGCCTTCGGCCCGCAATTTTTCAACCTCAACGGTCCCGCGCGGATCGTCGGCGAGGAAATTGACCGCAACCTTGGCCCCCGACCGGGCCAGAAGGACCGCCGTGGCAAGGCCAATCCCCGATGCCGCGCCGGTCACCAGCGCCGCCGTGCCCGATAGTTCATAACGGATCAGCATCAGCCGCGCGGCTCCGTGAGCTTCATCGATTTGCGCTTGCCGAATGGCTCGAACCAGGCGGCGAGTTGGCGATGGCGCAGGCGCCATTCCTCGCCCTGAAAGCGGAAATCGAGATAGCCGAGGGCGCAGCCGATGGTGATCTGGCCGATGGTCAAGGGCTCCTTCAGATCACCCTCCGCGACCTCGATCTCGAGCGCCCCGAGCGCGCCGCGCACCCGGCGCATTTGCGACGCGACCCAGTCCTGCCAGCGCATCGCCTCGGGTCGCAGGTTCTCGTACCGCACCAGGATCGCCGCCTCCATGAGGCCGTCGGCGAGCGCCTGCTGGCGCAGCGCGATCCAGCGCTCCCGCCCCGCCGGCGGAAAGAGGCGCGGCCCCTCATGAAGCGTATCGAGATATTCGCAGATCACCGGCGAATCATAGAGCACGAGCCCGTCATCGGTGGTGAGCGACGGCACCTTGACCAGCGGATTTTCGCGCGCGACCTCGTCATTGGGCTTCACTGGCGAGACCGCGGTCGAGACCCGCTCGATCCGCTCCGCGAGGCCGGTTTCGAGGGCCACCACCATCACCTTGCGCACGAACGGCGATGCGGCGGCAAAACGCAGCTTCATCATGATGCCTGTCCCTTTGTTAGAACGCGTCCTTGCGGTGGCGGATCGCGGCGAGGGTCGCGATCGGATCACCCACGGTCCCGACCGATTCCTGCAACGATTGGCGATCGGCGCGCAAGAACGGATTGGTCAATAGTTCCTCGCCGATGGTGCCGGGCACGGTCGGCTGGCCTTGCGCCCGCAATTCGTCGACGCGGCGCGCCCGCGCCCGCAGATCCGGATTGCCGGGCTCGACGGTGAGGGCGAAGCGCGCATTATTTTGGGTATATTCATGGGCACAGAAGACGCGCGTCTCCGGCGGCAGCGCCTTGAACTTGCCGAGCGAGTTCCACATCTCGGCCGCCGTCCCCTCGAAGAGGCGCCCGCAGCCCATGATGAAGAGGGTATCGCCGCAAAAAAGGGCGCGCGAATCCGGGAGCCAATAGGCGATATGGCCGCTGGTGTGGCCGGGCACGTCGAAGATTTGCGCGTCATGCCCGCCGAAGCGATAGACATCACCGTCGCCGACCGCGACATCGATGCCGGGAATGCGGTCCCGGTCGGCGCGCGGCCCGACGATGATGGCGCCGGTCTTGGCCTTGAGCTCGAGATTGCCGCCGGTATGATCGCCGTGATGATGAGTATTGAGGATATGACTGAGGCGCCAGCCGGCCGCTTCGAGCGCGGTCATCACCGGCGCCGCCACCGACGGATCGACGACGCCGGTCGCACCCGTCTCGGCGTCATGGACGAGATAGACGTAATTGTCCCGAAGGACCGGAATCTGGCGGATATCGAGTTCGCGCATGCTGCCTCCTTGCCGAGCCGCACCCTAAATCCTCGGACGCGAGCATGCTAGAGTGAAGCCATGCATGTCGATGTCGTCGATCTGAGGGATTTCTATGTCGGCCGCCTCGGCCAGGTGGCGCGCCGCCACATCCGCGCCAAGATCCGCCAGCTCTGGCCCGATCTCGGCGGCATGCGCCTCTTGGGACTTGGTTACGCCACGCCCTATCTGCGGCCGCTCCTCGCCGAGGCGGAGCGCGCCTTCGCGCTGATGCCGGCGAGCCAGGGGGTGTTGCCGTGGCCGGCCGACGGCCGCAATCTCGTCACCCTCGCCGACGAGATGGAGCTGCCGCTTCAGGATTATTCGATCGACCGGGTACTCTTGGTCCATGGCCTCGAATTCAGCGAGCGCAGCCGTGCGCTCCTCACCGAGATCTGGCGGGTGCTCGCCGGCGGCGGCCGGCTCCTCATCGTGGCGCCGAACCGGCGCAGCCTGTGGGCGATGAATTCCGACACCCCCTTTGGCCAGGGCAATCCCTATTCTCACGCCCAGCTTTCGCGCCTCTTGCGCGACAGTCAGTTCACCCCGGAGCACAGCGTTTCCGCGCTCTATGTGCCGCCGACCCGCTCGCGCATGGTGCTGCGCTCGGCCGGCGCCATCGAGCGCATCGGCCAGCGCTGGCTTGGCGGCTTCGGCGGCGTCGTCATGATCGAGGCCTCGAAGCAGCTCTATCGTCCGGTATCGGAGCGTGCGGAAAAGCGCCGCCCGGTCTATGTTCCGGCACACGCGCCCCTCGTTCACGGGAGATGAGAGAGATGGAAAACGGTTACGACCCTGCCCGTATCCTGGCCGAAGCGCGGGAGCGCCTGCCCCAGGCGGTGGAGTTGCGCCGCCGGATTCACCAGAAGCCGGAACTCGGCCTCGATCTGCCGATCACCACCGCCGCGGTCGAGGAGAGCCTTGCGGGGCTCGACATTCAGATTGCGCGCGGGCCCTCGACCTCGGGCCTCATCGTGTCGCTAACCGGCGGCCGTGCCGGCTCGCAGTCGGGCAAATGCATTCTGCTGCGCGGCGACATGGACGCGCTGCCGATGCCGGAGGATACCGGCCTTCCCTATGCCAGCGAATTCGCCGGTCGCATGCACGCCTGCGGCCATGACGCCCATACCGCGATGCTGGTCGAGGCGGTACACCTTCTCCATCGCCACAAGGGCGAGCTTGCCGGCACGGTCAAATTCATGTTCCAGCCGGGCGAGGAAGGCTTTGCCGGCGCGCGGCGCATGATCGAGGATGGGCTTCTCGACGCCGATCCCAAGCCCGATGCCGCCTTCGCTCTCCACATCATGCCACCCGTGCCCGCCGGCAAGGTGGCGGGACGGGCCGGCGCGGTGACGGCATCGGCGGATTGGTGGGAGATCAAAGTGATCGGGAATGGCGGCCATGCCTCGGCCCCGGAATTCGCGGTCGATCCCATTCCGGTGGCGTTCGAGATCGGCCTCGCCCTCCAAACCATGGTGAC
>JBOHLV010000091.1:0-9391 GCA_050729815.1 Allostellaceae bacterium
GGCGGCGATCGCCTCAAGCCGAGTGCGATCGGACGCTGATACGAGAACACAAATCGTCTGAGCCATACGCGCAGATTCGCATGGCAAAATCCGTTTGTGAATCCTAAGAATGCGTCAGTGCACTAGCGCGAGATGATCCGAACGATTATCCACAGCGAATCATTGCGAAATTCAAGCCTGCCGCAAAGACCTTGAGGCTCGGGCAACACGTCGCGACCGGCCTCTGGCACCGAGGTGTTGTGGATAGCTGACAGCGGCGAGCCAAATCTGGTAAGATACATCCGCAGCCCGTCCGGTAGGGCGAGCTCCGGTCCTGCAATCCTCGCAACTTTCCAGGTCTTGATTGTCTATGTCTTCTGCCGCTGCCGCACCCGTCGCCGTTGCCGACCGTTTTTTCAAGGACGGCCTTGCCGACCGCGATCCCGACATCGCCGCCGCGGTACGGCGCGAACTTGGCCGCCAGCGCGACCAAATCGAACTCATCGCGTCCGAAAACATCGTCTCGCGCGCGGTGCTGGAGGCTCAGGGCACGGTGCTGACCAACAAATATGCCGAGGGTTATCCTGGCCGGCGCTATTACGGCGGCTGCGAGTTCGTCGACGAGGTCGAGACGATCGCGATCGAGCGGGCGCGGACCCTGTTTCAATGCGCCTTTGCCAATGTTCAGCCGCATTCGGGATCGCAAGCCAATGCCGAAGTCTATTATGCGCTGCTTGAACCCGGCGACACTCTGCTCGGCATGTCGCTGGCGGCGGGCGGTCATCTGACTCATGGCGCGCCGTTCAACGTTTCGGGAAAATGGTATCGCGGCGTGCATTACGCAGTCTCGCCCGAGACGGGACGGATCGATTATGACGAGGTCGAACGCATCGCCCGTGCCGAGAAGCCGAAGCTCATCATCGCCGGCGGCTCGGCCTATGCCCGAATCATCGATTTCGCCCGCTTCCGCCGCATTGCCGATGCCGTTGGCGCCAGGCTCATGGTCGATATGGCGCATTTCGCCGGCCTTGTTGCGGCCGGCCTTTATCCAAGCCCGCTGCCTCATGCCCATGCCGTCACCACCACGACGCACAAGACGCTGCGCGGCCCCCGCGGCGGCATGATCCTGTCGAACGATCTCGAGATCGGCAAGAAGCTTAATTCCGCCGTGTTCCCGGGCATGCAAGGCGGTCCCTTGATGCATGTCATCGCGGCGAAGGCGGTGGCGCTCGGCGAGGCGCTGCAACCGGAATTCGCGGACTACGCCAAGGCCGTGGTCGAGAACGCCAAGATGCTGGCCGACACGCTTACCGAGCATGGCTGTGCTATCGTGTCGGGCGGAACGGATTCACACCTCATGCTGGTCGATTTACGGCCGAAGCGCCTAACCGGGCGGGTTGCCGAGGTCGGCCTCGAGCGCGCCGGCATCACCTGCAACAAGAACGGGGTGCCGTTCGATCCGGAAAAGACGACCGTCACCTCGGGCATTCGTCTCGGTAGCCCGGCGACGACGACGCGGGGCTTCGGCCTTGCCGAGTTCCGCCAGGTCGGCGAGATGATTGCCGAGGTGCTGGATGGCCTCGCCACCCATGGGCCGGATGGCAATGGTGCCGTCGAGGCGGCGGTGCGCCGCAAGGTGATGGCGCTGACGTCGCGCTTTCCGATTTATTCCGAACTCTGATCCACCGGGGGAGGGGGATCATGCGTTGTCCATTTTGTGGCTTTGAAGATACGCAAGTGAAGGATTCGCGGCCGACCGACGATCGGTCCTCGATCCGACGGCGCCGGCTTTGTCCCAATTGCGCTGCGCGGTTCACCACCTTCGAGCGGGTACAGCTTCGCGAATTGACCGTGGTGAAGAAGAACGGCGAGCGCGAACCGTTCGAACGCGACAAGCTGGCGCGCTCGCTCTTCATTGCGTTGCGCAAGCGCCCGGTCGAGGCAGAGCGCATCGAGCGCGTCATCAATTCCATCGTGCGCCAGCTTGAAAGCTCGGGCGAGACCGAGATCCCGAGCGAGCAGGTCGGCGCCTTCGTCATGGAATCCCTGGCAACCCTCGATCAGGTCGCCTATGTGCGTTTCGCCTCGGTTTATCGCAATTTCCGCGAGGCGAAGGATTTCGGGGACTTCGTCGGCAGTATTACCGCCGACCAGGACTGACATACGGGGATAGCCCCTTGACCCGCTAGCTGTGTTCTTTTGGCACCGCTTCCAGCGAAAATTCTAGCCGAATTGCGGTTGTGCTTGGATGCCGGGCCGGCGGCCGGCAAGCTGACGGCATAGTGGGTGCGGCGAGAGGCTTGGGTGCGGTGTCCGATCTCCAACATATGAATGCGGCGCTGGCGCTGGCGCGGCGCGGGTTGGGACGGGTCTGGCCGAACCCGGCGGTCGGTTGCGTCATCGTCAAGGATGATGCGGTCGTGGGTCGCGGCTGGACCCAGCCAGGCGGCCGGCCGCATGCGGAGACCGAGGCGCTGCGTCGCGCGGGCAGGGAGGCGCTCGGCGCCACCATGTTTGTCACGCTTGAGCCTTGCGGTCATTGGGGCAAGACGCCGCCCTGCGCCGATGCCATCGTCAATGCCGGCATGGCGCGGGTGGTGGCGTCGCTCGAAGACCCCCATCCCAAGGTGAAGGGTGGTGGCTTTGCACGGCTCAGGGAAGCCGGCATCGCGGTGGAGACCGGCCTCGGCAACGATGCCGCGCGCGAGATCAATGCCGGCTTTTTCCAGCGCCTCGATATCGGGCGGCCGCTCGTCACGCTGAAAATGGCATCGACCCTTGACGGCCGCATCGCGCTGGCCTCGGGCGAGAGCCGCTGGATCACCGGCGAGGCGGCGCGCCAGCGCGCTCATCTGCTTCGTGCTACCCATGACGCGGTGCTGATCGGTGTCGGCACCGCGGTCGCTGACGACCCGGAGCTGACCTGTCGCCTACCCGGGATGGCGGATCGCCAGCCGGTGCGCATCGTGATCGATCCGGGGCTCCGGTTGCCGCTTACCGCAAAGCTGGTTTCGACGGCCGCGATGGCGCCGACCTGGGTTGTGACGCGCAACGGCGGCGACGGCGCACGGCTTCGGGCGTTCCGACGCGCCGGGGTCGAGTTGATTGAGATGTCCGGAAGCAACACGGATGAGGGCCTCGATCTCGATCTCGCCCTCCAAGCGCTCGGCCTTAAGGGGTTGACGCGCATTCTGGTCGAGGGCGGGGCCCGGCTCGCGGCGGGACTGCTACGCCGGGATCTGGTCGATCGGGTGGCGTGGTTCCACGCGCCGACCGTGATCGGCGATGACGGCATCGGCGCGATGGCGGCGCTGGGGCTCGATGATCTCGCCAAGGCGCCGCGGTTCATGCGCGAGGCCACATCGAGCGTTGACGATGATCTACTGGAAACATTGACGCGCCGGGCCTAGTTTACCCGGCGATGTTCACGGGGATTATCACCGATATCGGGGAAGTGCGCGCGATTGAGCGGCGCGGCGATACCCGCGTCACCGTCGCGACCCGCTATCCCATCGGCGAGATCGCGATCGGCGCGTCAATCGCCTGCTCCGGCCCGTGCCTCACCGTGGTTGAGAAGGGCAATGATTGCTTCGCGGTCGATGCCTCGGCGGAGACCTTGGCACGTAGCACCGCCGGCGCCTGGGAGCAGGGCACGCGGCTCAACCTCGAACGCGCGCTAAAATTGGGCGATGAGTTGGGCGGGCATCTCCTCTCCGGCCATGTCGATGCCGTCGCAACCCTGGTCTCGCGGCGGCTTGAGGGCGATTCGCTGCGCCTTGTCTTTGCGGTGCCGGAGCCGTACGACCGTGCCATCGCCGCGAAGGGCGCGGTCGCGATTGACGGCGTCTCGCTGACGGTCAATGAGGTCGAAAGCGACCGCTTCGGCGTCAATATCATTCCGCACACCCAGAAGGAGACCACGCTTGGCGTGCTTCAGCCGGGCGACCGGGTCAATCTCGAGATCGACCTCATCGCGCGCTATCTTGCCCGCCTCATCGGGAAGGACATAGGATGAGTTTCGTTGAAGTCGTGTCGCCGATCGAGGAAATCATCGACGAGGCGCGCAACGGCCGGATGTTTATTCTGGTCGATGACGAGGATCGCGAGAATGAAGGCGATCTCATCATCCCCGCACAGATGGCGACGCCGGATGCCATCAATTTCATGGCGAAGCACGGCCGCGGCCTCGTCTGCCTTGCCCTGACGCGCCAGCGCTGCGAGCAACTCGGCCTGCATTTGATGTCGCAGGCCAATTCGTCGCGGCTACAGACCGCGTTTACCGTTTCGATCGAGGCGGGCGACGGCGTTACCACCGGCATTTCGGCGCCCGATCGCGCCCGCACCGTGTCGGTGGCGATCGATCCCGTCAAGGGCCCGGCCGACATCGTCACGCCGGGACATATCTTTCCCCTGATGGCGCGCGACGGCGGCGTGCTCGTGCGCACCGGCCATACCGAGGCGGCAGTCGATATCGCGCGGCTCGCCGGCCTCAACCCCGCCGGCGTCATCTGCGAGATCATGAATGATGACGGCACCATGGCCCGGCGCGACGATCTCGTTGCCTTCGCCCAGTTTCACGGCCTCAAGGTTGCGACCATCGCCGATCTCATCGCCTATCGCCGGCGCCACGACCGCATCGTCGAACGCACCTTCGATCAGCCGTTCGACAGCCTCTTTGGCGGCACTTTTCGCCTGCTCGTCTATTACAACAAGGTGAGCAATATCGAGCATCTCGCCTTCGTCAAAGGCAATGTCTCCGGGTCGGAGCCGCCGTTGGTGCGGATGCATGCCATGAACATGCTCGACGACATGTTCGGCAATGTGAAAAGCGGCCGCGCCGGCTTGCTTCGCGCCGCCTTCGAAGCGGTGGCCGCGGCCGGGCGCGGCGTCGTCGTGGTGTTGCGCGAGCCGATGCCGCCCAACTTTACCACCCGCGCCCATGAGCTGATCGTGGCGACGCCGCCGGAATCTGGCTCCTTGCGCGACTATGGCATTGGCGCGCAGATCCTGCTTGACCTCGGCGTTCACGAGATGATCCTGCTGTCGAATACGGATCACAACATCATTGCGCTCGAAGGTTATGGCCTGAGGGTCGCCGGGCGGCAGCCGATCCGGGTCAAGGACCACTGAGGATGGTCGCGCGGATTCTCCTGGTCGAGGCGCGCTATTACGCACCCATCGCCGACGAGCTTCTGCGTGGCGCGGTGGCGGAGTTGGAGAGAGCCGGCGCGGATCATGACCGGTTGACGGTGCCGGGCGCGTTCGAGATTCCGGCCGCGATCGGGTTCGCGCATTTCTCGCGCCAGGGCTATGATGGCTATGTCGCCCTCGGCTGCGTCATTCGCGGCGAGACCAGCCATTATGACCTCATTTGCACCGAATGCTCACGCGGCCTTCAGGAACTGGCGCTGCGCGAGCGGCTCGCCATCGGCTTCGGCGTGCTGACGGTCGAGAACGAGGCACAGGCCTTGGTTCGCGCCCGTTTCGACCGGAAGAACAAGGGCGGCGAAGCGGTGCGTGCCTGCCTTGCCATGGTCGAGCTTAAAAGCCGTTTCGGCTTCGGTGCACCATGAACGCGGCGCCGCCCGCCGCCAAATCCGGCACTGTAAAGCGCAGTCGCGCGCGCCTCGCCGCGGTTCAGGCGCTCTATCAGATCGATCTCGGCGGCGCCGCGGTCGATACCGTGATCGCCGAGCTACGCGAGCGTGGCGGCGATGAGGAGGGCTTCGGCGAGGCGGACGACGCGCTCTTCGTCGATATCGTGCGGGGCGTCATGGCGCACCGGCACGACTTCGATCCTGCGCTCGAGGAGGCGCTGGCGCCCGACTGGAATCTTCGGCGGCTCGAAGTGGTGTTGCGGGCGGTGCTGCGTGCCGGTGCCTATGAATTGTCGGCGCGGCTCGAAATCCCCGTCCGCGTGGTGTTGAACGAATATGTCGACATCGCGCATGCCTTCTTCTCCGGCAAGGAGCCGCGGCTCGTCAATGGCGTGCTCGACCGGCTGGCGCATCGCCTCCGGCCCCACGAGTTGGGCGCGAGGGATGGGGAAACCGCCGCCTCTCGATGAGTTTCAGCGCATCGCGCGCTATTTCGCGCCGCTGGCGGGACCGGGCGCGCTTGGCCTCAAGGACGATATCGCCCTGATCGACGGCCCCGTCGGCACCCAATATGTGCTGAAGACCGACGCCATTGTCGAAGGGATCCATTTCTTCAGGGCGGACCCGCCGCACCAGATCGCCCAAAAGCTGCTTCGCGTGAATTTGTCCGATCTTGCCGCCAAGGGTGCGGTGCCGCTGGGTTATCTCCTGGTGATGGCGTTGCCGCCGACGCGGGACGAGGCGTGGCTCGAGGCATTTTCGGCGGGTCTTGCCGAGGATCAGCGGCGCTATCACCTCGCTTTGCTCGGCGGCGACAGCGTTCGCATCGACGGCCCGACGACGCTGAGCATGACCGCCATCGGCCAGGTCGATGCCGGTGCCGCCCCGCTGCGCAGCGGCGCGCGCGTCGGTGACACGATCTACGTTTCCGGCACCCTCGGCGATGCGGCGATCGGCCTCAGGGTGCTGAAGGGCGGACTGGCCGGCCTCACCGCCAACCATCGGCGCCATCTCACCGGCCGCTATCGCCTACCCGAACCGCGGCTCGAACTCGGCCGGCAGCTCATCGGTATCGCCTCGGCGGCGATGGATATTTCGGATGGGCTGGTGGCCGATCTCGGCCATCTGTGCGACGCGTCGGGCGTCGCCGCGGAAATCGAAGCGGCACGCCTGCCCCTATCGCCGGCCGCCCGGGAGGCGGTTGTCACCGATCCGGCCCTGATCCTGGCGGCGCTCGCTGGCGGTGACGACTACGAGATCCTGTTCGCGGCGCCGGCCACCGCGGCGGCCCGGTTGGGGGTGCTGCCAGTGACCCCGATCGGGCGGATCTCGGCGGGCGCCGGCGTCACGGTCCGGGCGGCCGACGGCGGGATCATGACGATCGCCGCCGGCGGCTATCGGCACATTTAGCCACGCACGCCACGCACGAGTTGCGGCGGCATTTACGCCAGTTGCCTCATTCTTATTCTTCTGGCATGGTCCGCCCGCTTTCCGGCGGGGGATCGCAAAAAAAACACGGGGTTCGCGAAAATGCAAATTGCCTATTGGGTGGTGGTCGCCGGCTTTATTCTCGCGCTGGTCTACGGCGTCCTTGCCGCGCGTTCAGTCCTGGCGGCGGATGCCGGTAATGAGCGCATGCGGGAGATTGGAAGCGCGATTCAGGAAGGCGCGCGCGCCTATCTCAACCGGCAATATCGGACCATCGCCATCGTCGGAATCGTCATCTTCATCATCCTGCTTATCCTGTTGGGTTGGCGCACCGCCGTCGGGTTCCTGTTCGGTTCGTGTCTTTCGGGCGCCGCGGGCTATATCGGGATGAATGTCTCGGTAAGGGCCAATGTACGCACGGCCCAGGCGGCGCGGCGCGGCCTCGGCGCGGGTCTTTCGCTGGCGTTCCGGGCAGGGGCGGTCACTGGCATGCTGGTGGTCGGCCTCGCTCTTCTCGCGGTATCGCTTTATTACTATTTCCTCCGCGCGACTTTGCCACCCGGCAGTCAGCGGCAGATTCTTGAGGCGCTGGTGGCGCTCAGCTTCGGCGCCTCGCTGATCTCGATCTTCGCGCGTTTGGGTGGCGGCATCTTTACCAAGGGCGCCGATGTTGGCGCCGATCTCGTCGGCAAGGTCGAGGCCGGCATCCCCGAGGACGATCCCCGCAATCCCGCCGTCATCGCCGACAATGTCGGCGACAATGTCGGCGACTGCGCCGGCATGGCGGCCGATCTCTTCGAGACCTATGTCGTCACCTTCGTTGCCACGATGTTGCTGGCCGCGATCTATTTCACCGGCGCGATGCAGGAAGTGATGATGGGCCTGCCGCTCGTCATCGGCGCGGCCTGCATCCTCGCCTCGGTGATCGGCACCTTCTTCGTGCGCCTCGGCCGCAGCGAGAACATCATGGGCGCGCTTTATAAGGGGCTGGCCGCATCGGTGGTCGTTGCGATCGTCCTGATCGCCATCCTGGTGCAGTTGATGATCGGCTTCGGCACGCCGCTCGCCCTCGCCGGTGGCGTCATGACCTCGGGCGGTGGCATTTTTGGCTGCGCCATGGTCGGCCTCGGCGTCACCGCGCTGCTGGTCGTCATCACCGAATATTACACCTCGACCGAACATCGCCCGGTGCGCTCGATCGCCAGCAGTTCCACCACCGGCCACGGCACCAACGTGATCCAGGGTCTCGCCGTCTCGATGGAGGCGACGGCGCTGCCGGTCTTGGTGATCGTCGCCGGCATTATCATTGCCGACATTATTTCCGGGCTGTTCGGCATCGCGGTCGCGGTGACGACCATGCTGGCGCTCGCCGGCATGATCGTCGCGCTCGACGCCTATGGCCCCGTCACCGACAATGCCGGCGGCATCGCCGAGATGGCGGACCTGCCAAAGGAGGTGCGCAAATATACCGACGCGCTCGACGCCGTTGGCAACACCACGAAGGCGGTGACGAAGGGTTATGCCATCGGCTCGGCCGGTCTCGCCTCGCTGGTGCTGTTCGCCGCCTACACCCAGGATTTGCGACATTTTTTCCCGGCGGTTCACGTCAATTTCGTGTTGCAGAACGCCTATGTCGTGATCGGCCTCTTCATCGGCGGCCTGTTGCCTTATCTCTTCGGCGCCATGGGCATGACGGCGGTGGGGCGCGCCGCCGGCGGCATCGTCATCGAGGTTCGCCGCCAGTTCAAGGAAATCCCCGGCATCATGGAAGGCACGGCGAAGCCCGATTACGGCAAGGCTGTCGACATGCTGACCAAGTCGGCAATCCGCGAGATGATCATCCCCTCGCTCTTGCCGGTGTTGGCGCCGATCGTGCTCTATGTCGTGATCTGGTCGTTCGCGGGTCAGGCCAACGCCTTCGCCGCGGTGGGCGCGATGCTGTTGGGCGTCATCGTCACCGGGATTTTCGTCGCGATCTCAATGACTTCGGGCGGCGGCGCCTGGGACAATGCCAAGAAATACATCGAGGAAGGCCATCACGGCGGCAAGGGATCGGAGGCGCACAAGGCCGCCATCACCGGCGACACCGTCGGCGATCCCTACAAGGATACCGCCGGCCCGGCCGTCAACCCGATGATCAAGATCGTCAATATCGTCGCGCTGCTGCTCTTGGCGGTGCTGGCGGCGAGCTGATCCTCAATCGGCGAACGGGTCCTTCACGAGGATCGTGTCGTCGCGCTCGGGACTGGTCGAGAGCAGGGCGACCGGCGCCTCGATCAGCTCCTCGATGCGGCGGATATATTTGATCGCGAGGGCGGGGAGCGCGGCCCAGCTCCGCGCGCCGCGGGTCGATTGGCTCCAGCCCTCCATCGTCTCATAGATCGGCT
>JBOHLV010000092.1:0-23917 GCA_050729815.1 Allostellaceae bacterium
CTCGTCCGCGAACCCGATATCCTTCGTCATGGCGTGATCTCCTCCGGCGGCGCCAACCGCCGGTCTCTTGTTGAACATTAGGAGATTACGCCACCTTCAAATTTCCACCACGTCCGCGACGCGACCCTGCGCAATGGCGGCGCTCAGAAGCCCATCGGCGCTGCCATAGTGATGATAGAGCGTGGGCGCAGTCACGTTCGCGATGGCGCAGATTTTGCGCGTCGAGAATGCCGATCAGCAGAGCGATACGCCGACCCGCCATGCCTTCCGCCTTCAATTCCTTCGCGAATGCTGCCACGGCGCCCAGATACTGCACGTAACTCAGCCTCTCCATACCGCAGACGAGCGCCTCGCCATCCGGATTCTTGGCGGCGGCGTCCTGCAGCATGTGCACGACGGTGGGATGAACGAAGGGAAGGTCGGTCATGCGGCGTCGGCCACCTCGATGACCGCCGCCATCGCGGTGTCGCCCGCGGCACACCCTTGAAACAACCCACGGCCGCCGCCGCGCAGGGCAAGCTCCTCGATCAGCTCGATCATCCCACGTAGCCCGGTCGGCGCCTGTGGGTGCCCCCAGACGAGCGAACAGCCGTAGCGGTTCATCCGCTTGAGCGGCAGGTTGAAGGTGCGTGCGAAGGCGATGTCGTTCACCACGAACGGGTTATGGGAATTGATCGCATCGATGTCAGTCATCGTAAGGGAAGCGGCGTCGAGCGCCTTCCTTGTGGCGGGAATTGGCGCCTCCGGCATATATCCCACGGTGGCGCGCGCGCTGCCGAAGCCCAGCACCCGGATCGCGATGCCGGGTTGCGTCGACATGTCACGCGCCCGCTCCGGCGTGGTGACGACGATCGCCGCATTGCCATCGGCCGGATGCGTCTGCCCGCCAAAGGTGACGGTGCCGCCCTCCGTCACGGGGCACAGCTTCGCCAAGCCTTCGGCGGTGGTCTTGTGGATACCTTCGTCGCCCTCGAGGACGGCGTCCGTGCGGCGGAAGCGGCCATCTGGAACCTCGAAAGGCAGGTCCATGTAGCGGCGCTGGAAGGCGTGGTCATTCGCCAGCGCCTCCTCATACTGACCGTAGCGTAAAAGGGTGGTCTCGTTCTGCTCTTCGGTCGAGATGGTGAACTTGCGCGCCACGTTCTCGGCGGTCGCGACCATAGCGAGCTTAGCGAAAGGGTCGCGGCCAAAATTATCCAACACCCAATTCTCGGTGTGGCCCTGACCGCCGGTGCCTCTCGGATCGGGATAGTAGAGCGATGGGCCGTTCGAGACGCGGTCCGCGCAAAGGGTGAGCGAGGTGGTCGCCATGCCGGATCTCACTTCGGCGACGGCCGCCGCCAAGCTGCGCACACCGGTGGCGCAGGCCTGGGCAACACTGGGACCGGCGACATGGGGCGCTCCGATCTCGCCCATCAACCAGGGCAGGCCGTAGAAGGTGCCGAGTTGGGGTACCGTCGTGCCAAGCACGCCATGGTCGAAGACTGATGGATCGATCCCGCGCCGCGCCAGCGCTTTGCGAGCAACATAGGCGGCGAACAGCAGGCTGTGCAGATGCGACAGGCTACCCTGCCATTTCGCGAACGGGGTGCTCCAATAGGCTCCATATGGAATGGCGGTTTCCTGCATCACTGATCCTTGGCGCGCGAGGCGTCGAAAGCAGTTTTACATAGCCGCAAAGCGTGCTTTATCGTCGCGCACCGGTCAAGGTACAACGATGTCATTCGAGAAGATCCGCTTCGCGCTTGCCCTTCACCGCAACGCTGAATCTATCTGCCCGACCTCACCTATGTCCGCTGGCGCGATTAGATGAATGAGGTGATCGTAGCGCGCTTCGCAACACCTGCAGCACGCGTCTCCCATGACCGCGATGGCGCGATTCTGTTGCGGCATGAAATCCTGTTGGATGACTATGACCGGCAGGTCGGCGCATGGCTGCGCCGATGGAGCAAACACGCGCCGGATCGGGTGATGCTGGCCGAGTGGGACGCCGAGGGAACGCTGCATCCAATCAGTTACGCCGAGGCGCGGATCGCCTGCGATCGCCTCTCACAGGGCTTGCTCGACCGCGGGCTTGGGCCGGATCGTCCCGTCGTGATGCTGTCGGAAAAGAGCGTGGCGCAAGCTCTGCTGACCCTGGCCGCATTGCAGGTCGGCATACCCGTCTGCCCGATTTCGCCGGCCTATTCGCTGCGCCCCGAAGCACGCGGCCGGCTCGCGTTTTGCCTTGCCAAAACCCATCCGGGTCTCGTGCTGGTTGATGACGGGGTGGCCTACGCGGACGCATTGAACCTGCTGCCTGGCGGCGTCGAGATCGTGTTCGACACGACGGGGCCAACCCGCCCCGCCACATGGTTTACTGATCTCGGCACGCCCCCACGCGACGTGGATGCCGCATTCGACGCGGTCGATCCAGATGCGCCAGCCAAAATCCTGTTCACTTCCGGCTCAACTGGCGATCCCAAACCGGTGATCAACACCCAGCGCATGATGTGCTCGAACGCGCGTGCGCAGGCCTTGCTGTTTCCGTTTTTGACCCAGCGCCCGCCGGTCGTGGTGGACTGGCAACCCTGGCATCATTGCGGCGGCAGCAGCCACAATTTTCATGCCGCGTTCGCAAACGGCGGCAGCTACTACATGGACCGCGGCAAGCCGACGACAGATGCGGCCTATGCGCCGACTTTGGCAGCGTTGCGCGCAGTCTCACCCACGCTGCATTTCGGTGTACCGGCGGGCTACAGTCGGCTGGCCTTCCATTTGGAACGCGATGCGGGGCTGTGCCGGGCGTTCTTTTCGCGCCTCGATTGCCTGTTCTACTCCGCCGCATCCATGCCGCCGCCGCTCTGGGACAAGTTGGAAAGCCTGTCAGAAGCGGTTCGCGGCACGCGCGTGCCGATGGTGTCATCCTACGGCATGACCGAGATGGCGCCGCTGCACACCAGCCTGCACTGGCACGAAGGCCGCCCCGGCATGATCGGCCTGCCGATCCCGGGCTCGATGGTGAAACTCGTGCCGGTGGACGGCAAGCTGGAGCTGCGTGCCAAGGGGCCGAACGTCACCCCTGGCTATTACGACGCCCCCGCGCTGACGCAAGAGGCGTTCGATGCCGACGGCTGGTATCGCAGCGGCGATGCGGTGCGATTCGTCGATCCGTCAGATCCGTCCCGCGGCTTGGTGTTCGAGGGGCGGCTTGCCGAACAGTTCAAGCTGCTGACCGGCACCTGGGTGCAGGTCGGCCGCCTGCGCACCGATATCGTGGCGGCGACCACGCCGTTGCTGCAGGACGTTCTGGTGGCGGGCGAAGGGCACTCGGAACTGGGTCTCCTCGTCATCCCCAACCTTGTGGCCTGCCGCGAGATGTTCGGCGCGGACTTGTCGCTGCACGACATTGCCGAGCTTCCGGACTTTGCGGAACGGCTGCGCCTGGCGCTCTCGGTCTATAACGAAACCAACACGGCCAGTAGCCGGCGCATCGGGCGCGTGATGATCCTTGAAAACGTGCCGACGCTGGGCAGCGGGGAAGCCACCGACAAGGGCACGATCAACCAGAGGCTCGCCATCCAGCGCCGCGCATCGCTGATCGATGCCCTATACGATGAGGGCGCCGGCGTAATCCGCCTTTAAAGCGCGCGTAGCATCCTGTCGGCATGTCCTTGCGGCCCAGCGCCACCGAAGCGGACCGGCAAGCGCTCAAGATCGAGTTCGGGCCGGCTGGTCGGAATCCCGAGCAACATCTGCACTCAGCTAGAGCGTTATCCGATCAAGTTGAAGCGTAGCCGGCGGCTTTGAGGAAGTTGGTGCATTCGGCTTGGGTTTTAGACCTCGGTCCGCGCGAAGAAATACGAACCGAGCCAGAGGAAGGCCGCGGCGACCCCGATGAGCACGCCGAAGTCGAGCGCGAGCGGAAACACGGCCGTGCCGGAGAGGAAATAGCGCAGCGCGTCAACGCCGTAGGACAGCGGATCGATGCGCGCGACCCAGAAGAGCGCGGCGGGCACGCCCGTTAACGGGAACAGGGCGCCCGAGAGGAAGAAGATCGGCATCACAAGGAAGTTCATGGTGAGCTGGAAGCCCTGCATGTCGCGGAGCTTCGAGGCGATTGCCATGCCGAGCGCGCTGAAGAGGAGTGCAATGAGCATCATCACCACGATCGCGGGGGCGATCCCGACCCACGAGGCCGGCCGGAAGCCCGCTATCGCGGCGATGATAAGGACGAGGGTGCCCTGCACCGCGGCGACCGTGGCGCCTCCGAGCGTGCGGCCGAACATGATCGAGACGCGCGAAACCGGCGCGACCAAGGTCTCCTTCAGGAAGCCGAACTGTCGGTCCCAGATGACCTGCATCCCGTTGAAGATGGCAGTGAAGATGATCGACATGCCGATGATGCCGGGGGCGAGGAAGTCGAGGTAGTTCCCCTGCCCCGCCTTGGCGAACACCGGCCCGAGGCCATAGCCGAGCGCGACGAGGAAGAGGATCGGCTGGCCCAAGGCGCCGACGATGCGCGACTTCGAGCGATAGAACCGCTTCAGCTCGCGCAGCCACATGACGTAGACGCCGTTCATCGATCCATATTATCTGCGCCACACCCGGCGCGCCTGGCGCATGCGATCGAGCGAGCTTCCCGCTTCCTCGCGGATTTCGCTCCCCGTGAGCGCGAGAAAGGCCGCTTCGAGCGAAGCCGTGCCGGTCTGCTTCTTCAGGTCGGACCCCGAACCTTCGGCAACGATCTTGCCATGGTCGATGATCGCGATGCGCTTCGCCATTTGGTCCGCCTCTTCCATGTAATGGGTTGTGAAGAAGACGGTGATCTGCTCGGCTTCGTTGAGCCGCCGCATGTAACTCCACAACAGGTTTCGCGTCTGCGGATCGAGCCCCAGGGTCGGCTCGTCGAGAAAGATGATCTTCGGGAGATGGAGGAGCCCGCGCGCAATCTCAAGCCGGCGTTTCATACCGCCCGAAAAATCACGGACGAAATCGTTGAGGCGATCGGCGAGCTCGACGAGCGCGGCAAGCTCCCGGATGCGCCTGGCGCGCACTTCCTTCGGGACCCCATAGAGGATGCCGTGGAATTCCAGGTTCTCCCAGGCGGTGAGGTCCTCGTCGAGAGACGGATCCTGGAAGACGATGCCGAAGGAATGGCGCGTGGCGTCGGCCTCGCGCACCGGATCGTGGCCGTTGACGCGGATCGTGCCACTCGTCGGGTGAAGCAGGGTCGTGAGCATCTTGATCGTGGTCGTCTTGCCCGCGCCGTTCGGTCCCAAAAACGCGAAGACGTCGCCCTCCTCGACGACGAAGGAAATATCATCGACGGCGGCGACACCGTGGAATTTCTTCGTGAGCTTCTCGACTTTGATGATAGGTGGCATGTGACGAGGCAATGATAACACAATTGTCTTTCGACGGAATAATGGGGACAAAAAAGGGCCGCCGAATGTGGCGGCCCAAGTTTAGGGAGGAACTATCTGCGGGCCGGGGGAGACCCGCAGCGCCTTGGATTAGACCAGCCCTTTGTCACCAACTCCTTAATTCCGGAATCCGTGATGGGCCTGTTGCCGTGCCGCGGCCTAAGCCGCGTGGGCGAAATAATCATCGATGGAGCGGGCGATCCTCACCGCCAGGAGGTGCCGGTGGCTCGCCTCGCGCAGTTCGCGCTCTTCATTCCGGTTCGACAGACAGCCGAGCTCGACCAGCGTCGAGGGGATGTCCGGTGATTTCAGCACCACGAACGCCGCCGAGCGATGAGGATTGTCGAACAGCGCCACCTCGTGTCGCAACTCATGCACCACCGCCTGGGCCAAGCGCTGCGACATGTTATTGGTCTGGCGGCGTGCCAGGTCGAACAGGATTTCGTTGACCACCGGCTCGTGCTGCGACAGATCGACCCCGGCAACCCGGTCATAGTGGTTTTCCCGCGCCGCCAGCGCCGCCGCCTCGGCGTCCGATGCCTTGTTCGACAGGGTATAGACCGACGCGCCGTAAACACGAGGATTTGGGATGGCGTCGGCATGAATCGACATGAAGAGGTCGGCGCCGGCGTTCTGGGCCAGGATCACCCGCTCCCGGAGCGCGATGAACTTGTCGTCGTCCCGCGTCATCCGAACGTGGTAGCGACCCGTCCGCCCGAGGAGGCGTGCCACCTCCCGCGCCGTGTCGAGTGCGATGTATTTTTCATAGGTGCCACGGACCCCGATCGCGCCGGGATCCATGCCACCATGCCCGGGATCGAGCATCAGGGTGGGCCGCCGCGCCGCGCCGTGCCCGAGCCGCTGGGCCAATGCCCGCGAGGTCTCTGTCGACAGGACGAGGGCCGCTGCGCCCCCGCCAACGAGTAGCCGCATGGCATCGCGCCGTGCGAATTTGATGTTCAAGCTCATTCTGACCGCCCCAACGATACGAATTGCACGATAGTCATGACGCGTTTTACCGCGATTGCCTCACCATCCTATTAATGGCCTGAGGAGATTTCCATATCTAATTCAAACCTAAGGAAAATTTCATGTATGACATGATTTTTTCCCTCAACTTTCGATTGCAACTACCATTCTGCCGCGCACGTCGCCTTTGAGGATTCGTGTCGCCGCCGCCGGCAGATCCCGGAGCGCGATGATCTCGGTCATCGCGTCGAGCCTGTCCATCGGCAGATCCTGAGAGAGGCGCGCCCAGGCGGTGCGCCGCGGCCCCACCGGGCACATCACCGTATCGATGCCGAGGAGATTGATCCCGCGCAACAGGAACGGCACCACCGTGGTGGCGAGGTCGCTGCCGCCGGCGAGGCCGCAAGCCGCGACGCTGGCGCGATATTTGAGCTGGGTCAGCAAGGTCGCGAGCGTCGTACCGCCAACAGTGTCGATCGCGCCGGCCCAGCGCTCGCTGTCGAGCGGCCGGGTCGGCGCCGTGGCCAGCTCGGCGCGGTCGAGGAAGCCGTCAACGCCCAGATCGCGCAGATAATCATGCGTCTCTGGCCGGCCTGTCGAGGCGGTGACGCTATGGCCGAGCTTCGCCAGGATGGCGATGGCGACGCTGCCGACCCCGCCTGCCGCGCCGGTCACCAGTACGTCGCCCTCGCCCGGCCGGAGGCCATGCTGCTCGAGCGCGATGACGCACAGCATCGCGGCCAAGCCGGCGGTGCCGATCGCCATTGCCCGCTTCGTTGTGAGGCCGGGCGGCAGCGGCACGAGCTGGTCCGCCTTGACCCGGGCCTTGCCGGCATAGCCGCCCCAGGCGACCTCGCCGACCCGCCAGCCGGTCAGGATCACCTGCTCGCCCGGTTTGTAGTCGGGCGAGGATGATTGCTCGACCGTACCCGCGAAATCGACCCCCGGCACATGGGGGTATTTCCGTACCAACCGCCCTATGCCCTGGAGGATCATGCCGTCCTTGTAATTCAGGGTCGAATATTCGACCCTGACGGTGACCTCGCCTTCGGGGAGATCGCTGTCGCCGAGCGTTTCGATGGCGGCTTTGACCTTGCCGCCCGCCTCGCGCAGCACCAGGGCCGGAAACTCGCTCATCACCGCAGCCTTTCAAGGACGCTCGCGTAATTGGCGACCGCCGCGCCGCCCATATTGAAGATGCCGGCGAGGCGCGGGTCTTTCACCTGGATGCCGCCCGCCGTGCCAGTAAGCTGCATCGAGGCGAGGACATGCATCGAGACTCCGGTGGCGCCGATCGGATGGCCCTTCGATTTGAGGCCGCCCGACGGGTTGATCGGCAGCTTGCCATCCTTCTGGGTCCAACCTTCCTCGATCGCCCGCGCGCCCTCGCCCGGCGGCGTCAAGCCGATCGCCTCATAGATCATCAACTCGGCAATCGTGAAGCAGTCATGGACCTCGGCGAAACTGAGATCGTCGAGGGTGACGCCCGCGCTCGCCATCGCTTTTTGCCAGGCGAGCTTTGGCCCTTCGAAGGCGACGATGTCGCGTTTCGACATCGGCAGGAAGTCGTTGACATGCTCGGCGGCGCGGAACACCACCGCTTTATCCGTTTTGAGGCCGGTTTCGACATCGGTCAGGACGAGCGCCGCAGCGCCGTCCGAGACGAGCGAGCAATCCGTGCGGCGCAAGGGGCCGGCGACGATCGGGTTCTTGTCCGAAACGGTGCGGCAGAATTCATAGCCAAGGTCCTTCTGGATCTGCGCCATCGGGTTGTGGGCGCCGTTCTTGTGGTTCTTGGCGGCGATGCGGGCGAGCGCGTCCGACTGGTCGCCATAGCGCTGGAAATAGGCCTGGGTGATGCGGCCGAAGACGCCGGCGAAGCCGCCTTCGATCTCGCCCTCCTCCTTGAGGTAGGACGCGCGGATCAGAAGGTCGGGGATGTTCGGCGCCTCGGTCATCTTCTCGGCGCCGACGATGAGGACGTGGCGCGCGCGCTTGGCCGCGATCGCCGAAATGCCCTGATGGATCGCGGCCGAGCCGGTGGCGCAGGCGTTCTCAACCCGGGTCGCGGGCTTGAAGCGCAAGGCCGGATCGAGCTGGAGCACCAGGGACGAGGCGAATTCCTGGCGCACGAACATGCCGATGGTGCCGATGAAGATCTCGTCGATCTCGGCGGGTTCGAGCCCGGCATCCGCGATCGCGTCGCCGGCGACGCGGACGATGAGAGATTCGAGGTCCTGGCCCTCGAGCTTGCCGAATTTCGAATGCGCCCAGCCGACGATGCAGGCGGTCATCTTGCGCCTCCGCTAAATGAACCCCCGCCTTCATATAACGCATGAAGGGGGGCTTGTGTCGACAGGGAATTGCGCCGAAAACTCGATCCTCGATGGCACCCGACGAGCTCATCCTGCGCCGGCCCGACGACTGGCACCTGCATTTACGCGACGGCGCCATGATGCGGGCGGTGTTGCCGTTCTCGGCGCGGGTTTTCGGCAGGGCGATCGTCATGCCCAATCTCGACCCGCCGGTCGCGACCACCGCGGCGGCCCGCGCCTATCGCGCACGGATTGAGGCCGCCCTGCCCCCGGATGCCGATTTCACCCCACTGATGACGCTCTATCTCACCGACGAGACTGATCCCGGCGACCTCGCCCTCGGCTTCGCCGATGGGATCGTGACCGCGGCAAAGCTTTATCCCGCCCATGCCACCACCAATTCGGCAAAGGGCGTCACCGACATTCGCAAGCTCGACCGGGTGCTGGAGCGCATGGCGGCGATCGGCATCCCGCTTCTGATCCATGGCGAGGTCACCGACCCGGACATCGACATCTTCGACCGCGAGGCGGTGTTCCTCGACCGGGTGCTGGCGCCGCTCGTGACCCGACTGCCGGAACTGCGCATCGTCCTCGAACATGTCACCACCCGGGCCGCGGTGGCGTTCGTTGAAGGTACGGGCCCGAACCTCGCCGCCACCATTACGGCGCATCACCTCACGATCAACCGCAACGCCCTGTTCCAGGGTGGCTTGCGCCCGCATCTCTATTGCCTGCCGATCGCGAAACGCGAAGAAGACCGTCTGGCGTTGCGGCGCGCCGCCACCTCGGGCAGCGCCAAATTTTTCCTCGGAACCGATTCCGCACCCCATCTTGTCGGCGACAAGGAGCGCGATTGCGGCTGTGCCGGGATTTTTTCGGCGCCGGCCGCGATGCCGGTCTACGTCCGGGTGTTCGAGGCGGAAGACGCGCTCGACCGGCTCGAAGCCTTCGCCGCGCAGAACGGCGCGCGCTTCTATCGCCTTCCCGTCAATACCGCGGTCCTGGCGATGCGGCGCGGCACGACCCTCATCCCGACGGAAGTCGCGACCGAGGCCGGACCGATCCGCCCGTTCCTCGCCGGGCAGCGGTTCGATTGGCAAATCGCCTGACTCTACCCATTTCTAAGACCGCGCCAGGAATGATGATGGCGGCCCGGCGTTGTTCGGATACGGTAACGACGGCATTGGGGACGAAACGCATGGACCGGCAATTCGCGATCCCGAACCCTGGACGTGGCATCCTCGAAATCGGTGGGCCGGCGCGCGCCGAATTCCTCCAGGGGCTTATCACCAACGACACCGCCCGGCTCACCGCCGGGCGCGCCATCTATGCCGCTCTCCTGACGGCGCAAGGGCGCTATCTTCACGATTTCTTCGTGGTTGCCCAGGGCGATACCTTCCTCATCGATGCCGACGCGACGCGACTTCCCGATCTCGCCCGACGGCTTCAACTCTATAAGCTGCGCGCGAACGTCACCATCGCCCTGGCCAGCGAGCGCTATGCTATCGCGGTGGCATTCGGGTCGGAGGCGCTCGCCGCATTGGGGCTCGATGAGGAGCCGGGCCAGGCCCTCGCCTTCGCCGGCGGCATCGCCCATATCGATCCGCGGCGCGCCGCGCTCGGCGCCCGTCTCATCCTGCCGCGGGCGACCGGGCTTGCGGCGTTGCGCGAGCGCGGCTTCGTCGAGACCCGGCCCGAGGCGTACGACCGGCTGCGCCTCGCCCAGGGCGTACCCGAAGGCGGGCGCGATCTCGTGCCGGAAAAGTCGTTAATCATGGAATCCGGGTTCGACGCGCTGAACGGCATCGACTGGGCCAAGGGTTGTTATATCGGCCAGGAGCTGACGGCGCGGATGAAGTACCGGGCGCTGGTGAAGCGGCGGCTGATGCCGGTCGCGATCGCGGGGCCGGCGCCGCCCCCCGGCACGCCGATCCGGCAGGGCGAGGCGGAAGTGGGCGAGATGCGCTCGGCGCTGGACGGCATCGGCCTCGCCCTGTTGCGGCTCGAAGCGGTCGAGAATCTGTCGACCGAGGTGCCGCTTCTCGCCGGCACGGCCCGCCTCACGCCGCGCGCGAATGGTTGAGCCGGGCGCACCACACCCGATTGATCTTCATCAAGGCCGACGACGGCGCGGGCAGGAACGTCGCGGGCAGACGGCCGGAGAGTAATATCAGCCGTCCGCGGGCCGGGTTTCTGGCATCGCGATGACGGCCAACAGGGTCGCCACCACTGCCGACGCGGCGAGACACGCCACCGCTAGCGGCTCGCCGATCCGGTCGGCGAGCATGCCGCCTGCCGCGGTGCTGACGGTGGCACCGATGCCAAGCGCGAGCCCGATCACGCCTAGCGCAAAATTGTAATGGCCGCTGAGGCCCGCGACATCGCTCGTCACCAGCGGGATCAGCACGCCGAAGCAGGCGCCGGAAATGCCGTCCAACACCTGAACCGGGATCAACAGCACTGGATTCGCGATCACCGCGAAGAGGAGGCCGCGCACGGCGAGCGCCGCGAGTCCGAGGATCACCAGCGGCCGCCGGCCCCGGCGCTGGGCATAGCGGCCGATGCCTGGCGAGATCGCCGCCACCACCATCTGCGGTAGCACGATGAAGGCCGCGATGAGCAGATTGGCGGCGGCCGGCATGCGTTCCGTCATCGCTACGCTCGCCATCGGGAGCAGCGCCGCATTGCCGAAGGTGAAGAGCAGCACGAAGGCACCGAAGGTCATCAGGCGGCGATCACGGAACAGGGGCCAGGGTGGCCGTCGTGGCAAGCTTCGCCGCATGCCGCCATGCCCGACCGGGATCCTGCCGTCGAGCGAACGCAGCGGCAGCACCGAGGCGATCGCGGGAAAGGTCAGGGCGGCGGCGAGGAGAAATACCGATTGGCTTGAAATGTAATAGCCGAACGCGCCCATGAGCGCCGCGCCGCTGGCGTTGCCGATCGCGGAGAATCTGGCGTTGCGGCCGAGGCGCAGGCCGAGCGCGTCCTGGCCCGCCAGCGCCAAGCTGATCGCGGCGATGGTGGGGCCGAGGGTCGCACTCGAAAAGCCATGCAGCGCCTCCGCAATATAGACCCAGAGCGGCAGCGGGTTGATCGCGAAGAGGAGGGCGCTCAGCGTGAAGGCAAGGAGGCTCAGGCCCGCGACAAGGCTCTTGCGTGGCACCACATCGACCAACGCCCCGGCAGGCACCTGGCTGGCCATCGCGACGACGGTGCCGATACTGAGCGCGACCCCGATCCCACCCTGGGTCCAGCCCCTGGTGGTAAGATAGATGGCGATGAACGGGCCGAACCCGGTCTGGATGTTCGCCACGAACAGGTTGAGCACATCGAGCCCGCGCTCCGCCGCAACGGTCGTGCCGGGCGGCTCATTTGCCGCCATGAACGGATTGCGGCGCGGGTTGCGGCTGGGACGGCGTCGGCGAAGTCGTCTTAGGCCCCGGCGGCGGCCTGGCCGGGCTCTTCGAAGGTGCCGGGGGCGGTTTTGCCGGCGCCGTCGTGTTGAGAATTTGGGCCGGCTTTCCCGGTTCATAGGCTGGCGCGGCGCGGAGCTGCGCCTTGCCCAGATTGACCGTCACCGGCCGTTTCGTATCGCCAGGGCGGAAATGAAGGAGGTGCCATGAGATCGCGATCTTGCGGGTGCCGACGCCGAGAAAGCCGCCGAAATCGATCACCACCGCGATCGGCTTGCCCTTGCGATTGACCAGGACGTCGGTAACGAGCCCCATATCGGCACCGTGCGCGCCATAGACGCGCTTGCCCAAGATGCCGTCGGCCTGCCGCTTTGCGGTGAGGTGCGGCTTAGCCGGCATGGCATGCTCTTGCTTCTTCGGCGCCGGCGCGGCCGCCGCCGGCATCGCCACCGCGACCACCAGGATCACTGCGGCGCCAAGCCGGCGCAAGGGCGCAAGGCGTCTCATCGGGTCGCCTCGCCCGATACCGGCATTGCCGCCATCCGCTCGCCGGTCTCGATCAACTCGACATCGCCGTGGCGGCTGCGAATTTCGACCGCGACGCCGTGATCGTGCCGCTCGAAGCGAAGATCGATCACGGCATCGCCGAGGCGCAGATTGCCGATGCGCACGGTCGGAAGCCAGGGCGGCAGAACTGGTGCGTGAATCCGCACCTGCCGTGCCGTGGCATCGAGCGAAATGCCGAGCAACGCGCCGATCATCGCGAACCCCGTCGCCGAGGACCAGGCTTGCGGCGAGCAGGCGGTCGGATAGGTCACCGGTCCCATGCCGGCCTCTTGCGGAAAGCCGCAAAACAGCTCCGGCAGCCGGCGCAGCGGCATCGCCGCGGCGGCGGCAAAGAGGCCGTCCATCATCGCCAGCACCGGCGCCTTGATGCCGTAATCGGCCAGGCCCATCGCGATCATCGCGTTATCATGTGGCCAGATCGAACCATTGTGATAGGACATGGGATTATAGCGGCGTTGGCCCTCGGCGAGCGTGCGAATCCCCCAACCGGAAAAGAATTCGGGCCGCATCAGCGCCGCCGCGACGCGTGCCGCATGGGCCTCGGTGGCGAGCCCGCCGAACAGCACATGGCCGGCATTCGAGGTGCGCACATCGCAAGCTCGCTTGTCGCGGTCGAGCGCCAGCACGTAATTGCCGAGCGCCTCGCTCCAGAACGCGGCCTCGAACCGCGCCTTGAGCCGGCTCGCCGCCGCGGCATAGTCCGTATGTTCCTGGTCGTACCCGAGCCGCCGCGCCAGCCGCGCCGCGCCACACCAGGCGGCATAGGCATAGGCCTGCACCTCGACCAGCGCAATCGGCGCCATGGCGAGGCGTCCATCGCGGTGGAAGATCGCATCGCCGCTATCCTTCCAGCCCTGGTTACGAAGGCCGGTCGCGGTGTGGCGGCCGTATTCGATGAAACCGTCGCCATCGGCATCGCCGTAATCCCTGAGCCACGCGACCGCGGCCCTGATATTGGGCCAGATGCCACGAATGAGGGCGAGATCGCCGGTCCGCGTCGCATAGGCGTCCGCCAGCACGATGAACAGCGGCGTCGCGTCGACGCTGCCGTAATAATGGCCGAACGGAACCTCCTTGAGCGCTGCCATCTCGCCCTTGCGCGTCTCATGCAGGATCTTGCCGGGCTCGGCATCGCTCGCGGGATCGACCGTGGTCGCCTGGCGCGCCGCGAGAAAACGCAACACGCCGGCGGCGATCCCGGGGTCAAGCCACATACATTCGAGCGCGGTGACGAGGCCATCGCGGCCGAAGGCGGTAACGAACCACGGAACCCCGGCATAGGGATAAGGCCCGTCGGCGGTCTCGGTGGTCAGCATGGCGAGATCGGCCCTCGATCGCGCCAGCCATTCGTTGCACGTCTCGTTGGTGGTGCTGATCTCGGCGGCGCGGTCATCGCGCTCCCGCCGGCGACGCGCCGCCGCGGCCAGCGTCGCCTCGCGCGACTGCGGCATCGGGTCCTGATCGCTGCGCGCAAAGCGGCTTTCGATCTCTAGCACCAGTCGCCCGCCGGGATCGATCGCGAGTTCCCAAGAGGCACGGTTCGGCTCGATCCGGTTCGGCGGTGGCTCGAAGGTGAGCTCTGTCCGTCGCGTGACGGCATCAAGGCCGCGATAGGCGAGGGTTACGCCGTCCGGCACCACGCGCGCCGGCAGGAGGTCGCCGCGCCGCGCCCGCTTCAACCCGCGCAACTCGAAGACATCGACGAAATCCGCGGCAAACAGCAGCTCGAGACGAACCCGGCACGGCGCCGTGGCATAACTCGTGATCGCCACGGTCTGGAACAAGGCACCTTCGCCCAGCACCAGCCCGTTGCGGATGTAAAGCGCATTTCTCGGCACTGTGTGGCCGATGCCGGCGGCATTGGTGAGGTCGGCATCGAGGCGGTCATGCGCGGCGGTGACGGCCGACGACAAGAGAAGCGGCGCCCGGCCCGCGACCCGGAGTTCGAGCCGCGAGAGATGGCGGCTATCGTCCAGGAACACGCCCGCGCTGCCCGCTGCCGGCACGTTGCCCACGGTGTCGAAGATGCCGAAGGCGTCGCCGGCTTTTAGCACCGGCGGGCGCGGTGGTGGTTTTCGGCTGATCATCGCCCATCGAATACCCGCCGATCCGGTCACGGGTCAAGGCGTCACCTGCGCCGCAGTCGGCATCGGAAATGCTCGCCGAATTGACGACCATGCAAGACTCGATGATGTTGTTGCGCAATGACAGCCAGAACGTTGGTGTCGTGCTCAATGTGCCTAGAGGACTCCCGATTGGCCTCGAATTCCGATTTTGCCATCGGATTTGCTGAAATTCCATCCGAAGCCCGCATCGGAAGTCGTGCGAGATCGGACCGATGAGCGGCAATCGTAAGGTTCTGATCTGGGACTTCGCGACGCGTCTCTTCCATTGGCTCCTTGTCGGGCTGGTGGCCGCAGCCTATGCGACCTGGCGCCTCAATTGGATGGAATGGCACGCTTGGATCGGCGAGGCGGTGCTGGCCCTCATCCTGTTCCGACTGCTCTGGGGATTCTTCGGCAGCGATAGCGCACGGTTCGCCTGGTTTCTCGCCTCGCCGCGTAAGGCGGCGCGATATCTTTCGACCATGCTGCGGCGTGAGCCCGATCGGCAAGTCGGACACAATCCGGCCGGGGGGTGGATGGTGCTGCTGTTCATCGGTTTGCTGCTGGGCGAAACCTTGACCGGCCTCTATGTCTTGAACGATGTCGCGGATGAGGGACCGTTTACCGAGATCACGCCGGCCCCCATCGCCAATGCGATCACCGCCCTCCACGCCGTCCTGTGGGATGCGCTGCTGGCGGCGGTGGCGCTCCATCTCGCCGCGATCTTGCTTTACGCGGTCGTCAAGCGACAGAACCTCGTGTGGCCGTTGATCACCGGCAGAAAAACGCTGCCTGATGTCGTGTCGGCCCCGCGGATTGCCGGCGGCTTGGGCGCCCTTCTTCTCCTCGTCTTGAGCGCGATCGCCGCCGCCGCGCTTGCCAGATATCTCTGATCCGATCAGCTCTTCGGCGGGACCACCTGGCCGCGAAGTTCGCCGCCCGGATGATCTTCCGAATGCACGTTGATATACCAGTCACCGGCAAGAAACGCCTTGGCCTGATCGGCGGACAACGTGGCGTGTCCCTTGATCGGGCTCGACACCGCGCTGCCGCGATGGGTCAGCCAGATCACCACCGGACCGTTCTTGCCGGTCGCGCCATGATGGAAATGGGCCATGGTCACAGGGCTGGACACGCCGCTATAGCTGATCGACCAGGTGACCACCCGCGTCGCCGGGTCGTAGGTGATGGTCGCCGTCCCGGTGCCTGGCGACTTCAGGGGTGGCACCTGATTGGCACCGCTGAGCTTGACCGTGAAGGATTGCGTGGCGGCGTGCGCCACCCCGACGACGCACATTGACGCCATCACGGCACCAAACATTGCCGCGCGACGAGACAGAATCATACCCATGGTTCCTCCTTCATCGTATGGCAAGACATTCTACCAACTCGATCCTGCCCTTGCCCTTCAGGTCGAACGAACCGCGGCTCCTCGCCTCGCATCGGGCACGGATCCGCATCCAAACGAGGCTCGACATGAAGACGGAATTGACATCGGCGACAGCGCCGACGCGCGCCGCCATGTTGACGGTGTCGCCCCAGAGGTCGAACAGGAATTGCGTCCGCCCGACGATCCCGGCGACGACCGGTCCGTGATGGATGCCGACGCGGACCCCCCAATGAGGATGCACGCGACGCACGCCGGCGATCAACTCAAGACCGCAGCGTACCGCGGCAAGCAGCGGCTCTTCAACGGGCTGCAGCAACCCCGCGGTCGCGAGTAGCGCATCGCCGATCGTCTTGATCTTCTCGAGGCCATGCGCGGCGACGATCCGTTCGAATTCCTCGATCAGAGTCTGCAACTCCGCCACCACGTCTTCCGGCGCGTTCTGGTCGCAATATGCCGTGAAGCCGGCGATGTCACAGAACAGGACGGCCACGCCCTCATAGCGCCGCGGCCGCACGACGTTCGTCGCCTTGAGTTCGCGGATGGCGCCCGGCGGCAGCACCGCATGAAGCAATTCATCGCTGCGGCGCTGCTCGGTTTCGACGAGGCGCGTGTAGACCTCTTCTTGCGCGCGCAGTCGGCGCTTTTCCAGGGAGGCGCCGATCCGCGCCCTCAACAGGGTGGGGTTGAACGGCTTTGGTAGATAGTCCTCGGCGCCGAGCTCGATGCAACGCACGACGCTCTCCATCTCGTCAAGCGCCGAGATCATGATCACCGGGATATCGCGCAACGCCATGTCGGATTTGATCTGGCCCAGAACCTCGTAGCCATCGACCTCCGGCATCATGACGTCGAGGAGGACGAGATCGAACGGGCGGTCGCGCAGCATCTTCAGCGCGGTCCGGCCGTCGGGCGCCTCGGTAATGTCGGTAAAGCTCTCGCGCCGCAAGCGGCGCGAGAGCGTATAGCGATTATTCTCGTCGTCATCGACGACAAGTATCGCGGAAGGTTTCTCATCCATTGTCGGTCGACCGTGAAAGAATCGCTTCGATCTTTCGCAGGAGCCGAGGCAGCTCGACCGGCTTCGTCTCATATTCGTCGCAACCGGCGGCGAGCGCACGTTCCCGATCGCCGGACATGGCATGCGCCGAAAGCGCGATGATCGGGATTTGCCGCGTTGCCGGCGCGGCCTTGAGCCGCCGTGCGGTCTGCCAGCCATCGAGCACCGGAAGATTGAGGTCCAATAAGATAAGAGACGGCGCCTCCCGCTCCGTCGCATCGATACATTCGAGGCCGTCGCGCGCCACCACCACCTCGTGCCCCCGTCGTGCCAGCCGGTTGGTCAACATGTAGATGTTGTCCTCATTGTCCTCGACATAGAGGATCTTGGCCATGACTATACGCCCGTGCCGGTCAATTTCATGGCGTCGGCGTGATTCGCGACGAGCTTGCGAATGTGATCCAACAACTCTTCGCGACGATAAGCCGCCTTCTCCAGAACGTGGCTGACATCACCGTTGAGCCGCTGACGCTCTTCGGAGCTAAGATCGGCGGCGGTAACGATGATTACCGCAATTGTGTCATTGCCGGGATCGCGGCGCAATTCCGCCAAGAACTCAAACCCGTCCATTTCCGGCATCATGAGATCGAGCAAGATGAGGTCTGGCCGTTCGGGCGCGAGCCGCTCTAACCCGATCTTGCCATTCGCCGCCTCGGCGACCTCATAGCCCTCCCCCTCGAGAAGACGAACCATCACATGCCGTGTTGAATCGTCATCCTCGATGACAAGCGCACGCGGCATGATCTCGCGGCCGTGTTTGAAACCCGCTAGCAGCGCCGTCAGCTTGCCGCGATCGATCGGCTTGTTGAGATAGCCGGATGCGCCCAGGGCGAAGCCCTTATGCTGTTCATCGAGAATCGAAATCATGATCACCGGAATCGAGGTGAGTGCGGGATCCGACTTCAAGGCCTGCAGCACGGACCACCCGCCGGTATCGGGCATCAGCACGTCCAGGGTGATTACCGACGGCTTCAGTTCGCGCGCCAACGAAATTCCCTCGTTGCCTTTGGCCGCGGTCACCACGTCAAAGCCTTCGCGGCTCAGATAGCGGCGTATCATATCACGCACGGTGGGGTCGTCGTCGATCACAAGGACGCGATCGGTGTGACCCGCGGGCCTCGCCTGGCCATCAGCTTGCGCGCCCTGCACCCCCGACACGGCGGCTGCCGGTGCCGCTTCGCCCTCAATCGGCAAGATGGCGGAGAACACCGACCCCTCGCCGGGCTTGCTCTCGACCGAGATGCTGCCGCCCATCATTTTGCATAACCGCTCGGAAATGACGAGCCCGAGGCCGGTGCCACCATATTTTCGTGTCGTCGAGCTGTCGGCCTGGCTGAATTCCTGGAACAACCGGCCGAGTTGCTCGGGCGTCATGCCGATGCCGGTATCCGATACCGAGAATTTGATCCATTCGCCAGTCGCATCGGTAAAGCGGGAGATTTGAAGCGAGACCGTCCCCTTCTCGGTGAACTTGCAGGCATTGCTCAGAAGATTGAGTACGATCTGCCGCAGCCGCATCGGATCGGCGCAGATGTCGCCCGCATCGTCCCGGCCTTCAATCGTGAGGCGGTTGTTGTTGCGCGCGGCCAGGGGCTGCGCCGCGCCGACGACATCGCCGATGAAATCGGCGATGTCGATGTCCTCGTTCCGAAGTTCGAGCTTCCCGGCCTCGATCTTGGAAAGATCGAGCACCTCGTTGATCAGATCGAGGAGATGCCGTCCAGCGCGCGCGATGCGCTGAAGCGGCTCGATGAGGCTTTTCTGGTCCGCATCCTCGGCATCCTCGACCAGCATTTCGGTAATGCCAATCACCGCGTTCAGCGGCGTGCGCAATTCGTGACTCATATTGGCAAGAAACCGGCTCTTCGCCACGGTCGCCTGCATCGCCTCGTCGCGGGCCTCGGCAAGGCGGTCGATGAGCTCCGCGCGCGCGCGCTCCAGTCGCTCCCGATCGATGAGGCTGAGGCGGAAGGCTTCCAGCGCCCGGGCCATCTGGCTCATCTCGTCCCTGCCGGCGGCGGCCATCGGCACTGATTGGTCGAGCTGCCCTTGGGCGATCCGCGCCATCGCGCCTTCGACGCGACGCAATGGATCGACGATCGACCGCAGGATGAGCAGGAGCAGAACGACGGCCAGCACAATCGCGACAATCCCCGCGATAACGCCGATCCGGACGGCGGCATCGGCCTTGGCGGCGGCCGCATCGCGCGCCGCCATGGCATTGCGTTCGAGCGTGTCGACGATCTTTGAAAGCACGGCGTTGACAAGTCGTACATGGGCGCGCGATCGCGCCATCAATCCGTTGCCGATGGTGCGTTGATTGTTGCCATAGGCCTGGGTCGCCTGGATCGAAAGCCGTTGCAGCTCGGTGAGCTCGGCCTTGATGTGCGCGACGCCAGGGCGATCGATGACGGCGAGGAATTTGAGGTCGCCGTCGAACCGTCGGCGCGCGGCGGCCGCCTGTTCTTCCGATTCGTCCAGCATGCTGAGGGCGAATTCCTCGAGCCAATACTTGAAATCGCCAAAGTGCATCTCTGCCTGTCCGGCGATTTTGAGCTGTTCGGCGACGCGCGCCTCATCCGCAACCGCGCGTGAATCGCGGACCAATTCGCGGGTCAAATAGCCGACCGTCACAATCAGAATCGCCAGGAGCGAAAGGGCGAGCAGAATTAACCGCCCGCGGATCGACAAGCGCGATATGCCCAGCTTCCTCTCCTTTTGGATACCCCGACATTGTTCGTCGAGGCCTTATGGTCAGAATAGCACAGGCGCGGAAGAGCCGACACCCCCGCACCTGGCGCCGGCGAAGTTCGTCAAAGCCAAGTTGCTCGCACGGCCGTCATCCGGTAGCTTCTCCCGCAAAGTAATACCGGGAGGGCAAAATACATGGCGAATTATGTAATCGTCGGCGCTGGCTCGGCCGGGTGCGTCCTGGCGGCGCGATTGACGGAAGATCCCGCGGTCGAGGTGACGCTGATCGAGGCGGGCGGGGCCGACGACGCGCCGGAAATTCATGTGCCGTTGTCGTGGACCGTCATCCGCAAGAATGAGTACGATTGGGATTATACCAGCCAGCCCGAGCCCGGCCTTGACGGCCGGCTCGTCTATCTGCCGCGCGGCAAAACCCTTGGTGGCTCGAGTTCGATCAACGCGATGATCTATATCCGCGGCAACCGCGCCGACTATGACGGCTGGGAGGCCGATGGCGCCAAGGGATGGAGCTACAACGAGCTTCTGCCCTGTTTCCGCAAGGCCGAAACCAATGAGCGGGGCGAGGATCAATTCCACGGCAATCACGGGCCGCTTTCGGTGAGCGAGCCACGCACCCGGCACCCCCTGACCGATGCCTTCATGCAGGCGGCCATCGAGGCCGGACATGAGGCCAATCCCGATTTCAACGGCACCAGCCAGGACGGCGTCGGGTTTTATCAAGTCACCCAGCGCAACGGTAAGCGGTGTAGCGCGGCCGTCGCCTACCTCCATCCGGCGCTCAATCGTCCGAACCTCAAACTCCTGACGGAGGCGCACGCGACGCGACTCCTGTTCAATGGCAACCGCGCGACCGGCGTCGAGATCGTGCGCAACGGGCAGATCGAAGAGATTCGTGCCGACACCGAGGTGATCCTCGCCGCCGGCGCCTATAACTCCCCGCAATTGTTGCTACTGTCCGGCATCGGGCCGGCGGCCGACCTCGCCATGTTGCAGATTCCGGTCCGGCACGATCTGCCCGTCGGCGTTGGATTGCAGGATCATCCGCTGGTGATGATGAACTGGTACACCGATACGGAAAGCCTGATGATCCCGCCGACCGCGGACGATGTCGCCCTTCTTGAGAATGAGGGGCGCGGCCTCCTCGCCTCGAATGGCGGGGAGACCGGGGCATTTTTCCGTACACGCGCCGAATTGGACGCCCCCGACGTGCAATTCCATAGCGCCGCGATCATGTTTCACGGCCAAGGCCTCGATCCGCCGACCGCCCACGCCGTTTCCTTCGGCCCCACGGTGCTGAAGCCCAAGAGCCGCGGCAAAGTCTCCCTTCGTTCCGCCAATCCTAAAGCCAAACCCGCCATCACCAGCAATTATTATGGTGAGCCTGAAGATCGGCGGACCATGATCGATGGCATGCGCCTCGGTCTCGAGATCGCTGCCCAACCAGCGATGCGCGCGCATATCAAGGCGCCCTATCTGGTTCCGGAATCGGCGTCGGATACCGACATCTGGACGTTCGTTCAGCGGCATACGCAAACGCTCTATCACCCGACCTGTACCTGCGCCATTGGGCGGGTCGTCGATAACCAGCTCCGGGTCCATGGCGTCGACGGCCTTCGGGTGGTCGATGCCTCGGTGATGCCGAGCCTGGTGCGCGGCAACACCAATGCGCCGACGATCATGATCGCCGAGCGCGCGGTCGATCTGATCCGGGGTGCCGTTGGGCATTGAGAAGCGGCGGCGCGCCGAACAAAGACATTAGGCCAACCAAGGGAGGATGACATGGATCGACGGAATTTGCTTAGGGCCGCTCCGCTCGGAGGCGCGGTGTTGGCGATGGTGGCGGCGGGCGGCGGCGCGGCTTTGGCGGCGGCCGGTGACGACGGCAACAAGCTGATGGATCGGCTGATCGATGCCATCAACACGCATGACGTGGCGAAATTCGACCAGATCTATGCCAGCGGCGGCTACACCAACCACCAGGCGCTGTTGATGAATCACGCGGGGGCGACCCATCTCATGGGCCGCGATCAGGCCAAGAAATATTTCGCCGCGCGTTTCAAGGCGTTTCCCGATGTCACGCTGCGAACCGACATCCGGGTCGCGAGCGGCGACCTCATTGCCGCGAACCTGGTCTGGGAAGGCACCCAGAAGGGTCCCTATCTCGGCATTCCGGCAAGCGGGAAGAAAGTTGCCTGGAATTCGACCGACATCCTTCGCGTCCGCGACGGATTCTTCGTCGAGCATTGGGGCGCGGTCGATTTCTATGGGCTCGTCAAACAACTGAAAGGCTGACGGCGCTCGCCGTGGCGCGCCGGACAGGCCGCACCGGCGGTCAGGCGACTCAATGGCGCGGCAGGCGGATGGTGAATTCGGTGAAGTTCCCAACCTCGCTCTCCACCGCGATGCTGCCGCCATGCTGTTGCGTCACGATGTCATAGCTGATCGAGAGGCCGAGGCCGGTGCCTTCGCCGGTCGGCTTGGTGGTGAAGAAGGGCTGGAACAGCTTGTCCCTAACCTCGGGCGGAATGCCGGTGCCGTTGTCGCGAATGCGGATTTCGACGGCATCGCCGAGCTCGCGCGTTGCAACCTTCAAGGTCGGACGGAAATCGGCCGCGCCATTGTCGCGCCGGCGCTTGTTGGCGGCATAGAAACCATTGCCGCAGAGGTTGAGGAACACGCGGGTCAAATCCTGCGGCACCAATTCGATCGGCGCGAGGGCCTTGTCGTAATCGCGCTCCAGCGTGATGTTGAAATTCTGGTCCTGCGCCCGCGCGCCGTGATAGGCGAGGTTTAGCGACTCCTCGACCAACGCGTTGACATCCACTTCGCGCCGCTCGCCCGAGCCGCCACGGGAATGCGCCAGCATGCTCTTGACGATGCCGTCGGCGCGGCGACCATGCTCCTGAATCTTCTCAAGATTGCCGGTCAGCATTTCCATGGTCTCGTCGATCTCGGCGCGTTGCTCATCATCGAGCGTCGCAAAGGCCGGCGCGGCGGCTTCCTTCAACTCGCCCAAGAGTTCATTGGAGAGGCCGGCGAAATTGTTGACGAAGTTCAAGGGGTTCTTGATCTCATGCGCGATGCCGGCGGTGAGTTGGCCCAAGGAGGCCATCTTCTCCGCCTGGATCAAATTCGCCTGCGTCAGTTTCAGCTCCTTGAGCGCGCGCTCCGCCGCCTCGCGCGCGGCGAGGATCGTCTCTTCCGCGCGCTTCCTATCGGTGATGTCGGAATAAATGAAGACGAAACCGCCGCCGCCCGGCACCGGATTGCGCCGCACCTCCAGCACCCGTCCGTCCGGCCGCACGCGCTCATAACGGATCGGGCGCACATCGCCCTGGTCGGTCGGCCCGAGGGCGGGCGCTGGATTGGTGCCGAATTCGCCGCGCTCGGTCAGATAGGCGACGAAATCATCGTAGCTGCGCGGGCTGGCCAGCCATTCCTCCGGGATGTCGAGCAGCGTCAGGAAATTCTGGTTCCAGGCGACCAACCGCCGCGCGCCGTCGAACATGATGACCGCGTCGCCCATATTGTCGAAGGTGACGCGGAGTTCCGCCTGGCGCTGCCTGATCTCGCCCAAGAGCCGCGCATTGTCCATCGCAATCACCGCCTGCGCCGCATAACTCTGCAACAGCGCGATCTCTTTTTGGGCGAACGGCCGCACCGGTGAGCGAAATGCGTTGATGAAGCCGCGGACAGCGCCATCCTTACGTAAGGGAACGACTAGGTAATTCCCTGTTCCGAGCAGTTCGCAGGAGGCGCGCCAGATGAGCGGCGTTTCGGGCGCGTCTTTGGCTTCGCTGATGTCGGGAATTTGAAAGAAGCTCTCGCCCTCAATCAACCGCCGCATGGCCGGGCCCGGGAGAAACGGTGCGGACACCACCGAGGGATCAAGGTCGGCCAGTCCGTGCGACGCCTGCGTCCGGACAAGTTCGCCGTCGAAGGTCAGCAGCCACCCAATATTCGCGCCGCAGAGGCTGTGCGCCT
>JBOHLV010000093.1:0-7196 GCA_050729815.1 Allostellaceae bacterium
TGGTCTCGCTATACATGCCATCGACCTTGGGATACTTCGCGATCAGGGCCGCGGTCTTTTGTTGCGCCATCGCCGGGTCCCAATTGGTCACGATCGGGGTGCTCTCCAGCACATGGATCTTGGGATAATGCTTGAAGACGCGGCGCCAGCCGACTTCCTGTGCCGTGGTCATCGGGTTGCCCGGTGTGCCGCCATAGATCAGCACATTGCCATGGCCATGCAGCGTCTTGGCAAGCCAATGGGCGAACTGCTCGCCGACCACCACCTGGTTCTCGGTAACGCGATCGATATAGTCGCGGCCGATCTTGCCGGGGAAACTGTCGCTGGGGGAGCCCGTGTCATAGGGCACCACCGCGATGCCGGCCTCGGTCGCTTCACGGGTCGCCTTGTCGATCGCCGGCCCGGCATCCATGAAGGTGACGATGACGTTGAAATGCTGGGCGATGAGGCTTTCGATATCGGATATCTGCTTCTCCGGCTTGCCTTCGCCGTCGGTATAGCGGGTTTCGGTGATGTTTTTGCACTTCGAGGCTTCATCCTCGAACTCGGCGCGATTGATATGGCGCCAGTAATTGCCGCCCCAGCCGTCCGACAGCGCCACCTTGATCTTCTTGGTGCCGCAGAACTTGGACATCGGCTGAAGATCGGCCACCGTGCCGTGCTTGTTCGGCGCCAGCTTGACCTGGAAGATCGACCGGGCGAAGCCCGGCGACGCCAGCGACAGCGACAGCCCGATCGCGGCCGCGCCTAACGCCACCATGTACAAAGACCGCATGTACCAACCTCCCTCTCCAAACGTCTCAAGGGCGGTCGCGCGAATCCGCGCTGCCCTTTTGCCGCGGAGCATAAGAACGAAAAAAATATTTTTTCAATGGAAAAACCGCCAACGCCGGACATTCGGCGTGACCTGGAAGCCCCACGAGGGCCGATTATTTCGGAAAATTCGCGTCATTTGACGGATCTGTTGCGCGTGATCCATTGCTCGCGCGCCGCCAGGAACTCCGTTGGTGGTGGGGGGCGGCAATCAGGTATCGGAATAGGTTGGCGATCGTGCCATGATTGACAAGCGATTCGATGGCTGAGCCCCGATGTCTGATCTGATACCCGATTCCAATCCCGACACCCGCCTTCGCGACATCCTGCGGCGGACGCGCACGATCGCGCTGGTCGGCGCCTCGGCGAAGCCGGAACGGCCGAGCCACGGCGTCATGACCTACCTTCAGGCAGCGGGCTATCGCGTCATCCCTGTCAATCCCGGCCTTGCCGGCCAGACGCTCCTTGGCGAACGCGTTTATGCCCGGCTCCAGGAGATTCCCGAGCCGATCGACCTCGTCGATATCTTCCGCAAATCCGCGGACGTGCCGCCGATCGTCGAGGATGCGATCGCAATCGGCGCCAAGACCGTGTGGATGCAGCTCGGCATCCGGAACGAGGCCGCGGCGCGCCAGGCCGCGGATGCCGGACTCGAAGTGGTCGAGGATCGCTGTACCAAGATCGAACACCGGAGGTTCGCGCCCGGCTAATCGTGGCCGGATGTAACCAATTGCCGCGCGGCCACCTCTTGGCTTCGCGCCGGCTTTGCCGCATAGTTCAGTCACCTGCATAACGGATAAGATGTCTTAAAGGGAGAGTATGAGATGACCAAGCGGGATAAGTCCGTCTCGGCCGGCCGGGCGATCGGTCGCCGGGCCGTCCTCAAGGCCGGTGGCGCGATCGGCGCGGCGGCGGCGGTGTCGTCGATGCCGTTGGTCAATGTCTGGGGCGCCGAGAGCGGCACCATCCGGATCGGCTGGATCGGGGCCCGCTCCGGCTGGCAGGCCAATTTCAACGTCCCCGATCCCTGGGTCATCGGCAAGGTCAAGAAGGTCTATGCCAAGGGCCTGAAAGTGGGCGGCCGAAATTACACCCTCGACGTCATCATGAAGGACAACCAGTCCGACAACAACATCTCCGCCACCGTCGCAAACGAACTGGTGCTGCGCGACAATTGCGATCTCATTCTCGCCGATAACGGCGCCGCCGTGGTCGCGATCGGACCGCTGGCCGATGCGCGCGGCGTGCCGACGCTGTGCACCATGACGCCGTGGCAACCTTTCGTTTTGGGCCGCGGCAAGATGCCGGGGCCGAACTACCACGGCTTCCCCTTCAGCTTCGATATCGGCTTCAGCGTCGGCGACATGTTCACCGACTACATTGCCGCCTGGAACGAGTTGTCGACCAACAAGATCGTCGGGACCTTGTTTCAGGATGATCCGGCCGGCCGCGCCATGGGCAACCCGCATTTCGGCGTGCCGGCGGCCGCCGCCAAGGCCGGCTACAAGCTTGTCGAGGGCGGCTATTTCCAGATGACCAACAATGATTTCTCCGACCAGATCACGAAGTTCAAGAACGCCAAGATCGATATCATCCTCGCTTATTCGAGCTCCGAGCAGATGGTCGTGATCATCAACCAGATGGCGCAGCAGCGCCTCAACCCGAAGATCGTGACCTTCGCCGGCGCGCCCTTGTTCCCGGCCGCGGTCGAGGCGCTGGGCGATCACGGCAACGGCCTCACCACGGAAGTCTGGTGGAGTCCGGCCTGGCCCTACCACTCGCCGATCACCGGGCAGAGCGCGAAGGAATTCGCCGCCGAGTGGGAAAAGGAAACCGGCAAGCAATGGACCCAGCCCTTGGGCTATACCATGGGCATCTGGGACGCCGCGATCGCCACCTTGAAGGCCAGCCACAATCCGAAGAACCACATCGACGTGCGCAACGCCATGAAGGAGCTCGATACCGAGACCATCACCGGCCGCTGCGACTTCAAGCACACCCATATCCCCAACGTCTCGGTGACGCCGATGACGACTGGCCAGTGGCGACTGACCCATGGCGGCAAGTACAAATATGAACTTCTGATCGTCGCCAACAAGACCTCGCCGGACATCCCGACCCAGGCCAAGCTGAGGCCGTTCGGGACCTGAGCCCAAGGCCACCCGCGATGTGGTAAAAGCTGCATCGCGGGTGGATATTTCGGGCCAATTTCCTGATATTCCGGTCATGACCGCACTCCTCGAAGTCTCGGGCCTGGCGAAGCGTTTCGGCGCCGTGGTGGTGGCGGACGACATCACCTTCAGCGTCGATCTTGGCGAGTGTCTGGGCATGATCGGGCCGAACGGCGCCGGCAAGAGTTCGATCTTCAACCTGGTGGCGGGGACGCTGACCCCCGATGGCGGCACCGTGCGGTTCGACGGCAGGGACGTGACCCGGGTTCCCGCCTTTCGCCGCGCCCGCGCCGGCATCGTCCGGGCGTTCCAGATTCCGCAGCCGTTTCACGCCCTCACCGTCTATGAGAATCTGCTGGTGGCGGCGCAATACGGCGCCGGCCTCGTCGGGCGACCGGCGGAGGAATGGGTGATCCGCGTGATGGGGGATTTCGGCCTCGCCGACAAGGCGGAGCTGATGGCCGGCGGCTTGCCGCTGCTCGACCGGAAGCGGCTCGAACTGGCGAAGGCGGTGGCGTCGAAGGCGCGGCTCCTGATGCTCGACGAGATCGCCGGCGGCCTGACCGAGCGCGAGGTCGAGGAATTGGCGACGCTGATCGTCGGGCTGAAGCGCGACCATGCCGTGATCTGGATCGAGCATATCGCGCACGCGCTGCGTGCCGCCGCCGACCGCATCGTGCTCTTGCATTTCGGCAAGAAGCTGCTCGACGGTCCGGTCGAGGAGGTGCTGTCGAGCCCGGTCGTGAAGCAGATCTACATGGGGCTCGCCGCCGATGAAGCTGCTTGAGGTCGATCGTCTCGCCGTCTTCTATGGCGACCTTCAGGCACTGTTCGAGGTCGGCGTCGCGGTCGAGGCGGGCCAGACCATCGCCCTCATCGGCGCCAACGGTGCCGGCAAGACGACGTTCTTGAAATCGATCGCGGGCCTCATTGCGCAAAAGCGCGGCGCGATCCGGTTCGACGGCGAGCGGATCGAGACCTATGCCGCCGAGAAGATCGCCCATCTCGGCCTCGCCCTGGTGCCGGAAGGCCGGCTTCTGTTTCAGAACATGACGATCGAGGAGAACCTCGTCATGGGCGGCTATACCGGCCGCAAGGGCTATTGGAACCTGCGCAAAGTCTATGAGCTGTTCCCCACGATCGCGTCGCGCGGCCGCGAGATGCCGTTCGTCCTGTCCGGCGGCGAGCAGCAGATGGTGGCGATCGGCCGGGCGCTGATGGCCAACCCACGCCTCCTCCTCGCCGACGAGATCAGCCAGGGCCTGGCGCCGGTGGTGGTCGATCAGATCTACAAGGTGTTTCCCGTCATCAGCGCCGAAGGCACGTCGGTCGTCGTGGTCGAGCAGGAGGTGAAACGCGCCGCCGCCGCCGCCGACTACATCTATTGCCTCTTGAAAGGCCGGGTGACGCTCGAAGGTCGATCGCGCGACCTTTCCTTCGACGCCCTCTCCCACGCCTATTTCGGGACGTGACGCGGCGATGGTCTGGCTCAATCTCATCGTCAACGGCCTCTGTCTCGGCGGCCTCTATGGCGTCCTCGGCGTCGGGCTGGCGCTCGTCATCGGCGTCATGCGCTTCATCAACATCTCCCATGGCGAGTTCATCGTCATGGCATCGTTCCTCGGCGTCTTCGCGTCGGAGGCGTTTCCCGGCGTCAATCCCTTGTGGCTCATCGTGCCGGTGGCGATCGTGTTCTTCTTCGTCGGCTATGCGGTGCAGGCGATCCTCTTCAACAAGGTCGTGACGCTGCCGGATTTCCTCGCCCCGATCCTTCTGACCTTCGGCTTCACCATCGCGCTCCAGAATTTGATGTTCGAGGGTTTCGGATCTAACGTGCGGAGCCTTTCGGCCGGCGGCATCGCGCGGCAAAGCATCGCGATCGGCAGCCTCACCATCGGCGTCCTGCCGCTGATTACGCTCGGCCTCGCGATCTTCTTTTTCGTAGCGTTGCAGCTCGTGATCTCGCACACCAGCTTCGGCCGCGCCATCCGCGCGACGGCCGATAATCGCGACGTGGCGCGGCTCATGGGCGTCAAGCCGACCCGCATCTTCAACATCACCATGGGCCTCGCGCTGGCGCTCGCCGCGGTCGCCGGCATGCTGTTGGCGATGCGCACCACCTTCACGCCCTATTCCGGCCTTACCAACCTTCTCGTCGCGTTCGAGGTGATCGTGATCGGTGGCTTCGGTTCGTTCTGGGGCGCGCTGCTGGGCGGCTTCCTCTTGGGCATCGCGCAGCTTCTCGGACTCTATTTCGACCCCGATGCCGGGTTGTTCTATGTCGATCTCACCTTCTTCATCGTCGTGCTGCTCCGCCCGCAAGGCCTGATGGGGGTCAAACTGCCATGAAGGCCACCATCGCGCTTCTCCTCTTCGTCGCGATCTGCGCCGCGGCGGGCCTCATCGCCCCGATGTACGGCGCGGTAGGCGGCATCCGGTTCGTCACCCAGATGTTCCTCTATCTCGCGATCGCGGAGATGTGGAACCTGCTGGCGGGCTATGCCGGCCTGCTCTGCCTCGGCCAGCAGATGTTCATCGGCATCGGCACCTATTGCCTCTTCTATAGCGCGCTCCAATTCAACGTCTCGCCCTATTGGGTGATGCCGCTCGCCTTCGTTTTCTCCGGCGCCATGGGGGCGCTTGCGGCGATCCTCCTGTTCCGCCTCAAATTCTTCTATTTCGCCATCGGCCAATGGATACTGTCGGACATGATCGCGAGCTTCATCTCGCGCACGCCGGCCTTGGGCGGCGCCTCGGGCTATCAATTGAGCGACGTGCTGCCGCTCATCAATTTCAACTGGTTCGACCAGGTGATCTTCTGGATCTCGGCCGCCATCGCCTATGCCGCGATCTGGGGCGGCTATCTTTTGATGCGCTCCTCGGTCGGGCTCGGCCTCATGTCGATCCGCGACAATGACATCGCGGCGGCGAGCGTCGGCGTCAATGTCTGGACCAACCGCTTCATCGTCTTCATCGTCGCGGGGGCGGTCTGCGGCCTCGCCGGCGCCGTCTATTACACCGACCAGCTCGCGATGGGGCCGCTCCAGGCGTTCGATCCCAACTGGGTCATCTGGATGCTGTTCATCGTCATCGTCGGCGGCATCGGCACGCTTGAAGGGCCGATCGTCGGCACCATCATCTATTTCGGCCTCAAGGAGATCTTCATCGACGCCTTCAATCTGTCGGGCGCATGGTATCTCGTCGCGGTCGGTGCGGTTGCGATGATCGTGATGCTCTATTCGCCGCATGGTCTGTGGCCGCTCATCCGCGACCGATTCGGCATCCGCGGCCTCAGCGTCCGCCGCCATCCGCCGCCCGCGCTCATGCCCCGCCCCCAGCCGGCGGAGTAACCGCGCTCAAGCGGCCTTGACGATCCGCGCCCGGATTTCGACGCCGAGCCGCCGACCGAGGACGTTCAGAATGGCCGCAAGATTATCCATGGTCGGGTTGCCGTTCCGCGATAGCATGCGATGAAGGCTTTTCGGCGACTTCGAGGTTTCGGCGGAAAGCGCTTCGAATCCGATGGTGGCATTGACGAGCTCGCGCAGAATGAGCCGTGCGGCTTCGGGCTCGCCGCCAAAGAACATCGTTACCGCCCCGTCGAGCATCGCCTTGGCGAAGCCCGGGTCCCGCCGGATACGTGCCGCAATGGTGTCCTTGAAGTCTCGAGTCAAAGCCATGCTGTCAGCCCTTGCCCTTCGATTTCCGCGATTCGTATTCTGCCCATAGCGTCTTTGCCCGCTCGATATCCGCCTGCTGCCGCTGCTTTGTCCCGCCGCCTAGCAGGATGACGACCTTCGGGCCATCCTGGCCGAGATAGATTCGATAGCCCGGCCCCCAATCGAGACGGTACTCGCCGATCGTACCAATCCGTTTAACCCGTGAGCTGTTACCGAGCGATAGTCGCATGATCGCCGTAGCCACCTTCGCGGCCGCCTCGGAATTGAGGCGATCGAACCAGGCGCGATAAGGGTTCGCCACGTCGGCACGGACATATTCGAGGACCTGCAACCGACAATCCCTAAAGTCACATATATGTTACCTTATGATCGACTGGTCTCTCAACCTATTTTGTCGCGCGGAACGGGTCGCGTCGCGGACGTGGTGGAAATTTGAAGGTGGCGTAATCTCCTAATGTTCAACAAGAGACCGGCGGTTGGCGCCGCCGGAGGAGATCACGCCATGACGAAGGATATCGGGTTCGCGGACGAG
>JBOHLV010000094.1:0-14776 GCA_050729815.1 Allostellaceae bacterium
GCGATCTGCTACTATTCGCGGCCGCCGGCGATGGTCAAGACCCCGACGCGCTGACGCGGCGATGGACGCCCCATATCTCCGGGCAGATCACGACCATCCCGTTGGCCTGTTCCCATGCCCGGATAACTGCACCCGAAGCCTCGCGTGAGATCGCCGCGGTGCTAGCGCCCTTGATCCGCTCGAACCTTCCCGGTCCCGACGAGGAACTTGTCGCGGCGAAATAACCCGTGCGTCGCGCAATCAGCGGAAGCGGCCGACATCGCACACCCGGTCGTGGAATTGCCGCAACGTGCTGCGGTGACCGACGCTGATGATGGTAGGCGGATGCGGCAATTTCCTCAAAAGGCCGTACAAGCGCGCCTCGGCGGGCTCGTCGAGCGCGGAGGTGGCCTCGTCCATGATCAGCACTGCCGGCTCGACCAGCAGCACACGCGCGAAGGCGAGACGTTGCTGCTCACCAAGCGAGAGACGCAGCGACCAATTGGCGACCGTTTCGAGCGAGCGCATGAATTCGCCGAGGTTGACAAGATTCAGGACTTCTTCGAGCCGCTCGTCGCTGATGCGGCCTTCATTATCGCGTTCCTCCCGCGGGTAGAGCAGCGCCTGCCGCAGCGAGCCGAGCGGCAGATAAGGGCGCTGCGGCAGAAACATCTCGACGCCGGTGCCAAGGCTGATTTCGCCCTGACCGAATGGCCACAGTCCCGCCATGGCGCGTAGCATCGTGCTTTTGCCAGCCCCGGTGGGGCCGATCACCAGGATGGCCTCGCCCGGCGCCACGGCGAACGAGACCTTCCGGAGCAATGCCGTGCCATCGGGCAGATCGATATCGAGGTTGCGGACTTCTACGCCAGCACCGCGGTTGAATGCGATTTTCTGGGGCGCATGGATGGCGGCCGAGACCTCGCGCATGCGGCCGTCGAAGGTGCTCAACCGTTCGGTACATGCTTGCCACGCGGCAATGTCGGGGTAGGAATTGATGATGAAGGAAAGCGCGTTCTGCACCATTCCGAAGGCGCCAATGACCTGGATCAACCCACCAAGCTCGATCTGCTTGGCGAAATAGCGTGGCGCCGCCACCAGAATCGGAAACACGATGGCGGCCTGGGTATAGCTGGCCGTAAACCAGGATAGATGCTTCCGCCGCACCATGATGCGATAGAAATTGTCGACGACGCTGGCAAAGCGATGTCTGAAAATGCCCGTTTCCGGGGCCTCGCCGCCATAGAAGGCGACACTTTCGGCATTCTCCCGCAAGCGGATGAGGCTGTAGCGGAAATCGGCCTCGAAGCGCTGCTGGGCGAAATTCAAGGGTACCAGCGGCCGGCCCACCTTGATACCGAGCCAAGTGCCGATGCCGGAATAGATGAGCGCCGCCCAGACGAGATAGCCGGGGACATACCAAGTTCCCCAACTGCCAAGCGGAATCAACGCCGGCCCAGACAGTTGCCACAGGATGAACAGGAACGAGAACAGAGACACCACCGATGTCATCAACCCGATGGAAAGGCTCATCACATAGGTCGTGAAGAGATTGAGATCTTCCTGGATGCGCTGGTCGGGATTGTCGGTTGCGCCGCCCACAAGCTGCAGACGAAAATAGGTGCGATCCGCCAACCAGGTGGCGATGTATCTTCGCGTCAACCACCGCCGCCAGCGGATCTGCAGCATCTGGTTGAGATAGAGCGCGTAGACCGTGATCCCGATATTGAACGCGGACAGGACCAGAAAAATATAGAACTGGTGGATGAAGGCATCCCAATTATACTGGCCAAGCGCGTTATATTCGTCATGGACCCAGTAGTTGATGCGGACATGGACAAAGACATTGGCGAGGTTGAGCGCCACCACCGCCGCCAGAAGGATCCACGCCAAGTATCGTTCTTCGGACTGGAAATAGGGTTTGGTGAGACGCCACGCGTGCGAAAAATCATTCCGTTTGGTGGCTCTGACCGGCTGCGCCGTGGCGACAGGACTACGGATCGCTTCAGCGCCCGTGAGCTTCTCCAATAACATGCTTCCGACGATCCTCCGCCTCAATCGCGGCCACGAGCCGCCTTGCCTCGCCCCCCGTCTCTTGTCGATCTCACCCCGGGCCAACCAGCCCCATCGACAAAGGCAACCTCGCGGCGAGCGCCGCATCATCACTAGCGGATTTCGTCCCCTGCGGCAATTGAGCGCTGATGAGCGGGATTCCAATAACAGCGCCGCTCAAATTGCTGCCGCCACACCTTTCGTGCTTCGCCTTGATTGCGTCGCGACGACACTCGCAACGAAGGCGAGAAAGCTCAAGAACGTGATCCAGAAGCTCGGCGGCCAGTCGGTAACGAAGGCGAGCACGATCCCGATCCAGGTCTCCGCCAGCGCGAGCAGAATCGAAAGGACGAAGCCAGTCCACAGCCGATGCGACAACCGCAGCGCCGCGGCCGCCGGCCCCACCATGAGGGCGAAGACAAGAAGAATGCCGACAACTTGCGTCGCCTCGGAGACGGCAAGTGCTACGAGAACAAGAAACAGCACGCCGACAAGACGCAAGGACAAGCCCTTTGCCTCGGCGAGTTCCGGGTCGATCGTCGCGAACAACAGCGGCCGTGAAATGATCCCGAGGCCGATCAGCGACAGCGCGCCGAGGCCCAGAAGCCGCCATACGTCGCTTATATCCACCCCGAGCACGTCGCCGAACAGCAGCGACGTCGCCCGGACCGCGAATGACGTATAAAAATGAAGAAACAGGACGCCGAGACCCAATGACACCGACAGGATGACGCCGACTGCGACGTCGCGGCCGCGCAACTGCTCGCCGAACAGGCCCATGCCGATGCCGGCGAGCAAGGTGAAGACGACGAGGCCCCAGAGCGGCGCCACCCCGATGACGACGGCGCCAGTCGCGCCCGCGAACCCGACATGCGACAGGGCATGACCGGCAAAGGCGAGTTGGCGCAGCACCAGGAAATAGCCGACGGCACCGGCTACGATTGCGACGATCGTGCCGGCCAGGAAGGCCGCGCGCATGAAATCGTAGTCAAAGATCGTGCTGATGAGCATGAACGTTCAATTCGCCCTCGGCCGAAATGATGATGACCCGGCCGCCGACGCGCAGCACATCGATCGGCGTGCGATAGAGTCGCGTCAGCACCTCGCTGGTGATGACATCGTCCACGGCGCCGAGCACGGCTCGGCCATAGCCGAGATAGAAAACGCGATCCATGACGCCGAGAAGCGGGTTGAGTTCATGTGCGGTGAACAGAACGGTAAGGCCTAGCTCTTTCTGCACCCGCCGGATCAGCGACACGACTTCCGCCTGGAAATGAAGATCGAGGCTCATTAGCGGCTCGTCGAGCAGCAGCAGCCGGGGTGTTCCCATAAGCGACTTCGCCAGCAATAGACGCTGCATTTCGCCGCCCGACATTCGCGACAGCGGCCGTACCGCCAATGCCTGCCCGTCGACCAGATCGAGCACCCGCGCGATTTCGGCATGGTCGGCGGCCCACAGCAATGGCAGGCCCCATTTCTCCCCGCGCACGGCGCTCGCGAGATAGTCGCGGCCACGAAGCCCAAGATCTGCAATCGCGCTGCGGCGCTGCGGCAAATAGCCGATTGCCGCACCGCCATGCGGCGGCCGGCCGAGCACCTTGATTTCCCCCGACACGGCTGGCACCACCCCGAGAATGGCCTTCAACAACGTCGTCTTGCCGGCACCGTTGGGTCCGAGGACTCCAATGAACTCGCCTTCGGCAATTGCGGCGTCGACACCCGACAGCACGGCGCGCGCATCATGCGCCAGCGTCACGCCGTCAAACTCGACGGTGTTCACCGAGACCGCATCAATGCGGCGTCGAGCGCCGATAACTGGTCCATCATCCAGGTCTGATAACCTTTACCGGCAGGCTCCGTCTCACTCACGCCGACAACCGGGATGCCAGCGGCGTTGGCGATAGTTTTCATCTTGCTGGTCAGCGCCTCTTCCGTCTGGTCGTTATAGAGGAGAACGCGGACTCGATGTTGCCTCAAATCCGTCTCGAAGTGAGCGAGATCGGACGCGCCGGGTTCAGTGCCGTTCATTACGGCGAGCTGGAAGCGCCGATCCCGCATGTTCAAGAGGAGCGCCGACGCCATATACCCGAAGACTGGTTCGGTCGCGGTCACTGCGACGCCGTGATATTTCGTGCGCATCGTCGCGATCTTGGTGTCCAAGGGCACGAGCGAAGCTTGGAACGCCGCGAGATTGCGCTGGTAGTCGGCGCGATGGGCGGGGTCGTCCCGTTCCAGGAGCGCGGCCAGCGCCATGGCATAACGCGGCATCGTTTCGGGATCGTACCAGAGATGGGGATTGTCGCCGGGCTTGCGATGCATCAGCCTTGCGACCTCGATCGTCCCGCGCCCGGCACTCGGCGAACCGGCGAGCAGCCGCACCATCCAACTGTCGTACCCGATGCCGTTATAGACGACGATGCGCGCGGCCGCGACCGCACGGGCCGCCGACGGGCTGGCCGCGAACAGATGCGGGTCCTCGTTCGGGTTGGCGAGGACGCTAGTGACACGAACATGCGCGCCGCCGATCTGGCGCGCCACATTGCCATAGAAATTCTCCGCCGCGACGACGGCGATCGGCGCCGCCCGCGCCTCGGCCGCCATGGCACCGACAGCCACCATCAATAGAAGGATCAGCGCCCTCGCTGCGGCCATCGCCACCTCCGAAAATGACGTTATGTTATAACGTCACCTAGCGAAAAACAGCCATCGCCGTCAAGCCCCAAGCTTCGGAGGGTCAGGCCCGTGCCGCCTCGCGGCGCAGCACCGAAGTCAACGGCACGACGGCGATGCCGCGCGCGGCCGCATGCGGCACCCAATCGGCCAGCACCGCCAGCGTGGCGGCATGGGGATGGCCGATGGCGATCGCCGAGCCATGACGGCGGGCGAAGCGTTCGAGCACCCGCAATTGTCCCGAGACATAAGGGATCGTCGGCTCGTCATCGAGAAACACGTTCCGCTCGGCGCACGGTACATGCAGCGAGTGCGCCGTCGCGGCGCCCACCGTGCCGGCGATGGTAACGGAATCGAGGAACAGGAGGCCGCGGGATTTCACTTCTTCCATCACCACCTTCATCCCGGGATGATCCTGGGTGAAGCGACTGCCCATGTGATTGTTGACGCCGACATAGCCGTCGAGCCGGCCAAGCCCCCACCGCAACCGATCGAGAATCTGAGCGTCCGACAGCGAGACGGTGAGCGCCCGCGGACCCGGGTCGATCCGGGGATTGATCGGCTGCATCGGCACATGGACGAGGATTTCGTGCCGCGCCGCCCGTGCGCGTGCCACCCATTCCGCCGGACGCGGCGCATAGGTCATGATCGCGGTGGTGACGTTCTCGGGCAAAGCCATTGCCCGGCGGGAATAGATATAGCTCAGGCCGAGATCGTCGACCACGATGGCGACCGCCGGGACATTGCCGGTATCGATGAAGGGACGCGCATGGCGCAGCCAGACCGCTTCGCGATGCTTTGGTTCCGCTGGGCGCGGCGGCACCAGCGGGCTTCGCCACAGTCGCGCGGGGGGTGGCACTTCGAGCGAGGCTTCGGTGATATGAGCCGGCGGAACCTTTGCCACGGGCATCGCGCGCGTCGCAACCGGTGGCCGGGGCGGGCGCGTTTGCGCCACGGCGACATGCACGTCACGCGGCAGGGGCGCTTCTTCCATCGGCCGCGGCAGTCCGGCGGTGCCGATCGCATCCGGTTGTGACAATAGGTGCCCAAGCCAATGACGACCGAGGAAGCCGCCGGTCGCCGTGCCGCCGGCGACGACCAGCATGGCACGTCGCGACATAACGCTGGCGTCGCGCCGGCGTGCCGGTGCCACGACGCGCTTGCGACCACGTCGCGATGACGGTTTGATCGCGGTCGGTTTCTTCATGACCCGCTCCAATGACAGGCGCTAAACACCTGTAATTTGGACCGAAGAATATCGAGACGCAAGGGCGGTTAAGCACCCGCTAAGCCGCTGCTCCGGCCTTGCCCGAGGCGAGATAGGCGCCGTGCAGGATCTCCGGGCGGCGCTTCAATTCCTCGGCGTCTCCGGCAAACGCGATCTCGCCGCGCTCCATGACGTAAGCGCGGGAGGCGAGCTTCAGCGCGAGGGTGGTGAACTGTTCGATCAAGAGGATGCCGACGCCGCGCTCGGCAATCGTCTTCAAGGTCTCGCCGAGGCGGACCACGATGGCGGGCGCCAATCCGAACGATAATTCGTCGATCAGGAGATAGCGCGGGCGCGCGATCAGGGCCTGCGCCACCACCACCATCTGCTTTTGGCCGCCGGAAAGATTCTCGGCGTTGACGCGCAGGCGCTCGCGCAATTCTGGAAATAGCGCCAGCGCCGCTTCGACTTCGCGCTCGGCATCGCGGCGTGAATGCATCATCCCGGCCGCGCGTAGGTTGTCGATCACGGAGATTCCGGTCAGCACGGGATGGCCCTCGGCGACCCTGGCGATGCCGCTGCGCCGCACCACCTCCGGCGGCTTTCCTATCATCTCGACGCCGTCGAGCGTGACGCTGCCCGACTTCGCCGCCAGCACGCCCGACATGGTCATGACCGAGCTCGATTTCCCGGCACCGTTCGCGCCCAGAAGCGCCGTCAACTGCCCCGGCCGCAGCTCCAGCGAAATTCCATGCAGCACTTCTCTGCCGCCGCGCTCGACGACCAGATCCTTGACGATAAGTGCACTCTCGGCCATAGCCTCACTCCGTCCCCAGATAGGCGCGCCGAACGGCCGGATCATCGAGCACCGCGCGCGTCGGCCCGAAAGCGAGCAGCTTGCCGAAATCCAGCACCATGGTATCGACGCACAAGGACGAGATCAGGTCGGCATCGTGATCGATCAGGATGAGTTGAGCGCCGAACCGCTCCGGAATCTGAACCAGGAGCCGCCGCAACCGCTCGGTTTCCGAATCGTTGAGGCCGGCGCCGGGCTCGTCCAGCAGGATCGCTTTGGGCCGCCCGATCAGGGTCTTGCCGATTTCGATCATGCGTCGCTCATAGAGGTTCAGTTGATGACCGACGACGTTCGCCCGCTGCTTCAGCTCGACAAAGGTGAGCGTGCCATCGACATCCTCGCGCGCCTGCCGTCCCGGCACGACATGATCGGCGATCGCCTGGATGTTCTCGCGCGCGGTCAGCTCATTGACGACCAGCTCCTGCTGGAACGTCCGGCGCAGGCCAGCCGCCACACGCCGCACGGGCGACATGCCCCGCAACGAGACACCATCGAGCTCTGCATCGCCCTTGACCGGCGTGACGAACCCGGAAAGCACGTTGAGCAGCGTGGTCTTGCCGGCACCATTGGGACCGATCAGTCCGCAGATGGGAGCGCGGAATTCGCCTTCGAGCCCATCAAGCGGCCGAACCCCACCGAACTGAACGGTCAACGCCTTGATCGTGATCATGTGAGACGCCGCTTCGTCATCTTGCCGTAAAGGAATTCCGAAAGCGCCGTCAATTGCCCGCCGATGCCTTCCGGCGCCACCGTCAAGGCCTGCATCAACGCCGCGCCGAAAAACAACAAGCCGACATATTGGTTGACGTTAAAGTTAATCAGTATGGCGGGGACGATCTGGGTCAGGAGGCCGCCGAGGAACGGCCCCAGCCACACGTTCGCGCCGCCAAGCAATGTGCCGATGAAAACATTGATCGATTGCGTCGGGTCGAACGCGCTGGCATCAAGCTGGCCGAACAACCCCGCCAAGAGACAGCCGGCCACGCCCGCGAGAAAGCCTGAAAGGGCAAAGGCCCACCCTTTGTAGAATACGATCCGCACGCCGCTCGCCATCGCCATCTGCTCGTTCTTGCGGATGAGGGCCCAGGCCCGGCCTGGTTTCGAGCGACGATGAAACTCGACGAGCAGGATCGCGAGCAGCGTCACCACGCCACAGAACACGAAATAGGCGGAATCGCTCGCGGCATAGAACGGCCGCGCCATCATGATACGGGCGTTGCCGCTGGCGCCGACCTGGCCGAGGAAGCCGGGTCCGCCGACCGGAAAGCTGGTCACCGTGATCAGCACCTGAAACGCGCCGGCGAGCATCAGGGTGACGAGCGCGAGATAGAGGCCCCGCATGCGCAGCGCGGGCAAGCCCCAGATCATGCCGATCACCGAGGCGCCGACCCCGCCCGCCAGCATGGTCACGACGAAAGGCGGATGGAACCAGAAATAGATGCGCAAGCTGATCCAGCCGCCGACGCCGACCAGCGCCCATTGGCACAGCGAGACGAGACCGAGCTGGCCATAGAGCAAGGCGCACCCCATCAGCGCGAGCACGGTGCAAAATGCCTGGGTCAGGTTCGACAGCCAGAACCCGCCCGACACCGTCAGACCGATGATGCCGGTGAAAAGACCGAGGATGATGACGATCGCGGCCAGGCGGAGCGTCGGCGTCACTTCCCCGGCGCGCCCGCCAACCCCGGGTAGCATCGCCGTCTTGTCGATTCCTGTCATTCGCTCGCCCCCACGCCGCGTCCGGCACCGACGATGCTCATGAACACCAGGGCCGCCACATAGGGTCCGGCACTCCGGAAATCCGCGACGGCAGGCACGCCGGTCAACACCGCTTCAAGCAAGCCTGCGACCATGCCGCCGATGAACGCGCCGATCAGCGACGACAGCCGGCCCAGAATGGCCGACGCGATCGCCGGAATCACCAGAAATGTCAGGAATGCCGGATCGAGGCGATTGAGATTGGCCAGCAAGATCCCGGCAACGCCGGCGAAGGCGCCGTTCACGAGCCAGGCGAAGGAATCGATCTGCACCACCTTGATCCCGATCCCGGAACTGATATTGCGGTCGCTTGCCAGTGCCCGCATCCCGAGCCCGATCCGGGTCCGGTTCAACAGGACACCGGTGCCGCCGGCCATGAGCAGGGCCATGCCAAGCGCGATGAGCCGCGTCGCCGAGACCCGCACCCCGAACAGCACGATGAAGTCGAAATCGGTCGGCAATGGCAGTCGCCGGGCTATGCCGACGCCGTAATACCAGGCCATGCCGCCGAGCAGGAACAGCGCCAGTGCCAGCGTCGCCACCGCCCGCACCACGCGCTCGCGATGCGCCATCCGCGGCGCGACGATGCGACCATAGGCATAGGAGATGAGGGTCGATGCAAGGATGCCGATGATCCAGCCAAGCGGCGCGGGTACGCCGCGACGTCCCAGATCCCAGGCGAGAAACGCCGCGAGACCGCCGAACGCGCCGAAGGCGAAATTGAGCGTGCCCGATGCGCGATAGAGGATCACCAGCCCGACGCTCGACAGGGCGTAGATGCCCCCCAGGCCGATCCCCGAGACGACGAAAGGGAGGAGATTCATGCGCGGTAACGTCCGATAGCCAGTTGAGGCAAGGTCCGGACCCGACCCCTCGGAGTCCGGATCTGCAACGCCATACTACTTCGCGGTTTCGTATTCAGTATCGTATTTCTTGTCAACGCCAAGCTTCTTTTCCAGGGCGATGATCGGCTTCAACCCGGGATCGAGATCGGGGAAGCAACCTTCGACCCGCTTCCACTTGCCGTGCGACACCACCACCATGCGCGTCGTGTGGTTAGGCTGGTGCTGGGTCGCTTCGGGGCCGCCCCAATACCATGGCGCGCAAAGGATGTCCGTCTTGTAGGGCGACATGTTGCGGATCGCGTGCGTTACGGTCTTTCGATTGATGTCGGCCGGGTTCTTGATCGTCAGCATGGCCCGAACCGCGATGCGCGCGGCGATGTAGCCGGCCTGGGCGAAGCTGTCCAGAACGGCGTTCTTGCCGCCGTAAGCCTTCTCCACCGCGAGCCAATTCTGGTTGTCGGGGCCCTTCTCGTCGAGCGGCGCCAGTTCGGTATTCACCCACAGTCGGTTGTTCCAGTATTTCCCATCGATCGAGCCTGGAAACCGGGTTGTATAGAACGAGGTCGGCGCGGTCCATTTCATGTGTGCGGCCGCGTCCTGCTGTTCCGCCGCATTCATGATCTGGACGCCAATATCCGCCGTCCCGAAGATCATGACCGCGTCCGCATGGGTAGCCAGAATCTGCAACACCAACGAACTGTAATCCGGGGAGTTCAAATCCGAATAGATGCTGGTGACCTTGACGCCGTATTTCTTGCCCCATTCCTCCTCGCCGCCGCAGATATACTCGGAGCCGGGGAATTTGGGGATCGAGCAGACCAGGGTCTTGGCATGCAGCACGCGCCGCGCGAAATCTGCGCCGCCGATGCCGCTTTGCCGGGCGCCGGCATTGACCTCGGCGATGTTCTTCGACTGGAAGCATTGCGCCGGCACGCCCTCGCCGATCTCGAGCACGTCCATCTTCACGTAATAGGCGGCATTGGCGATGCAGGCGACGTTGCTGGTGCTGCCGATCAGCACATAGACGCCATCATCCTCGACCACTTTCTTCGCCGCCTGCGCCGCGATGTCGAGGCGGCCTTCATCGTCCTCGACATAATATTTGATCGGCCGGCCATAGATGCCGCCATTGGCATTGACGCATTTGAAATAGGCATCGACGGCGGGTGGAATCTCGTCGTAGTTGCCCTGCCCCGACGTCAGCGTGGTAACCGCGCCGACCGGAATCGGCTTACCGGTCGCGGCCTTGCCGGTGTTCATGCCGCAATCCGGCTTCTTTGCAAAGGCCGGCCCGGCCGCCGTCAAAGCAGCGATGACCATGATTCCGGAAAGCCAATACAGGACACGCTTCATCGACACCCTCCCTCTGCGACCAACAAGGCCGTTATCGTTTTTACTTGTGACCGCATCACATCCAGCGTGATGCGGTCATTTCATTGGCCGGGAGCCTGCGCGAATTCCACCGACCCGTCAAGATGCGAACCGTGATAATGTGCAACGATTCAGATTTGATCGCGTGCCGGATGCGCCGGCCGGCATGATTTTGCTGGCCGGCGTCTCCGTCGGATGCTGGCGTTATTTCGCTTCGTGCATCAGCTTCTCGTACATTGCATCCCACTTTTTGTGGACGCCGAGCTTCTGCTCGAGGGCGATGATCGGCTTGAGGCCCGGGTCGAGATCGGGAAAGCAACCCTCGACCAGCTTCCACTTGCCGTTATGGATCGTCATGATCCGCGTGACATGGTTGGCATTGTGGATCATCGCTTTCGGTCCGCCCCAATACCATGAACTGCACAGGATGTCGGTGTGATAGGGGGTCATGTTCTCGACCGCCTTCGTCACCGTGCCGCGATTGATGTCGGCCGGATTCTTGATCGTCAGCATCGCCCTTACCGTGATGCGCGCGGCGACATAGCCGAGCTGAGCGAAGCTGTCCAAGAGATCATTCTTGCCGCCATAGGCTTTCTCGACCGCCCACCAATTCTGGTTGTCCGTGCCGGTGCTGTCGAGCGGTGCCGCCTCGATATCCACCCAATAGCGATTGTTCCAATATTTGCTGTCGATCGCCTTCGGGAAATTGACCGTGTAAAAGGAGGTCGGCGCGGTCCACTTCATCTGCGCCGCGCCATCCTGCTGTTCGGCGGCACTCAGGATCTGCACGCCCTGGGGCGCCACGCCATAGGTCATCACGGCATCGGCATGCGTCGCGAGGAGCTGCAGGACGAGCGAGCTAAAGTCGGGCGAGGTCGGGTCGGAATAGATGCTCGTCACTTTGACGCCAAACTTCTTGCCCCACTTCTCAATGCCGCCGCAACTGTATTTCGAGCCCGGGATATTGCCGATCGTGCAGACGAGACTCTTGGCGTGAAGCACGCGGCGGGCAAAGTCGGCACCACCGAGACCGCTCTGTCGCGCGCCCGCGTTCACTTCGGCGATGTTCTTCGACTGATAGCATTGCGGTGGGATGCCGAGCCCGATCTCGAGCACGTTGTGCTTCTGGTAGTAGGAAGCATTGGAGATGCACTCGATGAAGCTGGTGCTGCCGACCAGGATGTCGACGCCGTCATCATGGACCAGCTTCTGCGCCGCCTGGGCCGCGACCGAAAGCTGACTTTGATCATCCCCTTGATAATAGACCAGCGGCCGGCCGTGAATCCCGCCATTGGCATTGACGCATTTGAAATAGGCGAGCACGGCAAGGTCGGCTTCCTCGAAGCTGCCAATACCGCTCGCCGAGGTGACGGCACCGACCGGGATCGGCTTGCCATGCGCAGGCTTGCCGGTGTTCATACCGCAATCGGGCTTCGCCATCGCCGGCCCCGCCGCCGCCATCGCGGCAATGATGGCGATCCCCGACAACCAATACACCAAACGCCTCATCAGCATCCTCCCTTGACACGATTTGATCCATCATTGCCGCCTCAACGCAACGGGGGCGGCGGCCCTTGGAATTACCGCAGTCCCCGACGCGACGGCAAGCGGCATGTAGCTTAGCGCGGTCGCTGGATCGAATTGTCTTAAAAAAATGCAATGTTGCTGCAGTGCCGTCGCACCCAAAGAAAACCCGATCTCGCGGAACGAGACCGGGTCCCAAACCGAGCCACTGGCCGCCTTCTTAAGGCGGCCCGGCGCCGGTCTTACAGTTATTTGTATCCCATCGCCGCGTCGTATTCGGCGTCGTACTTCTTGTTGATACCCATTTTCTTTTCGATCGCGATGATTGGCTTGAGGCCCGGATCGAGATCGGGGTAGCAGCCCTCGACAAGCTTGAACTTGCCGTTATGGATCGTCCAGATACGGGTGATGTGGTTGGCTTGGTGCCGGGTCGCGGCCGGTCCACCCCAATACCACGGCCCGCACACGATGTCGGTATCGTAGGGCTTCATGTTCTCAATCGCTTTTGTAACGGTCGCGCGATTGATATCGGCCGGATTCTTGATCGTCAGCATCTGCCTGACCGCGATCCGGGCGCCCATGTAACCCAACTGAGAAAAGCTGTCCCGCAGGTAGTGTTTGCCATAGGCATTCATCACCGCGACCCAGTTCTGATTGTCCTTACCCTTGCCGTACATCGGGCCCGCCTCGGTGTTGATCCAGAGCCGGTTGTTCCAATATTTGTCGTCGATCGAACTGGGGAAACGCGTGGTGTAAAACGAGGTCGGCGCCGTAAAGTCGATCTTGGCGGCGGCGTCCTGTTGTTCGGCGGCGTTGAGAAGCTGCGTTCCCTGAAGATCGACGAACAGGAGTTGGACGGACTGATACCCGGTCGCCATGATCTGCAGGATGATCGAATTGAAGTCGGGGGAGGACGGATCGGGATAGATGCTGATTTCCTTGATCCCGAAATGCTTTGCCCAATCGTAGACGCCGCCCGGCGCGCTCTTCGAGCCGCAGGAATAATCGGCGCCCGGCAGCCGATAGGTCACGCACACCATGCTCTTGACGTGGAGCTTGCGCCGCGCGTAATCGACCGCCCCGACGGCGCTTTGCCGGGGGCCGGCGTTGAGTTCGGCGATGTTCTTCGACTCATAGCATTGCGGCGGAATACCCTCGCCGATATCGAGGATGTGCATCTTGATGTAATATTGCGAATTGGCGAGGCATTCGATGAAGCTGGTGCTGCCGATCAGGATGTAGTCGCCATCGTCCTCGACCAGGCTTTGCGCCGCCTGCTGGGCGACGTTGACCTTGCTCTGATCGTCCTTGTCGCGATAGAGGATCGGCCGGCCATGGATGCCGCCATTGGCATTGACGCAATCGAAATAGGCGCGCACGGCAAGGTCGGCTTCCTGGAAGCTGCCGATACCGCTGGCCGAGGTGACGGCGCCGATTGGGATCGGCTTGCCGGTCGCCGGCTTGCCGGTGTTCATCCCGCAATCGGGCTTGGCAAACGCCGGACCGGCCATCACCAGCGCGGCCGCCACCACGAACCCGGAAATCAAGCACGCAAAACGATACATCGAACCCCTCCCCCGGGCACCACGGCCCGTATTTGGCGCACGGCAATTTGCCGTCGCTCTTATCTAATATCAAAAAGCGACCTTGGGCGCTTCTCATTGTTTCGTCAAGATGGCGAGTGATTACCGACTATTACCACAATGATCGGCTCGCTCCCTACTCGCCCATCAACTTCTCGTACATCGCATCGTATTTCTTGTTGATGCCAAGCTTTTTCTCCAGGGCGATGATGGGTTGCAGATCGGGATCGAGATCCGGGAAGCAGCCCTCGACCCGTTTCCACTTGCCGTTCGACACAACCACCGTGCGGGTGATGTGATTGGCTTGGTGCTGGGTTGCCTCGGGTCCGCCCCAATACCACGGACCGCACAGGATGTCGGTCTTATAGGGCGTCATGTTCTCCACCGCCTTCGTCACCGAAGCGCGATTGATGTCGGCCGGATTCTTGATGGTGAGCATGGCACGCACCGCGATCCGCCCGGCGATATAGCCGGCCTGACTGAAGCTGTCGCGCAGCGAATTTCCGCCGTAGGCATCCATCACCGCGATCCAGTTCTGATTGTCCTTGCCCTTCTCGTCCAGCGGCGCCAGTTCCGTGTTCACCCACATCCGGTTGCTCCAATATTTGTTGTCGATGGAGCCGGGGAATCGCACGGTGTAGTAGGAAGTCGGGGCCAGCCATTTCATCTTGGCGGCGCCGTCCTGCTGTTCAACATCGCCCATGATCTGCGTGCCCTGCGCATCGACGCCGTAAATCATGACGGCATCCGCCCCGGTCTGCATGATTTGCAGGACCAGCGAATTATAGTCCGGCGAAACCGGATCCGAATAAATCGAGATCACCTTGACCCCAAATTTCTTGCCCCATTTGGCGATGCCATTACAGCTATAGTCGGAGCCGGGGAATTTCGCGGTCGAACACACGACGCTTTTGATGCCGAGCTTGCGCCG
>JBOHLV010000095.1:0-10045 GCA_050729815.1 Allostellaceae bacterium
CCTTGGGGCCGCCGCTGGGACCGCCGCTTGGGCCGGAGCATGCCGCCATGCCGCTTGCGTCGGCCGGCGCGCAGCGGTAAGCAGAACCGCCCTGTTTGGGGACCCGTAGCTCAGCTGGATAGAGCGCTGCCCTCCGAAGGCAGAGGTCGCACGTTCGAATCGTGTCGGGTCCGCCAATTCAGCCATATGAATCAGATACTTGTAAAGCTGATTCTTGGGCAGGCCGCTGCCCTCGATGGCTGCGGAAGCTGCAGGCTGCGCCGCGTGCCAAGGGCGGTGTCCAGCAGATTCTCGGCGGTGGTGTGCGGGCGTCGGCCGCTTTGCCGGGATTTTGGCGCCGATGTTCAACCGGCCTTGCGATTCAATCGCGGCCCGCCATCCAGCCAGAAGCGGGGCCCCGAACCGCGTACGGCGACGCGATCGCCGGGATTGGCCAGCCGGCAGCGGTCGAGCGAGAGGCAGCCGCAACCGATGCATTGCGTCAACCCGTCTCGCAGCCGCTCCAGTTCGCCGATGCGTCGATCGATCCGGGCGCGCCACGGCTCCGACAGCCGCGACCAATCGCGTGCGGTCGGCACACGACCGTTGGGTAGCCGGGCGAGTTCGGCCTTGATCTCGTCAAGCGATAATCCGATCCGCTGCGCGAACACGATGAAGGCGATCAGTCGCAGCACCGAGCGGACGAACCGGCGCTGACCGGCACCGGCGCGCGGTTGCGACGCGATCAGGCCGCGCGCCTCGTAAAAGCGCAGCGCCGATGCCGCGACCCCACTTCGCCGTGCCACCTCACCGATCGTTAGAAAACCGCCCGTCATGTCATCCCGGTGCCGAGCAAGACTCTTGACTTAAAGTTAGCTTCAACGTGTATCCTGCCGGTTGTCGATCGGATTGGCAAGGGGCGACGGTCATGGCACAGGGTTTGGCACACGCCGGGGTCTCGCAATTCTTGGCGAACGGCGACCGACCGGGTGAGCGCGCACTGGATCGGGTCTACGAGACGTTCGCGAAGAGCGACCCGTTCCAACCGGTGACGGGCTTCGTCGATCACGCCACCATGGGCGCGGAGGCGCTGGTGGCGCTCGGTCTGGGCGAGCAGGTCAAGGGCTGGATCGCGCGACAGCGCCCAAGATCCTATGACGCGCCCACCGCCGGCATCGCGATCGCGGCGGACTGGAAAGCGGCGCTCGGACGGCGCGACTGTCACGGCGACTGGATCGCCTATTTCGACGACGCGCTCGACCGGCGCCCATTCGCCGATGTCTTGGCGACATGGCTTCCGCGTTTCGCCCACGAACCGGGTGCGCTGCTGTTTCACGGGCTGATCCGGACCGGCCACGCGACGCGGGCGCTCGACCACGACGATACGCCGGCGCGGCGCGCCGAATTGGCCCGCGGGTTGGCGCTGTGGGCGATCGGTATCCGCGGCGCGCCGCCGGATACCGCCGACGGCGCCGCCGACGCCGAGACGATGTTGGATTATGCCCGCAGCGGTGCGGCCGCCTTCCTGCGCAATCCGAGCATCGTCGTCCTTCATTATGTCACCGGGCCGATGGGATACATGCTTCTCGGCGACCATGGCGGCGCGCGGGCACATCGTTTCGCCGCCGAGGGCTTCGCCCGGACGCATGGCAAGTTGGCCGCGGCAGGCCAGACCCCGGCGGAGTCCGTGCCCACCTTCGATCGTACCCGGATCGAGGGGTTGGCGAGACAATCCAATGTCCACGCGATCAAATTGACGGAGGCGGCGTTTCGCGCCTATGAGGTGACGGGCGACGCGCTCTTTCTGCACGCCGCGGCACGGATGCATTAGTCGAGGGAAAGCGTCACATGGTCGAATCGGCAAAACCACGTCTCGTCGGCTTCAACCATATCGCGTTGGAGGTCGGCGACATCGAGGAGGCACTGGCGTTCTACGGCCGCATCTTCACTTTCGAGTTGCGCGGCAAGAGCGCCGGGATGGCGTTCATCGATCTCGGCGATCAGTTCATCGCGCTGCAAAAGGGCCGCAAACAGCTCGCCGACGACGGCCGGCATGTCGGGCTGGTGGTGGACGACAAGGAGACGGCACGCGCCGCGCTCAAGGCGGCCGGTGTCCAGCTGATCCCTGGTCCGTTCCTCGATTTCCGCGACCCGTGGGGCAACCGCATCGAGATCGTCGGCTATGACAATATCCAATTCACCAAGGCGCCCAACGTGCTCCGCGGCATGGGCCTCGCGCATCTCGCAAAGAACGTGAGCGCGAAAAAGGAGCTTGCCGAAAAAGACATGGCGGTCGATTAGACCCGCGGCCAACGGGGAAAGGTGACGTCGGCGTGGCGGCGATTCTCCGCGATGCGCGCGAACGCAGAAACGTGGCGGGCCGCGTGCCAATTGGATGAACATATGATGGCCACGACCAACGAGCCGGCGGCGCCCGGCTCGGCATGCCGATTTCCAGCGCGACCGGATGGCTTCCGGGGGCTTTGGTCGAAAGGAGCAAGAAATGCTTGCCTACATCTTCTGGCATCGTCCCCATGCCTCGAGTGATGCGGGCCGTTACGAAGACGCGCTGTTGCGTTTTCATCGCGGTCTTTCGGAGCAACCGCCGCCCGGTTTCGGTGGCGCCGCTTCCTATCGGATTCCAGGGGTTCCCTGGCTCGCCGACCGGGCGGGATATGAAGATTGGTGTTATGTCGATGGCTCCTGGGCTCTCGATCCGCTCAACGGGTTCGCGGTCGCGGGCCACGCCAAAGGACCCCATGACGAGGCAGCGGCAGAGATGGAAGTTGGTTACGGCGGACTCTATGGACGGATGTGGGGCACACCCGATCTGCCGAATCGTCACCATGTGACATGGCTGACGCGGCCGCGCGGGATCGACTGGCGCGCCGAACTCGAACCCGTGCGAGGGAGATTTCCCGATGCCGTATGTTGGCGCCGGCAGATGGTTTTCGGACCGGCGCCAGAGTTCGCCGTCGTCATACCTTCCGGTCAAGAAGCAATCGCGCCGCCCGGTTGGCAGGCGCGATACGTGATCGGAGAACGGCTGCTGCCGACCGGCGCCAGCTAACATCAAACACCTATACGGCGGGACGATAGCGAGTTGCCCGGCATAAACATCGAGGCAATATATATATTATCGTGACCTTCCCGGATTGCCTCACGAAGCGCGCGTTGCCGGAGGTTTTTTATGAAGTTCGATGACGTCACCGATGAATCGATCGAAGTTCTCGTCCATGCCTTTTATGGGAAAGTGCGCCACGACCCACAATTGGCGCCGATCTTCACGAAAGCTCTCGGCGACCGCTGGAAGGCTCACATCGCAAGGATGTGCGCGTTCTGGGGCGCGGCAATGCGAATAGCCGAAAGGTATAGAGGCGATATGCTTGCCATTCATCGGCGCGTCAACGGAATAAACCCCGCGCTGATCGATCATTGGCTGAGCCTTTTTGAACAAACCGTCGAGGAGCATTTCACCGGCGCAGCCAATGCGGCACTCCGCGATCGGGCCCGAAAAACCGCCCGCAACCTTGAACTGGCTCTGTTCCATCGGGCCGATGAAGCACATGGAACCGTGGCACCAGCCCGCATCGGGTTCACGGCATAGCGTCGGCCGCTAACGGGGCCATCGCCCTGCGCCATCGCGCCCCCTTGCCCGGAAGTTCGGTCGGCCTGCTCGATTGAGGCGAAACCGAGATATTCCTTTGCCGTGCCGCTCATCAGGTCGGGCGACCAGCGCGGCAGCCAGGTCATGTGAAATCGACCGATTGGGTGCCGGCGACCGAACTCCCGCGGCTTCCTCGGCGCCTTGCGCAAGCCATTTTTCATTCGGTACGTGCGACATCGTGTCAGTCGACAACACTTCATTTGATAAACATATATATTGGAAATATGTTGTGCGCGAAATCTGGGAAGGCGGATCGTTGGGCGACTCTAAGGTGGAGCGGGAAATGATCGCAAATGGAACAAGAATCATCGGCGAGATGCGCCAGGAGCATTCACACGTGGCCACGATGCTCAATGCCCTTGAGCGCCAGCTCGCAATCTTCGACGCCGGCGAACCGCCCGACTATGACATCATTCTGGGAAGCATCGCCTACTGTCGCGATTATCTGAGCCGCTGTCTCGGGCCGAGAGAGGAACTCATCTTTGATCGCTTGCGTGGTTGCGATCCGATCAGCGCCAAGGCCATCGACGATCTCGAGGAGAACCATCACGATCTCGTACATAGGGCCTATTCGTTGATGGCGGCCATCGAGGCCATCCTCGGTGGCGGAGTGATGCCGCGCGAGGCGCTCGACCGTGTGGCTCGCGATTTCGTCCATGCCTTTCGGCAGCACCTCAACGTCGAAGAACGGCTGTACTTTCCGGTCGCCATCGCCTGCCTTGCGTCAAACGATCGGGGCGATCTCGACAGGCACTTCTTCGACAAAATGGATCGAATATTTGATGCCGCGGCCAGAGAAAACATGGGCGGGCTGTACGAGAGGATCAGTGCTTGGGACAAGGCGGAGCGCACGGCTCAACGGGCTTTGCCCGAAGAGCACGGCGGCCAAAGCTGACACGAGTTCAGCTTTCGAGATCGTGCTTCCTAGAAGGCTAATAAGGACTCGCAGCGCTGACGATCGGTGGTCCATTGAGGCACGTGAAAGGAAATGAAATCATGCATGCGCGGCATTTGAAGCTTGGGGCCATTGCCCTCGGTGCCATGCTGTTCTCCACGGCGGCGTTTGCCGCGGGCACCTATGGCACGCAGACGACCAATTGGTTCGGTGGTCCGATCTATGAGGGCGCGCCGGCGCTGCAGGTCACGGCCGCGCTAGTCAAGGCCGGCGGCGGGGCGCAACATTTTACGTTCTCAAAAGCGCTCGTATCGATGCTGGGTGCAAAGACCGTCAACGCCGAGGTCGCCAAGTTGACCAAGGAGTACGGCAAGAAGAATGTGACAGATTTCATCAATGGCATGACGTTCGCCGTCCATGACGGTCTCAAACTGGCGACCGTCGCCGGCGTCAAGCTGCCGGCCGCGCCGGCCGACCTTAAAGGTGCGAAGCTGGCCCGGACGCTGGTGGAGGCAGGGACCGCACCTGACGGTAAGTTCTGGGCCGGCTATCTGTTCGATAAGGCGCTATCGCACACCATCCACGTCGAGGTAATGGCCGACATCGATTCCAGATTCAATCATGCCGCCGATGAGAATACTCACAAAATCCTCAACCAGGCGATGTACGATGTTGCACAGGCTCTGGGCATGAAAAACGTCAAGCTCGCATCACTGCACTGAATATCGGGCGGCAGCGCGAAACCTGACCGGCGTGTACGGTCTCGATTTGTTAAACCAATACGAGTTTGCGCGCCCGAAGGGGCGCGCATGCTCGGTTGAGACCCGGGAACGTGGCCGCGACAGTTTATGATTCCATTACCGGCTTTCAAGGTCGAGCTCGGCGCGCAAACTTTCCAAATCACGGCCGATTGTCGCGACGGCAAGTGCACGATTATCTCGAAAATAGGTCACCGTGCAGTCCCGTGCTTCGATCCGGCCGCCAATTTCAACCCTGTCCCATCTCTCCGCGTGACCGACATAGAGAATTTGCACATCGTAATGCGCGCTCCAGAAGAACGGTATGGCGTTAAACCGCTCACGGCTTCCAAGCATGTTCCGTGCCGCCACTTGTCCCTGGCGCTCCGCAACGACCCAGTGTTCGACGCGGATCCGATCCCCCGTGAGCAGATCGGGCCATCGCGCGAGATCGCCGGCGGCGAAAATGCCCGGCATATTTGTCTCCAGGTATTCGTCGACGTTGACACCTCGGTCGATGGCAATGCCGGCTTTCTCGGCAAGGTCAAGATTTGGTCGTACGCCAATGCCGACAACGATGAGGTCGGCGGGGAGTTTCTCGCCCGTCTGCAGGGTGATGCCGGTCCCATCGATCGAACTGGGCATCGTACCAAGATGGAAGTGGACCCCATGCGCCTCATGGATGGTTCGCACGAGGCCTCCGAGTTCGCGCCCTAAGATTCGCTCCATTGGGATCGCCTCCGGTGCAACAACATGCACCTCGATATTCCGCGATCGCAATGACCCCGCCACTTCGAGACCGATAAAGCTTGCGCCGATGATCACGGCACGCTTCGCGGCCTCGGCCAGCTTGATAATCGCCCGGCTGTCGGAAAGTGAGTGCAGATACTGGACGTGGGGAAGGTCGGCGCCGGGTATGTCGAGGTGGGCGGCTTCGGCACCGGTGGCAATGAGAAGGGTATCGAAAGGAAGTCGGCTTCCATCCTGAAATTCAATCTCACGGGGGCCGGTATGGATCGCCGTCGCGCGCGTGGCGAGACGAAGCTCGATCCCGTTATCCTGGTAGAACTCGGGAGAGCGCAACGGGATCCATTCTTCTTGTGCATTGCCGGCAAGATAGTCTTTCGACAAATTGGGACGGTCATAGGGGACCGAGGAATCGGCGCTCACTAACGTCAGACGACCGGCATATCCCTCGTGACGCAACGTTTCCGCCGCGCAATTGCCGGCCGCACCTCCGCCCAGGATGACGACCGACCGCGGAGCATCGGCCGCCGATACCGCTGGCCGTCTTGGTGTCGGCGCGCGCTTTCCGCGAACATGGATTGTGCTTCCCTGACGCTCAATCGTGAAACACGCAATCGGATTGAGCGCCGGTGGCCTCAACGCCTCACCGGTGCGCAGGTTGAATGAGGCGTGATGCCAAGGACAACGGATCGTATCACCCACCAGCAATCCTTCTGCGAGCGGACCACCATAATGGGTACATGTCGCCCCGGTCGCGAACACCTCCTCGCCCTTTCGGGTCAGCAAGACCAATTCGTCACCCACATGTCCGAGTAGCGGAGTGCCGTCGGCCAGCTGCTCAAAGTCGATCCCCTCGGCGAAATCGATGCCTGTCATCGGGGTTTGTGCGTCACTCATGAATTCCTCCTGCGAGCAGGCGGGCGATTGCGGGTTCCCCGCGCTCAGCGATTGCGATCCTCGTTGCGGGCAACGTGAATTCGCGGTGGCCGCATCCGCCGCGATCCAATCTCGCCGTTTTTTGGCCGCGTTGCCCAGCTCCAGGCTGTCGGCGATCCGGTACGCGCGATCGATAAAGTGAGCCGCCGCCCCCAGCGGATCAATGTTTTGTTTGGCAAGCGGGCCGACGTGTGGGCATGGGTTGATCGCGTTCGGCCATCGACGGGCGTTTCACATCAATATCGCGTGTGTGCACCCGAACGATGGTTCCACAGACGCGTCCAGCCTCGGAATTCCAACTCACAGGATCGCCGACGTTGAAGTGATCCGTCATGATGATCCGACTCGATGCCCAAGAATGCGGACCCGCCGCAAGGTTCAGGCCGATCCCTCGCGCCAGCCATACGCCTCGGATCTGAGATCAAACGGCATAGGCGCTCCCCTTCAATCTCCGCTCTCCCGCGATGTTTCGTGAGGATCGGCCGTGCCGCCGACGCACGGCGGTTACTCCCACCACTTCACAAATCCGTCTTGCGTCAATTGAAGAGGGGCTTTCAATGCCACCGGCCAGACCTTTTTCGATCCGGGTTTGGCGGGCGCCCGGCGGGGAATCTTGACCGGCTCGGCGATTGTTGCACCTCGACGGGCACGTTTCGCGGGCGTTGCGGTCTGAATTGCCGGCAGTGGCGCGACACCCTCGATCGGTTCGAGCGCCGGCTTCCCTGCCTGGCGTAATCGCACCCGTTTTGCTGCTGGCTGCGGGGAGGGAGACTTCTTCGCCATGACCGGCTTCGGGCGAGTTCGAACCTTCTTCCTCGCGCCCGCCTCCGGCACCGCCGGCGTATCGCCGTCCGCCATTTCAAGCCCGAACAGCGCGGAAACGTCGTCGGCCGCCAGAATCTTCCCGGCGCCGGGCACCGTCTTCGACAGCGGCGCACCCGCACCCAGATTGGCCAACAGATCGTTCTCATCCACGGCACGCAGCCGGAACAGAAGCTCCGGATTTTCGTCCAGTCTCGCGCCGACACCGTAGAGGACCGCAGCGACATGCTTGCACATGGCGGCGAAATCGGGACAACTGCAGGAGAATTTGATTTCCGACGGCCTGGGGAAAAGCCCCTTGTCCTGACGGCAAATTCGCTCCATGACGGCCTTGGAAAATCGTCCTTGCAGCAATTCCACAAGGGAATCGATCCCGCCCGTGCAGTCCCGGCAGATGGACTGCCAATGCGGCTTCGGCACCGCCGCGATGCGCACCGAAATCGTGTAAACTGACGAGCCGATCACCAGCGCATTCACCGCGAGCGGCGTAATCTGGAGATCTAGTACCGAGCCGTTGCGCACATAACTGCGACCGCGGGGAAGGCGATTCTCGAAGTCGTGATAGCTTTCGAGATTCTGACACCAGGCCTTCCCCCAGAAGGTAGCGGCGATGGTGCGTCCCTCGATGATCACCGGCGCGACGAAACGCCCCTCCTTGCGCAGCTTGTCCATCTCGCGCCGGGCCCGCCGCTGGCGCGCGGCGACCGGGACATAGGGCGCCCATCCCCCGTAGCGTGACATCCCGCGTCAGTCCTTCATCGCCGCATTGAGATCGAGCGCGACCAGCCGCAAGATCTCGTCGTTCTTCATCTCGGTCAGATTGATTTCGCCGGTACCGGAGAGCAGTTCATTGGACAGGGATTTCTTGTTTTCGATCATGGCGTCGATCTTCTCCTCGACCGTGCCCCGGCAGACGAATTTGTGAACCAGGACATTCCTTTTCTGTCCGATCCGGAAGGCGCGATCCGTCGCCTGATTCTCGACTGCTGGGTTCCACCAGCGATCGAAATGCACGACGTGGGACGCCGCCGTCAGTGTCAGTCCCGAGCCTCCTGCCCGCAACGACAGAATGAAGAACGGCACCGCCTCATCTTCCTGGAAGCTCCGAACGAGAGTCTTGCGATCCTTCACCGCCGTTCCACCATGCAGCACCACGCCGGACCGGCCGAAAATTCCCGCAAGGTAATTCTGCAGCGGCGCCGTCATCTCGCGGAACTGGGTGAAGACCAGCATTTTGTCCTGTCGCGCCGCCACCACTTCGGCGATCTCCCGCAGTCGGCCCAGCTTCCCACTGTCCTCCTCGGCCCAGACATTGTCGTTCAGCCATTGCGATGGGTGATTGCAGATCTGTTTTAGCCGCATCAGCGTCGTGAGCACAATTCCCTTGCGCTCGATTCCCGCCGAATCTTCAAGCCTTTTGGCAAGATCGGACACGGTCTGGGCGTAGATCGCGGCCTGCTTGCGGCTCAGCATGCAATGGGCCGTGATCTCAGTCTTGTCGGGCAAGTCGGCGATGACGGTTTTGTCCGTCTTCATCCGGCGCAGGATATAGGGCCGCACCAATTCCCGAAGCGGCCCGTAGGGATTGTGCGCGCGTTCCGCCAAATTCCTGGTGTAGGTCGTGAATTGCCGGGCCGTTCCGAGCAACCCAGGATTGATGAAGTCGAAGATCGACCACAGGTCGCCCAGATGATTTTCGACCGGCGTGCCGGTCAGCGCGATGCGCGCGGCCCCTTTCAGGGCCTTCGCGGCCCTGGTCTGCTTGGCGTTCGGGTTCTTGATCGCCTGCGCTTCATCGAGGACGACAAATTGCCAAAGTGTCTCGGTAAGCGCCGGGATGCGAAGCAATGAACCGTAGCTGGTGATCGCCAGATCGAACTCCCGCAGCCGCGCCGGCGTGATCTCTTTCAATTGATCCGCCGTCATGGCCGAGGGATGGATGATCCCTGCCTTCAAGCTGGGGGCGAACCGCTCGATTTCCGCGACCCAATTGGCCAGCAGGGACGCGGGCGCCACCAGCAGGCTCGGCCGATCGTGGCCATCCTTGCGCTGCCGGGCCAACAGCAGCGACAGCACCTGGATCGTCTTGCCGAGACCCATATCGTCGGCGAGGCAGGCGCCGAGCCCGAGCCCGGAGAGCAGATGCAGCCATTTGAGGCCCACCCTCTGATAGGGCCGCAAGGTTCCGTTGAGGGCCGGGCCGGGATCGATCCCCCTGCCGTCCGGAGCGCGCAGGGCTTTCAGCGTCTCGGCCAGCCAGGG
>JBOHLV010000096.1:0-12760 GCA_050729815.1 Allostellaceae bacterium
GCGCGCAGCCGCGCCGAGCGCGCCCGCGGGTTGCGCATCACCTCGTCGGCGAGCGGTCGCACCGCGCGCCGCGTCAGGGCACGGAAGCTCGCCGCAGGCAGCGGCGCAAGTGGGCGATGACGCGAGCCGCTGGCGCCGCCGCTGTGCCGCTGGAGAAATTCCTTCACCCGGCGGTCCTCGAGCGAATGAAAGGCGATGACGACAAGCCGCCCGCCCGGCGCCAGCATCTGTTCCGCCGCACGAAGCACGCGGTCGAGCTCGCCGAGCTCATCATTCACCTCGATCCGCAAGGCCTGAAAGGTACGGGTCGCGGGATCGACGCCGGGGCCTTTCGGCACCGCCCGCCGGACCAGCTCCGCAAGCTCGCCGGTGCGGCGGATCGGCCGCGCCGCCACGATCGCCCGCGCGACGCGACGCGCGTGGCGCTCCTCGCCGAAGCGATGAATGATGTCGGCAAGCGCGGCTTCCGGCAGGGTGTTGACGAGATCGGCCGCGCTCATCCCATCCTTTCCCATGCGCATATCGAGCGGACCGTCGGCACGAAATGAAAAACCGCGATCGGGCGTGTCGAGTTGCATCGACGAGACGCCGAGATCGAGCACGATGCCCGACACGAAAGTGACACCGAGCGCCCGGAGCAGCGAGAGAAGATCGCCGAATCGGCCCTCGACCACGGTAAACCGGGCCGGGAAGCCGCCGGCGAGGGCACGGCCGCGCGCCACCGCTTCGGGATCGCGATCGATCGCGATGACTCGGCAATCCACCGCGGCCAGGATCGCGCGGCTCATCCCGCCATCGCCGAAGGTGCCATCGACATGGGTCTCGCCATCGCGAGGCGCGAGCCAGTGCAATGTCTCCGCCAGAAGCACGGGAGCATGGCCCAAGGCATGGGTCATGACGCCGTTCCCATGGCGCGGATCAGCGGCGGCACGGTGAGGCTCCGTTCGCGCTTCAGGGCCGCCATCCGGGCCTTGTGCTCGGCATAGCGCGCCGGGTCCCAGATCTCAAATTTCAGCCCGGCGCCGACGAAGAGGGCGGTATCGCCGATCCCGGCAGGATCGCGCAAGGCCTCGGGCAGGATGATCCGACCCTCGCCGTCCGGCGCGATCTGCACGACATCGGCAAACAGGGTCAAAAGGCTGTTGCGCTCCTCGTCATATTCCGGCAATTGCGCCAGGCGTTGGGCGTAATCTTCGAGCCAATCCATGCCGCTGCCTTCGATCGCGCCATAGGCCTGATGGGGATAGAGCACCACCATGTCGGAGCCTTTTGCGTTCAGAATTTGGCGAAATTGCGCCGGCACCGACACGCGTCCCTTGCGGTCGATTTTGTTTGTGTAACTGGAGACGAACAGCGCCACCCGATTGCCTCGCCACCTGACCCCGCAGCCGCCTTTTCGGCCGTCGCAACCTCTGGGTGCCGCGCCCGATTTCGTCGAATCGCGGCGCCTCGATGATTGAGACTGCTTGGGATATCATGGGAATTCATGGGCCGTCAACGCGATTCCGGCCATTCCCGTGGGTTTGTCTGGGCAGGTGACGTCGATGATCGCTATTTTCAAGAACAAATCATGAAATTCGACCGGTTTTTTCTGTCAATTCGAAATCATCGTGCCTTGCCCTCGACGGTGATGGCTCGGCCGGCGCCGAGCGAAGTCACCGTAGCGACGCCACAGATCGCGATAAACAGGATGCCGACGGCGCTCCAGCCGCCACTCCATTCGTGAATGATTCCGACGGCGAACGGCCCCAGAAGGCCGCCGACGATGTAGCAGATGCTTTGCGACATGCCGGAGAGTTGCGCCGCCGTCTCGGCACTTCCGGCACGCAGCGCGATGAAGGCGAGCGCGATGCCGAATCCGCCGCCCTGACCGATGCCGGCCAGGACCGCGCACACCGGCATGGTCGAAAGCGGTGCGAAGACGAAGCCCAAAAGGCCGACGAGCGTGAACAACACCGTCAGCACCGCGGGCCAGCGCTGATCCGGCCGCCGCGCCGCCCAGACCGGCATGAAAAAGCTGCTGACCGCCTGAACGATGATGCTCAAGGCGATGATCCCGGCGCTGCCCTCGATGCTCATGCCGCGATCTTGGAGCAGCTTCGGCCCCCAGACGAACAGCACATAGGCAAGGGCCGTCCGCGTTGTCAGGTTGCCCGTCACGTGCCAGGCGAGCCCGTTTCCCCATAAATGATGGCGCACGCCCGAATGGCGCCGGCTGGTGGGACGGCGCTGCGCCAGTTGCGGCAGCCAGAGGGCCGCCGCCAGCGCCGCCGGCACCGCCCACACGGCGAGGCCGGCGCGCCAACCGCCTTGGGCGAGGCGCTCGAAGGGCGCCGTCGCGAGCGCCGAGATCGCGGCGCCCAAACAGAGGGCACTGGTATAGAGCCCCATCACGGCGCCGATGCGGTGGGGAAAATCCTGCTTGATCAGCGACGGCAGAAGGACGTTGACGGTGCCAATGCAGAGGCCGGCGAGCGCCATGCCGAGAAACAGCGCCGTCTCGCCGCCGACAGCGCGCAACCCCGTGCCGAGCGCCAGCAGTACCATCGCGCCAAGGATCACCCGCTCGGTGCCGAAGCGGTGGGCGAAGCCGGGCGCGAACGGGCCGACGAGGCCGAAGCACACGACCGGCGCGGTGGTAAGAATGCCGGCAACGGTGCTCGATAGGCCGAGCGAGCCCGTAATCTCGCCCAGGATCGGGCCGATGCCGCTTACCGCGGGCCGCAAGTTGAAGCCGACGAACACGATCGCCGCGAGAGTCCAGCCCGCGGCGGTGAAACGGATGAGCGTGGCGGTTCTGGCTTCGGCGAGATTCAAGAGTCGGCACTCGTGCGGCGAAAGAACGGTGGGGCGGAGCCAGCGAATATGCCGCGCCGCATCACCCGTGCCGCCGCCCCGTTGCGCAAGGCTGCCCCGCGAAAAGCTGCCAGACGGCCTGTAAGCCGGGTTCTGTCCCCGCGATTTGGCGGGGGATGGCCATTCCTCTGGGACGCAAGTCGCCTTGCGCCTCACGCGACCGACCCGGACGGCGATGCGGAAACGCATCCGGCCCAACCCGAAGGCGGGCCTGCCGTCCCTACTTGGTCTTGCTCCCGGTGGGGTTTGCCCTGCCGCCGCCGTTGCCGACGGCGCGGTGCGCTCTTACCGCACCATTTCACCCTTGCCGCGCCGCCCGAAGGCGTCGCTCGGCGGTATGTTTCTGTGGCACTTTCCCTGAAGACGCCGCCGAAGCGGCATCCCCGCCGGCCGTTAGCCGGCACCGTGTTTCCGTGGAGCCCGGACTTTCCTCGCCTCCCCCTTTCGGGCAAAGCGCGGCCATCCAGCCGTCTGGCAAGACGATATAATAATGCCGCCACGCCAAAGTCAAACCGGCGCTGACGCTTCCGCGACCAGGGCGATCCGCCGCCGGGTCTCGTCATCGGCGATGCCGTCGCAACGCTCGGGGCGGAAATGGCGCTGAAACGCGACCAGCACCTGAGAGGTGCGCGAATCGGCATCGCCGGTGACCGGCAGCTCATAGCCATAGGCGGCGAGCATTTCCTGCATCTCGGCGACGCTTGCCGGCAAGGGGTGAGGCGTCGCGGCCATATCGGGCCACAGGCCGATCCCGGCCTCGGCGAGGCGCGGCCAGGGGAACAGTTCGCCCGGATCCTGCTTCCGATGCGGCGCGACATCCGAATGACCAAGCACCGACCGCGGCACGATCCGCCGCCGCCGCACGATGTCGCCGCACAACGTCGCGGCCGCCGCGATCTGCGCCGGCGGGAACGGGCGATAGCCGAACTCATGGCCGGGATTGACGATCTCGATCCCGATCGACCGGGCGTTGATGTCGTGCCGGCCGCGCCAGGCGGACTCCCCGGCATGCCAGGCGCGGCGCTCCTCGGGGACAAGGCGCCAGATCGTGCCGTCCTCCTCGATGAGATAATGCGCGCTGACCCGTGCCACCGGATCGCAGAGGCGGTCCAGCGCGGCCGCGGCGGTGGGCATCCCGGTATAATGCAGGATCAGCATGTCGGGCGCGCCGAGACGGCGGTCGTCGTGATTGGGTGAGGCGCGTTCGTGAATGGAAATCGGCATGGCGGCGACGTATCGGAATCAGGATGCGCCGCACTTTGATGTAGACTTGGGGTCTTGGCAATCGCAGGTCCGATGTCTTCGACTGGGCGATCGATGTCGGCAACCCGTTGGGCTATGGCCATGTCACGATCAATGTCGCGGTCGCGGATGTCGACGGCGTCCTCAAGGCGAAACCGGCGAATCGAGCGCCGGCAACCCTATTGACCCGGGCCAGGGCAGCGACCAAGCCCGTGTCGTGGAAAGGCCCCGTGTCGCGGACAGGCAAAGTCGCGACGAAGGCGAAATCGCGGCGGAAATAAAATAGCGGCGTCGCCGGCCAAAGTATCGGCCTCCTGCCGGCGATACCGATCAATGGGGCCGCGCCGGCCGCTCAGCAGCTGACTTCGCCCGCGGGACAGACGACGGTGGTTGAGCCGGGCGGCGGCGCAACGACGGTGGTCTGCGGCGGTGGTGGCGGCGGTTGACGTACTATCACCGGCTTTTCAACAGTCGTCGAGGAATAGCAGCCGGCGAGGCCGAACGCCCCGAGCGCCATCAGGCCAGCCAACACGAATTTGCGCATGGCAGGGTTCTCCTTGGTTCTTTCGCTTGACCAACACCGCCAGCGCCGCACCGGTTCCGGGCATCGCGCCGCCGTCCCCGGGCGATGGGCGCCGGCGCAGCATCAGGATCGTCGCCGGGATTCCTCGGTGGCCTCCACGTCTCCGGCTATATTATCCCCCGAAAAAATGGGGCATCTGATGGTTGGCTGGCAATTCTGGATCGATCGCGGCGGGACCTTCACCGACATCGTGGCGCGGCGGCCCGATGGCGTGCTCGTCACGCACAAGCTGCTCTCCCTAAATCCCGAACGCTATCGCGACGCGGCGATCGAAGGCATTCGCGAGCTTCTCGGCGTGACGCCGGGCGAGGCCATTCCCGTGGCGCAGATCGACGCGGTGAAGATGGGCACCACGGTCGCGACCAACGCCCTCCTGGAGCGCCGGGGCGAGCGCACCGTCCTTATCGTCACGCGCGGCTTCCGCGACGCGCTGCGCATCGGCTATCAGAACCGGCCCGACATTTTCGCCCGCCATATCGTGCTGCCCGACATGCTGTATGAGCGCGTCATCGAAGTGGATGAGCGCGTCACGGCGGAAGGCGACATCCTCGCCGCGCCCGATCTCGATCGCATACGCTCCGACCTCGCGCCCATCCTCGCCGACGGCATCCGGTCGGCCGCGATTCTTTTCATGCATGCCTATCGCTTCCCGATGCATGAGCGGCGGGTCGCCGATCTCTCCCGCGAGATGGGTTTCACCCAGATCTCAGCGAGCCATGAGGTGAGCCCGTTGATGAAGCTGGTCGGCCGCGGCGACACCACTGTTGCCGATGCCTATCTATCGCCGATCCTCGCCCGTTATGTCGATGAGGTGGCGCGGGAGCTGGAAGGCGTGCCGCTCTATTTCATGCAGTCGAATGGCGGCCTTACCGATGCGCGGCGGTTTCGCGGCAAGGACGCAATCCTGTCCGGCCCGGCGGGCGGCATCGTCGGCGCGGCGAAGAGCGCGGCCGCCGCCGGCTTCGATCGGATCATCGGCTTCGACATGGGCGGCACCTCGACTGATGTCTCGCATTATGCCGGCTCTTTTGAGCGCAGCTTCGAAACCGAGATCGCGGGCGTGCGCTTCCAGGCGCCGATGCTGCGCATCAACAGTGTCGCGGCCGGCGGCGGCTCGATCTGTCGGTTCGACGGCGCGCGGCTCCGGGTCGGTCCGCAATCCGCCGGCGCCGATCCCGGCCCCACTTGCTATCGCCGCGGCGGGCCGCTCACCGTCACCGACGCCAACCTGCTCCTCGGCAAGGTAGCGCCGGACTTCTTTCCCCATGTCTTCGGCCGCGACGGCGATCAGCCGCTCGATGCGGCGATCGTCGCCGAGAAATTCGCGACGCTCGCGGCGGAGGTAGCACGGGCGACCGGCCGCGCGTTGTCGCCGCATGAACTCGCCGAAGGTTTCGTCACCATCGCGGTCGAGAACATGGCGAACGCGATCAAGCAGATCTCGATCCGCCGCGGCCACGACATCACCGACCATACGCTCGCCTCTTTCGGCGGCGCCGGCGGCCAGCATGCCTGCCGCGTCGCCGACGCGCTCGGCATGGCGCGGGTGGTGATCCATCCTTTGGCCGGCGTGCTGTCGGCCTATGGCATCGGCCGCGCCGAATTGCGGGCGCTGCGTCAACAGACGATCGAGACCCGGCTCGAAGCCGGCGCGATGCCGCGGATCGATGCCGCACTCGCCCCCCTCGCCGAGACGGTCCGCGCCGAGCTCGCGGCGCAAGGCGTCGCCGCGGGCAGCATCACGGTCGAGCGCCGGCTTCGGGTCAAATATGACGGCACCGATTCGACCCTGCCCGTCGCGCATGGCGATCTCGCGACGATAACCACCGCCTTTGCCGCGGCGCATCAGGCGCAATTCGGCTTCACCAGCGCCGACAAACCGCTCATGGTCGAAGCTGTCATGGCCGAAGCGATCGGTGCGAGCGACGACCGACCGCCCCCACCCGCCGACGCACGCCACGCTTCGGCGCAAAGGCCCATCCCGCTTGCGACCGTCGAGATCTTCACCAACGGGACGTTTCACGGGGCACCCGTCTACGACCGCGAGGCATTGTGGCCCGGAGCCTTGATCGATGGCCCGGCGCTGCTTGCGGAGGCCACCGCCACCACCATCATCGAGCCGGGCTGGCAGGCGCGGATCGATGGGCGCCGCAACCTCGTCATGGAGCGCGTGGTGCTGCTGCCGCGCCAGGTCGCCATGGGCACCGAGGCCGACCCCGTCATGCTCGAAATCTTCAACAACCTCTTCATGGCGATCGCCGAGGAGATGGGCGTCGCGCTCCAAAACACGGCCTATTCCGTCAATATCAAGGAGCGACTCGATTTTTCCTGCGCCCTCTTCGATGCGAAGGGCGCGCTCATCGCCAACGCGCCGCACATGCCGGTGCATCTCGGCTCGATGGGCGAAAGCGTCGCCGCCGTGATCCGCGCCCGAACCGGCGCGATGAAACCCGGCGAGGCTTACATGCTGAACGCGCCCTATAACGGCGGCACGCATCTGCCCGATGTCACTGTCATCATGCCGGTGTTCGAGGAGCCATGCGCCGGGCCGACCTTCTATGTCGCGGCACGCGGACACCAGGCCGACATTGGCGGCATCAGTCCGGGCTCGATGCCGCCCTTGTCGCGAACCGTCGAGGAGGAAGGCATCCTCATCGACGATTTCCTCCTGGTCGAGGCCGGGCATATTCGCGAGGCGGAGCTGTTGGCCTTGCTCGGCGCCGGCCCCTACCCGGCCCGCAATCCGCAGCAAAATCTCGGCGACCTCAAGGCCCAGCTCGCCGCCTGTGCCCGCGGCGCCGGCGAGCTCCATCGCCTCGTTGAGCATTTCGGTCTCGCCACCGTCGCCGCCTATATGCGCCATATCCAGGCAAACGCCGCCGAGGCGGTGCGCCGCGTCCTCGATGCCCTGAAGCCCGGCGCATTTTCCTATGAAATGGACAATGGCGCGGTGGTGAAGGTGCGGATCACGATCGCTCGCACGTCGCGCCGCGCGACCATCGATTTCACCGGCACTTCGCCACAACTTACGTCGAACTTCAACGCGCCGGCCGCGGTCGCCCGGGCCGCCGTGCTCTATGTCTTCCGCACCCTCGTCGATGACGCGATCCCGATGAATGAAGGCTGCCTCGAACCGCTTGATATCATCATTCCCGAAGGCTCGATGCTGCGGCCGCGTTACCCGGCCGCGGTGGTGGCGGGCAATGTCGAGACCTCGCAATGCATCGTCGATGCGCTTTATGGCGCGCTTCATGTCCAGGCCGCGGCGCAGGGCACAATGAACAATTTCACCTTCGGCGACGACCGAAGGCAATATTACGAAACCATCTGCGGCGGCTCCGGCGCCGGCCCGGATTATGACGGCACCGATGCCGTCCACACCCATATGACCAATTCCCGCCTGACTGACCCCGAGGTGCTGGAATTCCGCTTTCCGGTATTGGTCGAGGAATTCCGGGTCCGCCGCGGCTCGGGTGGGGAGGGCCGGCATAAGGGCGGCGACGGCGTGGTGCGCCGCATCCGCTTTCGCGAGGCGATGACGGCCGCGATCCTGGCGGACCGGCGGATTGTGCCGCCCTTCGGCCTCGCCGGTGGCAAGCCGGGGATGCCCGGCCGGAACCATCTTATCCGCGCCGACGGCAGCCGCGAGGAATCGGGCGGCACCGCGAGCTTCGAGGTCGCGGCCGGCGATGTCTTCGTCATCGAAACCCCGGGCGGCGGCGGCTTTGGCGCGCTCTGAGCCCATCCCGGCACGTGCAGCCCTGTCATGAACGATTCACGGTTGACCAGGCGATTCGGCCCACCTAGCTTATACTCAGTTTCAGCATAACAAGTTGTCCGCGGTAGGTTTGGTTTGTCGTACGGTAAAATGCTCAATTTGAGTATATGCTTGCGAAGGAGGCGACCATGGCCCTGATCGAATCGCACGAAGTGCCGCCCGGCCTGCCCTTGCCGACGCTCTATCAACGCGTGCGGCACCATGTACCGGCGGTCGAATGGCCGGCCTATGCCGGCGACATCGCGCAAATCCTGCGCCTGAAAGAGGAGCGGGGCGCCGTCATCCTCGCCCACAACTACCAGACGCCGGAAATCTTCCACACCGTCGCCGATATCGTCGGCGACAGCCTGATGCTCGCCCGCGAGGCGGCCAAGAGCGACGCGCAGGTGATCCTGCTCGCCGGCGTCCATTTCATGGCCGAGACGGCGAAGCTTCTGAACCCGGGAAAGACCGTTCTGATCGCCGACACGCGGGCCGGCTGTTCGCTCGCCGAATCGATCACCGGCGCGGATGTGCGGCTCCTGCGTCAGCGCTATCCCGGCGTGCCGGTCGTCACCTATGTCAACAGTTCGGCCGAGGTAAAGGCCGAGAGCGACGTCTGCTGCACGTCCGCGAACGCGCAAAAAGTGGTGGAGAGCCTTGGCGCGCCGCGGGTCATCATGCTGCCCGACGAATATCTCGCCAAAAACATCGCCGCCAAAACCCGGGTCGAGATCATCGCCTGGAAGGGCCGTTGCGAGGTACATGAACGCTTCACCCCGGACGACATCCGCGAAATACGGCGCAATTATCCGGGCGTCACCGTGCTGGCCCATCCCGAATGCCCGCCGGAAGTGGTGGCGGTCGCGGATTTCACCGGCTCGACCGGCAGCATGATCGATTATGTCGGGACGAAGCGCCCGGCGCGGGTCGCGCTCATCACCGAATGTTCGATGAGTGACAATGTCGCCGTCGCCTATCCCGATCTCGAATTCGTGCGGCCGTGCAATCTCTGCCCGCATATGAAGCGCACAACTTTGCCGAAAATCCGCCACGCCCTCGAAACCATGCAGCATGAGGTAACCGTGCCGCCGGAACTCGCGGTCCGTGCCCGCGCCGCGGTCGAGCGCATGCTCCAAGTCAAATGACGCCATGACCGACCGCATCGTCATCATCGGCGGCGGGATCGCCGGGCTTGCGACCGCGCTGCGGCTCGCGCCCTTACCGGTGACGCTGCTCGCCGGCGCGCCGCTCGCCACCGGTGCCGCCACCGCCTGGGCGCAGGGCGGCATCGCCGCGGCCATGGCCGCGGATGATGATCCCGCGCTCCACGCCGCCGATACGCTAAAGGCCGCCGCCGGCATCGGCGATCCGGCCGTTGCCGAGGCGGTTGCCAAGGCAGCGCCAGCGGCGATCCGTTGGCTCGACGGCCTCGGCGCGCCGTTCGACCGCGACGAAGCGGGCAGGCTCGCCCTCGGCCTCGAGGCCGCGCATTGCCGCCGCCGCATCGTCCATGCCCAAGGCGATGCCACCGGGCGCGCCGTGCTCGAAACCCTGATCCGGGCGGTACGCGCCGAACCCGCGATCGAGCTGCGCGAGGATACCAGCGCCGGCGATCTGGTACAGGATCGCGACGGCGCCGTTGCCGGTGTGATGGCGATGCGCGGCGATACCCGGGAATTCGTCCCGGCCCGCGCCTTGGTGATGGCGACCGGTGGCATCGGCGGGCTCTATCGCCATACCACCAATCCTTTGAGCGCGCTCGGATCGGGCCTTGCCATGGCGGCCCGCGCCGGCGCCGTGCTCAGCGATCTCGAATTCGTTCAGTTCCATCCGACCGCGATCGATTGCGGCAGCGATCCGATGCCGCTTGCGACCGAGGCGCTGCGTGGCGAAGGCGCAATCTTGGTGAACGGACGCGGCGAGCGCTTCATGGCCGACATTCCCGGTGCCGAGCTGGCGCCCCGCGATGTCGTGGCGCGGGCGATCTGGCGCGAGCTGGAACGCCGCGAACGTGTCTTTCTCGACGGCCGCCAAGCCATCGGCACGCGCTTTCCGGCGCGCTTTCCCTCGGTCACCGCGCTTTGCCGCGCGCTCGGCCTCGATCCGGTGACGATGCCGATCCCGGTGCGGCCGGCGGCGCATTACCATATGGGCGGCATCAAGGTCGATCCCCGGGGCCGCAGCGGCATTCCCGGCCTCTGGGCCTGTGGCGAGGTGGCGGCGACCGGGCTTCACGGCGCCAACCGCCTTGCCAGCAATTCGCTTTTGGAAGCGCTGGCCTTCGCCCGTGTCATTGCCGGCGACATCGCCGACGGCGACGCATCGCGGCGGACGCAACCGGTCGAGCTACCGGCACCGACGGCGGCGGCACGCGATCCGAGGCATCTCGCACGGCTCCGCACGATCATGGAGGAGAGGCTCGGCGTCATTCGCGATGCCGAAGGCATGGAAGCGGCGATGGTGGAATTCGCCGGTCGCGCTGCCGGTGACGAGGCCGCGCTGGTCGGCCTGCTGATCGGCGCGGCGGCCTCAAGCCGGCGCGAAAGCCGCGGTGGGCATTTCCGCGCCGACTTTCCGGCACCGCAACCCGCCTTCGCCCGGCCCAGCGACATCACCCTCGATGAAGCCCTGGCGCTGGGGCGAGAGCTCGGCGCGGCGCCGGCGCGGCACCGGCGATCCTGATGGCGACGGTCGCACCGCTGCCGCGGCTGCTCGTCGAGCCGATCGTCCGCGCGGCCTTGCTCGAGGATCTGGGCCGCGCCGGCGACATCACCAGCGCCGCCGTGATCCCGGCCGGGGCGCGCCTCGACGGCGTCATCGCGGCGCGGCAGGCCGGTGTCGTCGCCGGCCTCGACGCCGCCTTTATCGCCTTCGCCCTCCTCGATCCCGCGATCGCATTCACGGTGGAAAAGCCGGACGGATCGAGGGTCGCGAAGGGCGATGTCGTCGCCCGCGTCGCCGGGCCGGCGCGCGCCATCTTGTCGGCGGAGCGGGTCGCGCTGAACTTTCTCTGCCGCCTCTCCGGCGTCGCCAGCGCCACGGCGCGGCTCGTCGCCGCGGCACAGCCGCATCCCGCCCGGATCGTCTGCACCCGGAAGACGACGCCCGGCCTACGGCTCCTCGAAAAGCAGGCGGTGCGGGCCGGGGGCGGCGTCAATCATCGTTTCGGCCTCGACGATGCGGTCCTCATCAAGGACAACCATATCGCGGTCGCCGGCGGCATCCGGCCGGCGGTGGAGCGGGCACGCGCCGCGATCGGCCATCTCGTTAAGATCGAGATCGAGGTCGATACCTTGGAGCAGCTTGGGGAGGTCCTGCGGCTCCCGGTCGATGCCGTGCTGCTCGACAATATGGACACGGCCAGCTTGCGCCGCGCCGTCGAGACGGTGGCAGGGCGGATCGCGACCGAAGCCTCGGGCCTGGTCAGCGAGACGACGGTCGCCGCGATCGCGGCCACCGGCGTCGATTACATCTCCTCCGGCGCGATCACCCATTCGGCACCGGTTCTCGATCTCGGATTGGATGTGTAATCCGAATACTAACAGCAAGAAACCGGAGTCATGGATGCCCCGGTCAAGCCGGAGCATGTCAAGTCAACGGTGAGTAACTGCCGGCATCGCTGGGGCGACATCCGCGCAAACAGTTACGGAATTTGCCACGCTCTAGTACCGCGCTCGCGCACCCAAGCCCCAAACCGTTTTGCCGCTTTTTCCCAACTGTCCCTCGGCTTAGTGGGCGGTCGTGCAGAAGGATGCTGCGCACACGCATTTACTCGGATTTTGGTTCGTTTCAATCGGTCGCGAGCCTTCCCGCCGAGTGCGAGCACAAAAGCGTTCGATAGAAGGCTGAGTTCCCTTTCCAGGTAAAGGGATGCGCAAGCAATCTCGATTTCTTTTTTGATTGGGCCTCCAGAACGTTCGGCAGCGCACTTCACGGAAGTGGTGAACCACGTAAATTTCGTAATTGCTCACGGCCCCGGGCATTGGCTGAGGTGTGCGACGAATTGACTCGGTTGGGTTGATGGTTCTGGCGCGAGAGCGACGAATCTGAATCTCTGGGCCGATGACTTCGGGTCCGAACCTATCGGGTCTTTCGCACGCGCAAAAGGATGCGCTGATCAAGGCGTTGATGGCGCAGGTCGCGGCTTTGACGGCTCGGGTCTGCGAACTCGAGGCCAAGCTCGGGCTGCCGCCGAAGACGCCGGACAATTCGAGCCTTCCGCCTTCGAAGGGACAGAAGCCCTCGGCGCCCGCCGCGCCCAAACCGAAAGCCAAGCCGCATGCCGGGGCGCATCGGCCGTTGCATCCCAACCCGACATC
>JBOHLV010000097.1:0-1699 GCA_050729815.1 Allostellaceae bacterium
GAATGGCGCTGCGCCGGATGCGGGGGTGTGGTGGCGACGTGGCGGCCCGTGTGTCCCCATTGCGGTGCGGTCGGAAGGCTGCAATGGAAGGTGCCGCCGCTGGTGCCGCGGCTGGCTCCGCACGAGGGCAAGATCGAGTTGATCGGGATCGAACGCGGCCCGACCGGTGACCCGCCGTAAACGCTAGTGGTCCGATCCTAACGCTTATTATCCATGACCTACGCCAATGGTCGGCACACTGGCTCTTTGTTTTCAGTGGCCTGCTGGTCCCCTATGTTTGCTGCCCCATTCGGAAACAAAGGACGGGGCAACAAACGCCGGGGGCAGGACACTCGGTCGAAGTCCATTTCGAGTTCGCCGCCGGCGCCGCCAGCTCCCTCTGCATGAAATCGAGGCGCCTCTTCCATCGTCATCGCGAGCCGCCGCTCGGCGGCGTGGCGATCGAGGCCCACGGCACCACGCCGCCCGTCCGGACTGCTTCGGAGCAACGCTCTTCTTGCCAATAGCCAAGCGCGGGCAGAGCCCCCCGTATCATGTTGGCGGAAGCTGCGACGGCATTTTTCAGCAAACCCGTTGGCGCCCCGCCTCCGGTTCGGTCATGCCGCCACGGATTGCGCCATGTCGATCAGCTTTTGCCCACCCTTCACCTGCCGGGCGAAGTCCTTCCACGCGCTTCGCTCGGCGAGCTTCTTCCATTCCAGGAAATGAGCCTTGTCCAGATCATAGACGTGTACTCCCGCCTGGCCGAATACCTGGGCGACCTTCTGGTCGTCAGCCCGGCACGCCGCGAGCGCGAAACTTTGCATCTCGTGGCCCACTTCCAGCATCACCTTCTGCTCTGAGGGGTCGAGCTTGCGCAGCGTGTCCCGCGACATCAAAAGCGGATTGAAGCTATAGAAGAACGTGTATTTCCGCGCCGTCGTGACGTCCTTCGCGACCTCTTGCAAGCGGAAGCTCATGAGCGAAGCGCTGGTGGTCCAAAGAGCATCCACGACGCCCGAGCGCATCGCGTTGTAGGTCTCGGTCGAGGGGAAGGTGGAGATCGAGGCCCCGGCGGACTGCAGCATCAGCTCGACCATCTTGCCGGCCCCGCGCACCTTCAGACCCTTGACATCCGCTGGCACCAAGATCGGTTTGTCGCGTGACGCCGACCCGCCGCCTTGCCAGATCCAGCTCACGAGATCGACGCCGTGGTCATCGAGGTAATGCGCGAGCCATTGGCCGATGGCGGCATTCTCCCAGCCATACCCCTGGGCGTAGCTCTCGAGCATCGCCGGCATCAGCGTGATGTTGACAGGCGGCATTTTCCCGCCCGAATAGGCAAGCACATAGACCGCCATGTCGAGCGCGCCGTTCGCCATCGCGTCGAACTGCTGATTCGGCCGGAACAGCGACGCTCCCGGGTAGATCTGGAATTTGAGCGCGCCGTTCGTGCGTTGCTCGACCGCGGCCGCGAACTTGCGGCACAGCACGTCCCGGAAATCGACGTAGGCTGGCCATTGATGTGAAATCTTGAGGACCCGCGGTGCCTTGGCCACCGCCGGCATCGCGAGGCCGCCGGCCATGGCGGCACCGGCCGCCGCGCCGAGGAAGTTCCTTTTCGTGATGTTCATGCCGTATCCTCCTCCCTGTATCCTGCCCCGGTATCGTCCCCCTGGCCGCGCCGACCCCGGAGCAAGCGCCCGAGCCGCGCAGCCGC
>JBOHLV010000098.1:0-6841 GCA_050729815.1 Allostellaceae bacterium
TCGGTTCGTCGCCGGTCCGTAAATCGGCTCCTTGCCCGCCCGCGGACGGTTCTCAAGCCCGTCAAGGCCGTGATCGGCAAAGCGCCGCCGCCAGTTGCTGACAATCCGCGGCTGGACCCCGACTTCCTTCGCGATCGAACCGTGCTGCGGCCCGCCGCCGCCAGCAACACGATCCGCGCCCGCTTCACATCGCGCTGCGCCGTGCTCGGCGCCCGGCAGCGCGCCTCAAGCACCCTGCGTATCCTCGGCTTCAGCCGAACTTCTCTTGCTTCGGGAATCATCCCTCTCTTGAATCACGACTCACCTATGAAAAAAAGCCGGTACTGGCGGCCATACGATTGAAACATGCATGACAAACGGGAGAGCACCATGAGACTAATGCGCTATGCCGCGTTCGCGACCCTCACGCTGTTCATGGCGTTGGGCGCGACGGGAGCCAAAGCCTACGATCTTGCGGTCAGCCAATATGGCCGGGTCACGGCGACCCTGCCGTGGGCGGTTGCGATGGAGAAGGGCTATTTCGCCGCAGAAGGCATCAAGATCGACCACATCATCTCGGGCATGGGTGGCGGCACGACATTGCGGAACATGCTGGCGAGCGATCTACCCTATGGCGAGGTCGCGACATCGGCCGCGATCGCGGCGATCAAAGCGGGCATTCCCATCGAGATCGTCAATACGGCGAGCGACAATATCGGTGAGATTGCCCTCGTCGTGAAGCCGAACAGCCGGATCCGCAGCCTGCGCGATCTCGACGGCAAGTCGATCGGCTATACCAACCCGAAATCGACGAGCGAGATGCTAGACCGCTTGGCACTCCACGAAGCAAAGCTCATGGGTAAGGTCAGATTGGTCGCGACCGGCGGCTTCGGCGGCGGCCTCGCGCTATTGCAGAGCGGCGGCATCGATGCGACGCCGCTCATCGACCCAGTGCTGACCCTGGAGCCGAACAAGTATCGTTCGATTTTTCGTTTTGCGTCCCTCATTCCGCGCATGACTTGGCTGGTCGGCGTGACGACGCGGCAATTCGCCAAAGCGCATCCCGACATCGTGCGGAAGATGGTCGCGATTCACGAGCGGGCGGTCGATTACATTTATGCCCATCGCCAGGACGCGATGCGCATCTACGCCAAAGTGTGGCACCAAAAGCCCTCTGCGGTCGCGACCTATTTCCCGAAATATTTCACCTATCAGGGCGAATGGTCGCGTGGCGGCTTTAATAAGGCGGGTCTGGCGAAAATGTCCGAGGGGCTTCAATTGATTGGCCGCTCGAAAGGGCCGGTCGATTGGGCGGCGGTGATCAACCAGAGCTTTCTGCCAAAGAAGCTGCAACGGCCGAATGTGACGGCAGGATTGAAGTAACCGAGCCGAGCGTTTTGTGGTCATGCGTGTCGGGCGCTGACGCGACTTGGGAGTGCAACTGGCCGTGATCTTACGTCGCTGGCCGCGCTCTTACGCCGTGATCGGCGCCCGTCTTGCGTTTGTCGTCGGCGTCGTCGCCCTGATCGAACTCCTCTGCCGGATCGGCGTCATCAACCGCATCACCATGATCCCGCCGAGCGAGATGGCGGTGGCGCTGTGGCGGATTCTGGTAAGCGGCCGTTTCAACCGCGACATTGGCTTCACGGCCTATAATATCATCGCGGCGTTCGGCCTTGCGATCGTGGTGGGGTTCCTCATCGGCGGCGCACTCCACGCGGTGCCGCGACTGCGCCGTGCATCCGATCCGTTACTATCCGCCTACTACGCCGTACCGACCTTTGTCTTCTACCCTTTGCTGATCGTCGCGTTCGGGGTTGGACGCACAGCCCTGATCGTGATGGGGGCGACCTTCGGCATCGTGGTCATGATCGTGGAGACGATGCTCGGTCTCGACCACGTGCCGGCGGTCGTGGTCAAGACCGCCCGATTGATGGGCATCGGTCCCGTGCGACGGTTCTTTCTCGTGACCATGCCATCGGCGATGCCGCATCTCGTCACCGGAATAAAGCTTGCGGTCGCCTATTCGGTGATCGGGGTCGTCGCGGGTGAGTTCATCCTTGCGACCGAAGGTGTCGGCAAGCGTATCAGCGATGCCTATAATAATTTCGACAATCGGACAATGTACGGTCTTTTGCTTTTATTGCTCATCGCCGTGACCATCGTCAATGTCGCCCTTTCGTGGTGGGAGAAGCGGCTTCATCGTCGCTTCGGCCTCAGATGACATTTCGCCGTTTCGACACGGTGCTGCTGGTGGGCGCGCTGATCGTTGTTTGGGAACTTGTCTTTCTCATGGTCGGTCCGGACATCATTTCGTCGCCGCTGGCGACCATCGCGCGCGCCATCGAGTTGCTCCAAAGTCGCAACTTTTGGGACAATGCCGCCGCTACCGGCATCGCCTTTGTCTACGCCAGCATCATCTCGATCGTCGGCGGTCTCGCCCTCGGCTTGTGGCTTGGCCTCCGCCGCTTCGCCGGCGATGTCGCGGATCCGATCCTGGGTACGCTTTATTCGATCCCGAAGATCACGCTCTATCCGCTCATTCTGTTGATTTTCGGCCTCGGCCTGCCTGCCAAGGTCGCGTTCGGGGCGATTCACGGCCTGTTGCCGATCGCCATCTTTACCATGAACGCGGTGCGTAACGTGTCGCCGATCTATTATAAGACGGCCCAGGTCATGCGGGTATCGCCGTGGTCGACGGCAATGACGATCTTCGCCCCGGCAGCGCTGCCCGAGGTGCTCGCCGGCATCCGGCTCGGGGTGGCGCTGACATTGCTCGGGACGCTGATTGGGGAATTGTTCGCGGCGACCTCCGGCATCGGCTTCGCGTTGATTCAGGCCACGGACCTTAACGATGTCGTCGATATTCTGGCGCTGACCCTGCTGTTGTTTACCTTTGCCGCGGTCATCAATGGCGTGCTGCATTACGCCGAGCGGCGCGTGCGCCACGATGGATAGCGCCGCGCGCCATATCGTCCTTCGGGACGTGGTCAAGACTTTCCCCGCGCTGGGCGGGCGCGGGACGGTGCACGCGTTGGGGCCGGTCGATGTCGAGATTCCGCGCGGCGAGTTCTTTTCCGTCGTGGGCCCGTCGGGATGCGGCAAATCGACCTTGCTCGACATTCTCGCGGGCTTGTCGGTGCCAACGGAAGGTCGCGTCGAAGTCGATGGCAAGCCGTTGACGGGCGGGGTTCCGGACGGGATAGGGGCGGTGTTTCAACAGGACGCCAGTTTCTTCTGGCTCAGTGTCTGGGATAACGTCGCCTTCGGTCTTCGCCGGCGCGGCATGCGGGGGGCGGAAATTCGCCGCCGCGTCGCCGCCGCGCTGACCTTCATGGGGCTCACGGATTTTGCCAAGGCCTATCCGGCGCAGCTTTCGGGCGGGATGCGGCAGCGGGTCTGTATCGCGCGCACCCTGGTGCTGGAACCAAAGCTGCTTCTCCTTGACGAGCCGTTCGGTGCCTTGGATCAGCAAACCCGCCTCGTCATGGGCGACGAACTGCTGCGCATCTGGCGCGAGACGGGCGCGACCGTCATTCTCATCACCCACGCGCTCGACGAGGCCGCCATGTTGTCCGACCGTGTTGCCGTGATGTCCGCCCGGCCGGGCCGGTTCATCGACCTCGTCACCACGGGATGGCCGCGCATCCGCGACAGCCGCATTGTTTCCGACGATGGGTTTGGTGCCATCACGGCACGTTTGTGGGCGCGCTTGCGCGAGGAATCATTGCGCGCGCTCGGCGCTGATGGCCGCTCCGCGACGGGAGATCTGCCATGAAGACGTCACAGGACCGCATCCTCACTTCGCATGTCGGTAGCCTGCCGCGCACCGAGACCATCATCGATTTGCTGACGCGCCGCGAGAACGGTACCGCATTCGATCCCGCGGAATTCGATCGCCGCATCGTCGACGCGGTCTGTACCCTGGTGAGCCGCCAGGTCGAGATCGGAATCGATGTCGTCAGCGATGGCGAGGCCAGCAAGATCAGCTATGCCACCTATGTCCATGACCGGCTGACTGGGTTCGCCGACGCCGCGCAAGAAGAGTCGGCGAGGCCGCACCGAGATCTTCAGCCATTTCCTGAATTCCGCCGCCGCATGGCGCTGCTCACCGGAACCCGGCGCTTCAAGCGCGTGGCCTGCATCGGCCCGGTCGCCTATCGCGACCGCGCAGCGCTGGCGAGGGATTTAGCGAACATGCGCCGCGCCGTCGATGCCGCGCGGCCGGTGGAGGCCTTCCTCAACGCCGCCTCGCCGGGCGTGGTCGCAAGCTTCCTGCGGAACCGATACTACCCGTCCCATGACCAATATGTCGTGGCGGTCGCCGAGGCGATGCGCGTCGAATATGAGGCAATCGTCGCCGCCGGATTCGTCCTGCAGATCGATTGTCCCGATCTTGCGATGTCGCGACACGCCGCGTTTCAAGATCTGTCGGAGGGTGAATTCCTGCGGCGTGCGGCCTTACATGTGGACGCGCTCAACCATGCGCTCGGCGCCTGTCCCGCGGATCGCGTGCGCATCCATGTCTGTTGGGGCAATTACGAGGGGCCACATGATTACGACATCGATCTGCGCCGGATCGTTGCCGTCATTTTGCGGGCGAAGGCGCAGCTTCTCTCGCTCGAAGCGGCAAACCCGCGCCACGAACATGAATGGGCGGTCTGGCGCGAGGTAAATTTGCCGGAGGACAAGATCCTGATGCCGGGCGTGGTCGATAGCTCGACCAATTATGTCGAGCATCCGGAACTGGTCGCGCAGCGGATCCTCCGCTTCGTCGATCTGGTCGGCCGGCAAAGGGTGATCGCAGGGACCGATTGCGGTTTCGGCACCTCGGCCGGCTTTGGCAAGATCGATCCCGAAATCGCCTTCCTGAAGCTTCGATCGCTGGTCGAAGGGGCGGCGCTGGCGAGCCGTGCAATGCAATCCTAGCTAGCCGGCCCGTCGCCGCCACAGGCGCTCGCTGGCGATCCGTGCGCCCTCGATCAAGGCGTGCAGCTTGGCCCATGCCACTTCCGGGTGGACTTCGTCGCCTGCGCCGGAGGTGCCGAAGCCGCAATCGGTGCCGGCGATCACGCGCTCGCGTCCCACCATTTCAGCAAAGCGGACGATCCGTTGCGCCACGAGTTCGGGGTGCTCGACGAGATGAAGACAGTGCGACACGACACCGGGAATAAGAATTTTTCCGTCGGGCAAGGGTGTGTTCTGCCATATCTGCCATTCATGTTCGTGGCGTGGGTTGGCGGCTTCGATGAGATAGGCGCCCGCCCGAATCCGCAGCATGAGATCGATGAAATGCTTTAGCTCGAAATCATGGACGCGCGGAGCGATATTGACGCTGTAACAGGTATGAAAGCGAACGCGATCTTCAGGGAGGCCGCGCAAGGCGTGATTGACGGTATCGACCCGGAGCGCGATGAAGCGCCGGCACTCCTCGACCGACGCGTTGACGGCACGATTGTAGTGCGTCGCCATGCGTGGGTCGTCGATCTGCAGGATGAAGCCGGCATCGATGATGGCCTTGTATTCAACGTGCATCGCATCAGCGAGTGCGGTCAGATATTCCTCGTTCGAGGGGTAGTAGCGATTTTCATAATAGAGCTCGAGATTCGACGGCGAGATCGCGGTCATGAACGCGTTCTCGCACGCGACTCCCTGAAGCCCGGCCTTCAGGTTCGCGATGTCCCGTTGCACCTCCGCTTCGCCGATGTAGGTGATCGGAGCCGAGCAGACAAAGGCCTGCGGCCGCACCCGACGCTTCGGCACGATGGTGGGCGACCGCGCCCCCAACATCACCTTCATGTCCTCATAGGTGCCGGGAAAGGCCAGGGAGTCGCGTGTCGCGCCGCGATAGCGCACCGGGCCGTCGATCTCTTCGAGACCGCCGAGGCGCGCCCGCGCATAAGCCATCCAGCTCACCTTGCTATGCTCGCCGTCGCCGAGGATGTCGATGCCGATATCCGCCTGGCGAACGACAATCTCGCGGATCCCCTGTCTGATTCGTTGCTCGAAGGCCGTCGGATTTTGGCGCTGACCCGCCTCATTGGCGTTGAGCAGGTCCATGAGATCCGCCGGCCGAGGCAGGCTTCCGGTGTGGGTGGTCAGGGTCCTGGTTTCGCTGTGCTTCATGAAGCCGAATTTTCCTTCTATTTACGCAATGTCGCGCCAGGAGCGCTTGCCGTTCTCCTCAATCTCGATTCTGCGAGCTTCCGTGTTTCGGCCATCGCTCCAATCCCCAAGTGGCGCCGGACCATACCAGAGCAGGTAATGGCGAGAAATCAGGAAGTTGCGCGGTTGGTGGACTCTCGCCATTCACGCGTGTCGGACGTGGGTCCGCTTTCCGCCCAGCCGAATTACTCCCCAGTCGGTAATGTAGGCGACACTTGGCGCTCTGAAGAATGACCGGACGAGCCGAGGCGCATTTTTGAGACGCGCCAACTGCGCCTCGATCTTCTCCTGTAGCCGTTCACCCTTGCGCAGCGGCGTCCTGGCCACGCCGGTGCGCTTCACGTGGCTCCTTACCAACTCGTCGGGGTTCAACTCCGGCGCGTACCCTGGCAGGAAGTGCAGTGTCAGCCGCCCCTTGGTCGATTGCACGTAGTCCTTCACCAGCTTTGTCTTGTGAGCCGGTAGTCCGTCCACCACCAGATGGATCGGGTTTGCCCGCCGGCGCATCATCTGCCGCAGCAGGCGGACGAACAGGTCCGCGGTCAGCCCCCCTTGATAGGTGCGGTACCAGAACCCACCCTTCGCATTCACGGCCGAGGCCGCGCTGATCGATTGCCGTTGACCGGGACGTGAGACGACCGGCGTGTGCCCTCTGACACCCCAGGTCCGGCCATGTACCGTGTCAGCGCGAAAACCA
>JBOHLV010000099.1:0-4315 GCA_050729815.1 Allostellaceae bacterium
CCCTCAGATTGCGGAAGCGACGTTCGCGGCGTTGTCGGTGCGCGGGCCGCTGCCGTGGGTCGAACTCGATCCCAAACAGGCGGGCGATCCCGATTTGTCGCCGCCACCATCCGAACGCGATGAACGCTGGCGCGTGATCGTTCGGCGACCGCCGGAGATCGACGAATGATCCCGCAGGACTACATCACCGCCTGGAGCCGCGTCGCGCCGTGGACAAGTCAACGGCAGGTCGAGCAAGACCTCATCATCAGCCGCGCGATTGTCGCCATCTTCTCCGACCCGTTCCTGCGCGGTGAACTGCGCTTTCGTGGCGGCACGGCGCTCAACAAGCTGCATTTCCCCGCCCCGCTGCGCTATTCAGAGGATATCGACCTCGTGCGGACGACCGCCGGTCCCATCAGCCCGCTATTGGATCGTCTACATGACATTCTTGATCCGTGGCTGGGCAAGCCGCGCTTCGATCAAAGCCCCGTTGCGCCCAAGCTCAAATATCCGGTCGAAGCCGAAGACAGAGATTCACCGAGCCCGATAAGACTAAAGATCGAAATCAACACACGCGAACGGGAAGCCTACGATCCGCCTATTGAGATTCCGTTCGGCGTCCAAAATCCGTGGTTCGCCGGCGAGGCCGCCATCCCAACCTTCTCGCGGGAGGAAATGCTGGCGACCAAGTTGCGGGCTTTGCTTCAACGCAACAAGGGCCGTGATCTATTCGACCTCGATCACGCGCTCACTGTGTTCGAGCGGTTGAACACAGCCCGGATCGTCGAATGTTTCGTGCTCTATCTTGAAAAGGCGGAGGTGACGATTTCCAGGGCCGAAGCGCAGCAGCGCATGTTCCAAAAACTTGCCAATCCGACCTTCTTCACCGACATGCGCCCGCTGCTTCAGACAGATCGCGCCAGGGCGCTGAACGATGAGGCGCTCAAGGCCACCTTCGTCAGGGTGATGAACGAACTGATCGACCTGATACCCGGTGACGAATGGGCGAAGGCCGGGGAAATGCGGGAACGGTTTGGAGTCTAGCCATCACCGAACGCCTGTTTTCCCTTTGCGGTCCAGAGCGACCGTGCGTGTTCACCCTGATCGCTTTTGAGCTTGTCGGCCATCCAGAGCAGCGCGCCGTAGATCATGGCGCGATCATCACCTGTCAGGTCCACGACCCCGGCCTTGACGACGAGGCCGCCGAGTTCGATCAGATGGCGCGTCCGCTTGCGGCGTTCGACCTGCCATGTTCGCATGTCATTGCGCGCCCGCGCCGCTTGATGCCGGTTGCGCGCCGCTCGGTTGCGGTTGAGCGCCGCCAGCGTCGCGATCAGGTGCTGGTGCAGATCGGCGCGACCGGCTTTGAAAGAACGCAGCGCCGCGTTTCGCCCATGCCTCCCTCTTTCCGGTATCTTTCGTCTCCGCTAGCACGATCAGCGCGCCCGCCAGTTCGTTGGCGCTGAGGGCGTCTGCGCCGGTCAAGATGACCAATTCGCCAAGCTGCTGCACCTTGCGGGCTTTCAGGTCTCGCGTCCTGTCTTCGAGCGACTTCAGTTCCGCATCGAAGTCTCGTGGCTTGCGCATCATATCCTCCATAAGCTGTCGATGGAGCGATGATAGTTGAGCGCCTGCCGCAATGCTGTAAGGTTGCCGGGCCGGGCTGAAACGGCGCGGGTCTTCCCGAGAAATTAGTTTCGAGGGCGCGCTTATACGTCGTTCCGACGTGCGCTTGAGGGCAGTATCTGGTCGGTCGCCATGGCGATCTACCATTTCTCCGTTCAGGTCATCGGACGCGCGGCGGGCCGTAGCGCGGTCGCTGCCTCAGCCTACCGATCAGGGGCGCGGTTGCGCGACGACCGGCTGGATTGTGACCATGACTTCTCGAACAAGCCCGGCGTCGTCCATTCCGAGGTCATGCTGCCGGAGAACGCGCCCGAGGAATGGCGCGACCGCGAAAAGCTTTGGAACGATGTCGAGGCGTTTGAGAAACGAAAGGACGCCCAGCTTTGCCGCGAGGTGGAGTTCGCCATTCCCCGTGAGATGACACAGGCTCAAGGCGTCGAACTGGCCCACGATTTCGTAGCGCGGGAATTTGTCGATCGGGGCATGATCGCGGATCTCAATGTGCATTGGGACATGGGCGCGGACGGCCAGCCCAAACCCCATGCCCATGTCATGCTCACCATGCGGTCTGTTGACGAAAACGGCTTCGGCCCGAAGGCGCGGGACTGGAACCGCACCGAACTGGTCGAGCAATGGCGCGAGCGTTGGGCCGGTCACGTCAATGAGCACCTAGCCGAACTCGACATCGACGCGCGGAGCGACCATCGCAGCCTTGAGGCGCAGGGCATAGACCTTGAGCCGCAGACCAAGATCGGCGCACCGGCGCAGCGCATCGAGGCCGCCGGGACCGAGGCCGACCGCGCCGAGGATCACCGCCGCATCGCCCGCGAGAACGGCGCGCGGATCGTCGCCAATCCCTCCGCCGCGCTGGATGCGATCACGCAGCAGCAATCGACGTTCACGCGGCGCGACATGGCGATGTTCGCGCACCGGCACAGCGACGGGATCGACCAGTTCAACGAGGTCGTTGGCGCGATGCGCGGCGCGCCCGATCTGGTCGAACTCGGCAAGGACGAACTTGGGCAGGACCGATTCACCACCCGCAACATGATTGAGGCGGAACAGCGCCTGCATCATGCCACCGAACTGATGGCGGAACGGGAACGCCATGAGGTGAACGACGGGGACCGCGAAGCTGCATTGGCGCGTGCTGAGCAACGCGGCCTTGTCCTGTCCGGCGAGCAGGCCGTGGCGCTGGCGCATGTCACGGACGGACGCGATCTTGGCATTGTCGTCGGTTATGCCGGAACGGGAAAGAGCGCGATGCTGGGTGTGGCGCGCGAGGCTTGGGAGGATGCCGGCTACACCGTGCGCGGCGCGGCCCTGTCCGGTATCGCGGCCGAGAATCTGGAGGGCGGATCGGGCATTGCGTCCCGCACCATCGCCAGCATGGAGCATGGCTGGTCGCAGGGCCGCGACCTTCTTACGTCCCGCGACGTTCTTGTGATCGACGAGGCGGGCATGGTCGGCACGCGACAGTTGGAGCACGTGCTGTCCCATGCCGCCGAGGTCGGCGCAAAGGTGGTGCTGATCGGCGATCCGCAGCAGTTGCAATCCATCGAGGCGGGGGCGGCGTTCCGTTCGATCCACGAGCGTCACGGCGGCGCGGAGATCAGCGAGGTGCGACGCCAGCGTGAGGATTGGCAGCGCGCTGCCACGCGCGACCTGGCGACCGGCAGAACCGGCGACGCGATTCATGCCTATGAACGCAACGGCATGGTCCATTCCGCCGAAACACGCGAACAGGCGCGCGGCGACCTGATCGGCCGTTGGGACCGCGAGCGGCAGGCAGACCCGGACGCCTCCCGCATCATCCTCACCCACACCAATGCCGAGGTGCGGGAGTTGAACGAAGCTGCCCGTCAGAAGATGCGCGATGCAGGTGATCTTGGCGCGGACGTGCATGTCGGCGCCACGGCGCAGCGTTCACCGGCAGCAATCAGCAAGCAGACCACCGGCGTCACTCCGGACGGGCTGCTGGTGCACAGCTTCCGCACCCTGCTCGCCGATCTGGCCACCCTCGCCCGCAATACCATCGTCACCGCGGTCACGCCGGACCATCCGCTGACTGTCCTCACCAGGGCCACCCCAATCCAACGCAAGGCGTTCGCACTGCTGAGTCTCGCCGTGTAGCCAGTAACCTCAGGCCAAGACCTCGGCTTATCGTTGCTAATCAGGCACTTATGATTTCACGCCAAGGGAAGTTCGGCCTGAAGGCTTTGGGCGAGCGCAACGACATCATCAAGACCATGCACCGAGCGCTGGCCGATCACGGTATCGCCGACGAGCGCGGCCCGAGCCAATACGTCACCCACGGCAAGCAGATCGCCCATCCTGTCGCTGGGCGCGTGCTCGCCAAGGGATTGGCCGGCGACGAGATGGGCGACCGGCTGCATCTGGTTATCGACGGCGTGGACGGACGCACCCATTACGTCGAGACGGCGGACGCCTCCAAGCTGGATGAGATCAGGCGCGGCCATATCGTCTCGCTCGACCCGGTGCCGACCAAGGCCGAACCGCGGCCGGCGGACCTCAACATCCACACCGTGGCGGAAGCAAATGGCGGCATCTACCGGCCGAGCCAGCATCTGGAAGCCACGCGGGACATCATCGAACGCCGCCACGGCGACCCTGACGCCTTGATCCGCTCCCATGTCCGCCGTCTGGAAGCGCTCCGCCGCGCCGGCCATGTCGAACGCATCGACGC
>JBOHLV010000100.1:0-34593 GCA_050729815.1 Allostellaceae bacterium
TATCCGGGTGCCGCGCAATCTTGTAGATCGCAGCGATGGCGGATGCGGCCGTCTGCGGGTCATTCGTGTGTCGCTCCAGAATGCCAACGATGGCCTCTAGGCAGATCGGTTCGCGGCCGATTTGCGCGAGCGCATTCAGGGCCCAGCGGCGAACCTTCTCGTCGCGGCCGAGGTTGGTATACAGGACGCCGATGACCGATTGTTCGAAGAACACGAGCTGGTCCGGCAAAATGCGATAGCCGCGCCGGTACAGCCGGCACAACTCTTGAAGGCCGTGCTTCGTTCGGTCAGCGTCCCCCGTGGCGAGTTGCGACTTCAGATATTCGACGCTCGGCCCGACGAGGATCAGGCGAGATGGCAAGGGCGATGTCCCGCGTTGGATGAATGTAGGTTAACAGCACCGATTTCGACCATGGATCAAAGTCATCAATATTATTTAGAGGTTGATGCAGATCAAGCCACGTAAGGTCGCTTATCGCCAGCCTACGCTTCAAAGGTTCGAACCAACACGGGCACTCGTAGTCAATAACAGCGAGGATATCTTTCATATCGGATGTCGTATGATTTACCAGAAAATAGCTTATATTTGCCACATTTTCAGCACGGTCTTCAGAAATTACTTGAGGAATATCTAAGTCTATCGTGACTGCCTTCACACCAGCGTCGATGATGCCCAAATTATTCATATTGAAGAGCGTCAGTTCATTCTCTAGCACGAGTGAAGTAAATCCTATCGACCGTTTGGACATGAATGCGTCGCGATCATCTCTGTAGCGGCCAAGTCGATAGCTCAAGACACTATTCTGTCGTTTTACTAGAACGAAAGACCAGATGAAGATGCTTTCGGTCTGCCGATCTTTGTGGTTGTCATACCGGTTGTAACGCTTGGCAAGGAGCTTCAAAAGGTTTGCCGGGTTTATTACATCGGAATGTGACAATTCCGACAGGTCGCTATCCCGGGCCACAAGGACCGGGCCGCGAAGCAGCTCGCGCATACGTCGACGCGTGAAAAATGGTTGTCGATATTCCTCCGGTATTGAAGCATCTGTCAAAAACTCTCGCAAAAAGAAGCGCCCTGGAGCTACCCTAAAAAAGATACTCCTCTCGCGTTTGGCGACAATGTCTTCACTAATGCGCGCGCCCATTGTCTTGGACTGGGTGCGGCCATGAAGATGATGGGGAACTATACCCTGCCGGTACGCCAACGCGATCATCGTCCTTGCTCTTAGTGGGCGACGTTCGACCCTCAGCACTTCTTCGGCAAGTTGCAGGTACGAGTCCACGATGCCCCACGTATTGACAGTCCGCTGCCCCAGCTTACTGGTATACGGGGGCAGGCATCAACAGGCGGCATGGCCAGGTAGTGTCCTAACGACACTACCCATGGCTACACATGGATCGAGACGGTTCGTCGCGCTTCGAAGCAGCACAGCTAACGGACGCGGGGTCGGCAACCGTCTCGTATGGCGGTTGGCAACATCGGGTGGTCGCGCCAATAGAGCGGCCACTTTCGGCGCAACGTTGCCATTCGAGTTGGGCCCGCTCTCCCCCAATGCGGTCGCATACAGCGCGGTCGGGGACCATCGTCAAGCTCGTTGACCGACGGCCCTGGGTGACGGTGCCGCCATTCGTCAGCGACCCACACGATCGACGAAGGCTTGCGCGCCCGCGGCGGCGATGAAGTAGAACAGCAACGTATCTGGCAACCGCGGCAAGCGCTCGCCGGCGAACCAGTGCCGGCCCGGCCCGATGGTCGCGTCGAGCCAGCGGCGCATGTCAAGGCCATAGCGTGGCCGCACTGTCAACCAGAATGTCCAACATTTCACCTGTCACCGGGAACGATGCAATCTGCAAGCGGCGTTCAAGTTCCCTCGGCTTCCGGTTCGGACGACCGACCCCCGGATCACTGACTGACCCGTTCGTGCTTCTGTCGGGAGACGGCAGCAGAAGGTGTCGAAATAATCATGAGGGTTTGGCGACGAAGGGCCAGCGAGCGAACGGGAAACGAGCGATTAGAGCATGATGGACGGTCTGGCCGCGCGGCAGTTAAGCTCGATCGCCGGTCTCTCCCGAGCCGGCGTGGAGGCGACCATGGCAGGCGAAAATCCGACCGGGGACTGGTATCGCGGATCGTATGACGCGCTGAGACATGCGGGTACCGAGCTGTTCTGCTATGTCCCCGATGCCGGCATCGACCCGGTCATCCGGATGGCGCACGCCGACAATTCGGTGCGCGCCGTGGTGATGACCACCGAGGAAGAAGGCGTCGGCATCTGTTGTGGCGCCTGGCTCGGAGGCATGCGGGCGGTGCTCATGATCCAGAGCAGCGGCGTCGGCAACTGTGTCAACGCCTTCACGCTGGCCCGTAACGCGCGTGTCCCGTTGTTGACCCTGGTGTCGATGCGCGGCGAATGGGGCGAGGGCAACCGCTGGCAAATCCCGATGGGCCGCGCCACCGAGGAGGTGATGAAGCTCGCGGGCTTCACCGTCTATCGCGCTACCGTGCCGGACGAAGCAGTCCGGCTGATCGAGGGCGCCGCCACCATGGCGTATCAGAGCGAGCAGCAGGTCGCGGTGCTGCTGTCGCAGCGCCTCGTTGGCGCCAAGGTGTTCGAGGACAATGAGTGATGGGAGAGATCGACCGCACGCGGGCGATCGCCCGTGTTCTTCTCCAGCGCCGGGACCAGCTCATCGTCACCGGTCTGGGCGAGCCCTGCTCCGATGTCGGCCGGCTTGAGGATCGCCCGCTCAATTTCTATCTGGGCGGCGCGATGGGCATGGCGGCCTCGGTCGGGTTGGGCTTGGCCATCGCTCGGCCCGAGCGGTCGGTGGTGGTGGTGACTGGCGATGCCGAGCTGATGATGAATGTCGGCGCACTGGCGACCATCGCTGTCCAACGGCCGCCCAATCTCTCGATCATCGTGATGGACAACGAGGAGTTTGGCGAAACCGGCCGCCAGCGCAGCCACACCGGGCTGGGCGTTGACATCGTCGGCATCGCCAGAGCCTGCGGCTTCGCCGCGGCAGTGACGGTGCGCGAAGAGAAGGACCTTGACGGCATCGCCGAACGCACCAACGCGATGACCGGGCCCTATCTCGCGGTCATCAAGATTCGGCCCGGCAAAGCCGCGGGCGCGCCATTCGTCAAGGGCATCCGGTCCGGCGAAGCGGTCAAGGCGACGTTCCGCCAGGCGTTGCTGGGACGCCCATGACGATCGAGGTCAGGCCATAACGCCCGCGGCGATGGTCGATCCGTGCCGGTTCAACCCCACAAATCCGACTCTCTTGCCCAAGGCGGGAATGGATGCTTCTGAATGACCGCCCTCGGCGCATCGTCGTCATTCGATGCCGGGCGTGCTCTCGACCCCCGCTCAACTATTCGTTGAGACGAAGCGCAATAACAGCATCGGCGTCGGAAGCTCCGAATCCGCGACATTGGTCGATCTTCTCCTTCGAAGGCGGTCGCATATGCGACTTCTCGTCATCGCGGCCCGGGACCATCGTCAAGCTCGTTGGCTGGCGGCCCCGAGACGATGCGGCCATTCGCCAGCGACCCATACGATCGACGAAGGCTTGCGCGTCCGCGACGGCGATGAAGTCGAACAGCAACGTGTCCGGCAACGGCGGCAAGCGCTCGCCGGCGAACCAGCACCGGCCTGGCCCGATGGTCGTGTCGAGCCGGCGGCGCATGTCGTCGTAGTGGTGTTCGCGGCCGAGCCGATCGTGTGCGACCCTGATGCGCTCCGGCAAGGGTCGCTCGGCGTCGCGCGCATTGGAGTGAAGAGGGTCGGCTGCCGCAGAGCCACGGGAATTGCCTCGCCGTTGTTCCTAATATGTTCCCATAGAGCCACCGCATCGGTGCGCTGTCAACCAGCATGCCCAACCATTCCACCCGTAACGTCGCGCCGCGCAATCGGCGAGCCGCGTTCAAAGTTCCCGGGGCTTCCGGAATGATCCGTCGCTTTGGATGGTCAGGTCGACAGACACCGGGTGCGTGGTGACGGGCTGGCAGGGAAGCGCTTTTGCCCACCGCAGCGCGCACACGAGCCTTGCAGACATCCCGCGTTAGCCGGTACGTTAGCCCAGATCGATTAAAGCTCTTGATCGACGAACTTTAATGCAGATAACACATTGAAAACGTTGGTGCCGGGTGAGGGGATTGAACCCCCGACCTTCGGTTTACAAAACCGCTGCTCTACCGCTGAGCTAACCCGGCCTATCGGTTTCTGCCAACTCTATTCCCCGGCTCCGCCAGTCACAAGTTGACGGGATGTGAGCGCGCCGGCGCGCCAATGTGTAAACGTCGCTATTTTCCTGTTTTACGGGAAATATATTTAGGTTACACGCGTAATACGATTTTTCGGCTAATCATGATCGTTACGGGAAGGAGCCCGGAGATGCGTACAATCGTCGTTCTGCTGTGCCGCGTCGGCAAGCATCATTGCGCGCTGCCTTTGACCCATGTCGTCGAGACCATGGCGCCGCTTGCGGTTCGGCCGCTGCCGGGGATGCCCGGCTTCATTGCCGGCCTGGCGCTGGTGCGGGGCAAGCCGCTGCCGGTGGTCGATGCGGCGCGCCTCATGGGCGAGACGGGCGATATCCGGCCCACCCGCTTCGTCACGCTTCAGGTCGCGGAGCGCGAGGTGGTCCTGGCGGTGGCGGAGGTGGTCGGCATCCGTGCCCTGCCGGCCGACCCGTTCGATGCCATGCCGCCGCTTCTGGGCCAGGCGCAAAACGACGCGGTGGTCGCGATCGGCGCGCTCGATTCGGCGTTTCTGTGGCTGCTCGATGCCGCGCGCATCGTGCCCGAGGCGGCGTGGCAGGCGGCGGCGCGCGACCCGGTTCCGGCGTGATGCCGCCGGGCCCGGCTCAGCGGATTGCGGTTTCGACCCTGGCGAGCCGCGCCGCGAGCCGCCGCGGCTTGCCTCGTTCGAGGAGGCCCAGCCAGTTGCGATAAAGCGCGACCGCGCCCGGCCGCCAGACATGCCGCACCGCGCGTCGCAGCTCGAAGATCGGGAATTCGGCGAGATAGTCCCGGTCGCGCAGAATGATGGCGCGGTCGCGATAGGCCTTGATCCGGTCGCTGGCGCGCGGGCCGAAATAATGCCGCGGCCGTCCGGGAAAACCCTCCCGCTCGCCGCGCAGGTAGCGGCCGATATCGCGCCGATATTCGCGCAACAGCGTTTCCGCCTCATATTCGGGATGGCCCTGGATGAAGAGGAGAAGACTGTCTTGCTGCTTCGCGAACATGCCGACGCCGGCCTCCCGCGACCGGGTCAGGATGGTATAGCCGGCCGCGGCAAGATGCGCCTCGCGCAACTCGTTCCAGCGCGAATGCGGGGTCGCGATAAGGTCGAGGTCGCAAGTGAACGCGTGCGCCGCCGCCGTCTCCTCGGCGAAGACGCCAAACAGCTTCCGTCCCAAGGGCCGACGCGCGATGCCGTCCAAATGCAACACCGCGGCATGCGCCGCAAGGCAGGAGAAGATGGTCGAGGTGGTGTTGGCCTGCGCCCAATCGACGATCTGGGTGAGCCGGCGCCAGTATGGCTCCTCGCGCAAATCGGGCGCGCGCGGCTCGGCCCCGGTGACGATGAGGGCGTCGAGCGCGGCATGGGAGAGGGCATCGATCGGGCGATAGCGGTCCTTCATGTGTGCCGCCGCGCGCTCGCCGCGCGTCACCTCGGGCAGGGAATAGAGCTTGAGCCGCACCGCGAGGTCGGGCGCCGCTTCCTCGATGAGGGCGATGAATTGCCGCTCGGTCGCTTCGAGCGCGGTATCCGGCATGTTGTTGACGAGGCCGATCTCGATCTGCCGCGGCGAGCGGGGCGCGTCGAAGATCGGCGCCGCGCCCGGCCGGTCGATAGTGACACTCATCGGGCGGCCGTGACCGTGGCGAGTGCCTGGCTGAGATCGGCGAGGATGTCGTCGATATGCTCGATCCCGACGCTGAGGCGGATCATTTCGGGCCGGACCCCGGCCTGCGTCAGTTCCTCGGGCGTCAACTGCCGGTGCGTCGTCGAGGCGGGATGGGTCGCGAGCGATTTCGCATCGCCCATATTGACAAGGCGCTTGAATAGCTGAAGGGCGTTGATGGCGCGGCATCCCGACTCGAAGCCGCCCTTGACGCCGAAGGTGAGGAGCGAGACCGGGCGGCCGCCGAGATATTTCTGGGCGAGATCGTAATAGGGGCTGTCCCGGAAACCGGCATAGCTTACCCACTCGACCGCTGGGTGGTCGCGTAAGTATTCAGCGACGCAGCGGGCGTTTTCGACATGCCGCTCGACCCGAAGCGATAAGGTCTCGACACCTTGCAGGATGAGAAACGCCGACAGCGCCGGCAGCACCGCGCCGGTGTTGCGCAAGGCGACGGTGCGGCAATGGGCGACGAACGCCGCCGGCCCGAATTGTTCGGTATAGGTGACGCCGTGATAGGCGGGCTCGGGCTCGGTCAGCATCGGGAAGCGGTCGCGATGCTCCCGCCACGGAAACCGGCCGCCATCGACGATGATGCCGGCCATGGTGGTACCGTGGCCGCCGAGGAACTTGGTCGCCGAATGTAGTACGACATCGGCGCCGTATTGGATCGGCTTCAGGAGGATCGGCGTCGCCACGGTGTTATCGACGATCAGCGGCACGCCATGGGCATGCGCGGCGGCGGCGAGCGCTTCCAGATCGACGATATTGCCGGCGGGGTTGCCGACGCTTTCGCAATAGACGGCGCGGGTGTCGCGATCGATCTCGACGGCGACGTCCTCGGCGCGGTCGGTCTTGGCGAACCGGACCTCGATGCCCTGGCGCGCCAAGAGATGATGGAACAGCGTATAGGTCGCGCCATAGAGTTGCGGCACCGAGACGATGTTGCTGCCCTGCTCGGTGATGTTGGCGATCGCGTAATGGATCGCGGCGGCGCCGGAGCCGACGGAAAGCGCCGCGACCCCGCCTTCGAGGGCGGCGACCCGCTTCTCCAAAACGGCATTGGTCGGATTGCTGAGCCGCGTGTAGATATTGCCTTCGACTTCGAGGTCGAACAGGGCGGCACCATGCTCGGCGCTGTCGAAGGCATACGCGACGGTCTGATAGATCGGCACCGCCACGGATTTGGTGACGGGGTCGATGTCGTAACCGGCATGAATGGCGAGGGTTTCGTCTCTCATGGTGTTCGCCGTGAAGGGCGGCGCAAGATCATCGCGGGGCATGCCGCAATATGTTCCGGAAAAGTTAAGATGACCTTTAGCGAATCCCGGTTTTAATCACCGGGTAAGGAACGGAGAGGGTGAAATCGCCCTGGTGTGAAAGGAGCGAGCATGAATGGAGCGGAGAGCCTGGCCCGGACGCTGGTCAAGTGCGGGGTCGAGGTCGCCTTTACCAATCCCGGCACGTCGGAAATGCACTTCGTCGCGGCGCTCGACCGCGTCGCCGAGATGCGCTGCGTCCTCGCCCTGTTCGAGGGTGTCGTCACCGGCACCGCCGACGGCTATGCGCGGATGGCGCAGAAGCCGGCGAGCACGTTGATGCATTTGGGGCCCGGTCTCTCGAACGGGCTTGCCAATCTCCACAATGCGAAGCGCGCTTGCGTCCCGATCCTTAATATCGTCGGCGACCATGCCACCTATCACAAGCGCCATGACGCGCCGCTCACTTCCGATATCGAGACGCTGGCGCGGCAATTTTCGGTGTGGCTCCGGACCTCGTCGCGCGCCGCCGATGTCGGGGCGGACGGCGCCGCTTCGATCGCCGCCGCACGCGCGGCATCGGGGATTTCGACCCTGATCCTGCCCGCCGATACCGCGTGGAGCGAAGGCGGCAGCGTCGCCGATCTTCCTGCGATCCCGGCGCCGCCGGTGCCCGCTTCATCGACGATCGAGGCAGCGGCGCGGCGCCTCCAATCGGGCGAGGCTACCGCGCTCCTCCTCATCGGCAACGCGCTCCACGGTCGCGGCCTCATCGCGGCGGGACGGATTGCGGCGGCGACCGGCGCGACGCTGTTCGCGCCCTATTCGACGGCGCGGATCGAGCGTGGTGCCGGATTGCCGCTGGTTGAGCGCGTGCCTTACGTCGTCGAGCAGGCGGTGGAGCGCCTCAAGGGCTTGCGCCACATGATCCTGGTCGGTGCCGCGCCGCCCGTCACCTTCTTCGCCTATCCGGATCGGCCGAGCGTGCCGACCCCGCCCGAATGCCAATTCTTTTCCTTGGCGCGGCCGGGGGAGGATTATGTCGCCGCGCTCGAAGCTCTCGCCGACGCCTTGGGTGCGGCAAACACGGCACCGACCGCCGCACGGGCGGAGCGGCCGGCGGTGCCGCGCGGCGCCATCACCCTCTCGGGCCTCGCTCAGACCATCGGCGCGCTGCTCCCGGAAAATGTCATCGTCGCCGATGAATCGATCACCTCGGGCCGCGGCCTCATGGCGGCGACCAAGGGCGCGCCGCCCCATGACTGGCTCACCAATACCGGCGGCTCGATCGGCATCGGCCTGCCGCTCGCCGTCGGTGCGGCGATCGCCTGTCCCGAGCGGCCGGTCCTGTGCCTCGAGGCCGATGGCAGCGGCATGTACACGCCGCAGGCGCTGTGGACCATGGCGCGGGAGGGCCTCAACGTCACCGCGGTGATCTTTGCCAACCGCGCCTATCAGATTCTGAAAGGCGAATACGCCAATGTCGGCGCCGGCAATATGGGGCCGCGCGCGCTTGATATGCTGGAGATCGGCCGTCCCGATCTCGACTGGGTCGCGCTCGGCAACAGCATGGGCGTGCCGGGGACGCGGGTCGCCGATCTCGATGAATTCGCGGATGCCTTGCGTGCCGGCTTTTCGAGCGCCGGGCCGAAGCTGATCGAAGTGCCGTTGTGAGGAGCCGGGAGCGTGCGATGGCGGTAAAGCCTTTCTCCAAGACTGAAACCTATCTCGATGGCGAATGGCATGCGGGCAATGTCCCGATCATGGGCGCGCGCACGCATGCCGCCTGGTGCGGCACCTCGGTGTTCGACGGCGCCCGCGCGTTCGAGGGGGTGATGCCCGATCTCGATCTTCACATGGCGCGGGTCAACCGCTCGGCGGAGGCGATGATGCTCGGGGCCCCGGTGCCGGTCGCGCGCTGGATCGATCTGGCGCACGAAGGCGTCGCCCGGTTCGGCGCCAATGCCGCACTTTATATCCGCCCATTCTATTGGGCCGAGGCGGCGGGCATGACCTCGATCGTGCCGGCGGCGGAATCGACGCGCTGGTGCCTCACCATTTACGAGGTCCCGATGGCAGAGCCGACCGGCTTTTCGATCACGCTCTCGCCCTATCGCCGGCCGATGCCGGACGCCGCGATTCTGGAGGCGAAGGCCGGCTGTCTTTATCCGAACGGCGCCCGCGCGCTGACCGAGGCGCATCAGCGCGGCTTTGGCAATTGCCTTCTCTGCGACGCGCTCGGCAATGTCGCGGAGCTGGCGATCGCCAACATCTTCATGGCGAAGGGCGGCACCGTGTTGACGCCGGTGCCGAACGGCACGTTCCTGAACGGCATCACCCGCCAGCGCGTCATCAGGCTCCTGCGCGATGACGGGATCGAGGTGATCGAGACCGCCTTGCGCCATGAGGATTTCCTCACCGCCGATGAAATCTTTTCGAGCGGCAATCTCCATAAGATCGTGCCGGTGAACCGCATCGAGGATCGCGCGTTGGAGCCCGGCCCGATGTTCCGCCGCGCCCGCGAACTCTATTGGGATTTCGCGCACGGCTGAGGCGGATCGTGCTCTACGTTGTCGCGACCAGCAATTCCTCGGCGTTATTGGGCGGGTGGAGGCCATCCGTCCGGCCGGCGAAATAGCGCGCCGCGAGGTCGGCGCCCGAAACATGCCGCGCCTCTTTGAACCCGGCCTCGCGCGCAAGCGCCGCTATCTGCGCCGGGGTGAAGAAACTGATGAAGGGCGTGCTGCTGGCTTCGGCGCCCTTCACCGCGAATTCAAGCCCGGTTCGGATTTCGGGGTCGGCGAATTCGAGCGGCACGAGGAACGTCATGGCGAGGGTCGAGCCCGGCGCGAACGCGGCGATTTCGCGCAAGCTCGCGAGGTTCGCCGCGCGCGTCAGATACATGCTGACGCCGGTCGAGGCGATGACCGCCGGCTGGCCGGGATCGAAGCCGGCGGAATGGAGCCGCTCCCGCCATGCCTCGCCGGCCTCGAAATCGACGGGCACGAGCTTCAGCCAATCCGGGATGCCGAAACCAAGTTCGATCAATCGCTGCCGCTTCCATTCCTGGGGGCCAGGCTGGTCGATTTCGAAAATCTTGAGCCGCGCCGCGATCTCCGCCTTGCGCTGCGCGAAGCTGTCGAGGCCGGCGCCGAGGATGACATATTGGCCGACGCCGCGGCCGGCCTCTGCCACCACCAGATCCTCGATAAAGCGCGCCCGTGCCAGGACGGATGCACGAAAGAGTTTCGTGATCTCCGGGTCCATGTCCGGGCGCTGGCGCCAGCCTTCGTCCGGCGCCGCGAGTTGAAGGCCGATCCGGTCTTCGAGCACCGGCGGCTTGGCATCAAATTCGAGATGCATCGCCCGCCATAACGCGACCCTGACCGCCGTGCTGTCCGGTGCCGGGGTCATTTCTCGGCCGGCGCCTGGAGCCGCCAGATGCGGCCGTCGGGGTCGCGCACGGTCATCTCGCGCGTACCCGCCGGATCAGCCCGTCCGGCGGGCAGACATTGAACTGCTTCACGTCCGCGTCATCGGCCATGACCCCAGTATGCTGGAAAACTAGCATCATGCCAACCAACCGGGGGCAAGGCAAATTAGCGCAACTTGCGCAAATCACATGAATTGCGTATATCTACGGGATCGAGGAGGAGTTCCATGGATACCCCCGTCCCGGCGTCCGAGTTCACGCGCAACTTTGGCCGCTACCGGATGCGCGCCCAGCGCGAAGCGGTTGCCGTTTCCAGCCACGGCCAGGTCACGGGCTATTTTGTCGGCCCGGATGAATACGAGGAGTTTAAGCGTTTCCGCGACAGCCGCCGCAGCTTTGCCACGGCCGAACTGCCCGAGGGTAAGGCCAAAGCCATCCGGGCGTCGCGGATGGATAAGCGCCACGCTCACCTCGACAAGATGCTTGATCCCAAATAACGCAGCCGCATGCCGATTCCCAACCCGGAGCCGGGTCTCGTCATTTCCTATGCCTATCTCTGGCACGACGAACACCAGGCCGGACGGGAAGAGGGTCGCAAGGACAGGCCCGCCGTAGCCATCGGCCAAGGTTGCTACAGAAAATACCGAGATGTAGATGTTGGTATCACCCCCTCACCCAGCTCCGGCTAAGCTCGGCTCCGCCTCGCTAAGCCTTCTCAACCCTCTCCCCCCAACGGGGGGTTTGCGAAAGATCAACTTCCCGCAACTCACTCATCGTCGTCTCCATCCTCAATCAATCGTTTTTTCTTCCGCAAAGATTCTTCCTTCTCATCATCCTGCATCGCTATTACCATGCTTGCGACGCAACTCATCCAGAATAAAATTAAGAGAAAAGGGATCATACGCCTCTCCAATGGGTTTGGTCTTCATTCCCATTCGCGACATTGCTCTGGGAAGAACAAAGAGTCCATGTGCCGCAGCAAAGACTCGATCATCAAAGCATCCTCTTTGCGCCTCCGGGCGCCCATTATCCGCCTCGATGAAAGAATCCATCTCACTCTTCAAATTGGTTGAGAAAACTTTCCAGCCCTCGATCATCCCACTTCGCCCCCCCAACGGGGGGAGAGGGGAGGGTGAGGGGGGCCGGTCCCAACTTACGGGAATTTCCTCTAGCAGAGACGCCAAGACGTCGATCCACCTTTTCGCCACCCCGACGAAAGTCGGGGTCCACGGTCGCTACGGGATACCAGCTTCCGCCGGTATGGCGGTTTGTATATGTCGCGTGACGCGAGCCGTGACGGCGCGGGCGGAGCGTGACGCTGACCTCCACATTCGCGTCGAGCTTGCCAAGAATGGCGATCATTCGATCGAGGGTGAAGCGGCAAAGTTGGGTTCCACGGATGCGCGTGAACACGGAGTCGGATACGCCTGTCAATCTCTCGGCGTCCCGCGTCGAAAGCTTTCTGTCATCGAGGATGCGAATGATCTTGGCGGCGATGAGCGCCGGGAGCGTCGAGGATCGCGTATCGAAGGCAAGCTCATTCACAAAACTCGCCGCTTGTCAGGTAGCATCTAGCCCCCCAAAAAGTTTCGAGAGCACTTCATCGAGTGTTTTGAGCTTGTCAAACTGATTGCGTTGAACAAGGCGGTGATGCGGCCGCTCGGCTTTCTTGCCGCTGGCGTCGCCCTTAGTGTGCTTTGCCACCTTCATATCACGAATGTCCGGTAACGGCTCGCCCGGAGAGCCGCCAAACCAAAGGTAGGAATCAATCTTCAACTCCGGCGTAACGACGATCCAGATGACGCAGCCGCTCGGCTTCTCCAGCAGCTTCAGACTGACCTTGGTGTTGGCGGCCTTGCCATCCACCAAAACCGTCTTGAACTGTATGTGCCGAACTACTTTGCGGAAGCTCATTACGAGATCGTAGCCCCCGGCGTCGAACTCCGAGCGCAACACTTCTACATCCGTCACGCCACGCCGCCACAGCCACCGCAGAGCGTCACCGACAAAGACATGCTCAACAATCCGCTCGCGTAGAGTGGAACTCGTGCTGTTCTGGTCGGTCACCCCTTTACCTCCTCGCCTGCGGCTACTGGTACTGAGAGCATAGGATAAAAGGACACGATCATATTGGTTGGGCAATCGGGTCGATTTGCCGGCCGCGATCTCTGCTATAGTCTATTCAGTATGACTAAGAAAATACCCCCAAATTCGCCGCCGCAGCGCCGGCGCCGTTCTGCCGGACGTCCGGGCTATTGGCTGTTGCAGGACGCCAAGGCGCGATTCAGCGAGCTCGTGCGCCGGGTTCGCTGCGACGGGCCGCAACATGTCACCGTCCGCGGCCGCGACGAGGTGGTGGTGATCACCGCGGAGGAATTTCGCCGCCTTCAGGGTAGTCCGACCGGTCAGGCCTTGATCGACGCGCTGCGGGCGTCGCCGCTCCGGGAGATCGACTTGGAACCGGATCGCGGCCCGATGTCCGTGCGCGATATTCGCCTGTAAGCGGTTGATTCGCGTCACATCCCCCTCACGAACTCCACCAGCAGTCGGCTGACCTCTTCCGGCCGTTCCTGCTGCACCCAATGGCCGGCGCCGGGGAGGATATGCGTTCCCGTCAGCTTCGGCACATTGATGGCAAGGTTCTTGACCCCTTCGGCCATCATCTTGAGGACGCTATCGCGCTCCCCGGCGATGAAGATCGCCGGTTGCAACAATTTGGCGCCATCCTCGAACGGCGTCAGCTCCCACATCCGGTCGATATTGCGATACCAGTTGATGCCGCCGCGGAACCCGGTGCGGGTGAATTCGCCGACATAGAAATCGACATCGGCTTCGGTGAGCCAAGGGGGCAGGGCGTCCGGCAGCCGCAAGCCATCGACGAACCGCATATTCTTCGGGAACATGCCAAACGCCGGCGCGGGCGGCGCATCGCCGGAGGCGAGATAGAGCAGGCCGAGGATGGTGCGGCGGACATCTTCCTCAAGCTCGTGCTCGACCTTGCCCGGCTCCTGGAAATAATCCTGATAGAAATTCACCGTTTGCGTGATCTGGGCGAAGCGCACCGCCGGCCGCACCGGGCCGCGCGCATTGAACGGCACACTCAATAGCGCGAGGCCGCGAAACAGATCGGGCCTGAGGAGGGCGCATTGCTGTGCCACCGGCGAGCCCCAATCATGCCCGGCGATGACGACATCGCTGCCGCCGAGCGCGTTGACGAGGCCGACAATGTCGCCGACCAGATTGAGAATGTGATAGGCGGCGATCTCGGCCGGCGCATCGGTCTGGCCATAACCGCGCTGGTCCGGCGCGACAACGCGGAACCCGGCCTCGGCGAGCGCCCGCAATTGATGGCGCCAGGAATACCAGCTCTCGGGCCAGCCATGGCACAGCACGATGAGCGGCCCTTCCCCCGCCTCGACATAATGTATCCGGATGCCGTTGGCATGGAGGAAACCATGCTTGAAATCGGTCATTGGCCGTCTCTCATTCGCCGGTGAACCGCGCGGCGCGCTTTTCAAGGAAGGCCGTGACGCCCTCGCGGAAATCGGCCGAGCGCGAGGCCGCTTTCTGAAAATCGCGTTCAAGCGAAAGCTGGGTATCGAGATCGTTGCCGAGCGATTGGTCGATCGCCTGTTTGGTGAGGCCGAGGGCGAAGGTCGGGCCAGCCGCGAGCTTCCGCGCCATCGCCATCGCCTCCTCCATCAATTGGGCATCGGGCACCGCCTTCAGGATGAGGCCCCAGGCGGCGGCGTCCCTGGCCGATAGCGGCTCCGCCAGGAGGGTCAGCGCCTTCGCCCGCGCGGTGCCGACGAGACGCGGCAGGAAATAGGTGCTGCCGGCGTCGGGGACGAGACCGATCCGGGTGAAGGCCTGGATGAAGACCGCCGATTCAGCGGCGATGACGATGTCGCAGGCGAGGGCGAGGCTCATGCCGGCGCCGGCGGCGGGGCCGTTGACGGCGGCGATCACCGGCTTCGCCAGCGCCTTGAGGCGCCGAAGGCGCGGGTGGTAATGCTGATCGAGCGCGTCGCCGGCGCCACTGCCCGGTGCAATCCGCTGGGTCAGGTCGGCGCCGGAGCAGAAGCCGCGCCCGGCCCCGGTAATGACCAAGGCGCGAATATTTTTGTCGTTTTCGACCTGATTTATGACATCGGCGATGTCGAGATGGAGCTGATCGTTGAAGGCGTTGAGCTTGTCGGGCCGGTTGAGGGTCAGCGTGCCGACCCCGTCGGCGATTTCGAATAACACCGTTTTCCAGGCCATGATCTGTCCTCCCATGCGTTGCTTTACCATCATAGCGCCCGAACCAGGGGGGTTTCATCCCCCACTTGTTTCCGGTTAGGGTTGGGGGGCATCCGCGAGCGATGGAGGATACCCGATGCAATTGGTGGCCGGCCGCAGCGCCGGAGAACAACGCGAGCGCTGGGCCGCCCGCTATGAGGAGGTGCGTGCGCACACCGAGGCATTCGCCGCCCCGCTCTCCGCCGAAGACCAGACCATCCAATCGATGCCCGATGTCAGTCCGACCAAATGGCATCGTGCCCATGTCACGTGGTTCTTCGAGAATTTCATTCTGAAACAATGGGTTGCTGGCTATCAGCCGGTCGATCCGGCGTTCGGCTATCTGTTCAATTCCTATTATGAGGCGGTGGGGCCGCGTCATCCGCGGCCGGCGCGGGGCCTCCTGTCGCGGCCCGGCATCGCCGCGATCGCGGCCTATCGCGCCGAGGTCGATGCCGCGATGCGGCGCCTCATCCTGACAATTGATGATCATGGCTTCGAGGCGGTGCGGCCGCTCCTCGAGCTCGGCCTCAACCACGAAGAACAGCATCAGGAATTGATTTTTATGGACATCAAGCATGTCCTGTCGGGCAATCCGCTCGATCCCGTCTATAGCGCGTCGGCGCCGGAACCGCGCGCCGATCGGGCGCCGCTCGAATGGCTCGGAATCATGGGCGGCCTCCGGGAAATCGGCCATTTCGGCCCCGATTTCGCCTTCGACAGCGAGACGCCGCATCATCGCGTCTGGCTCGAGCCGTTCCGGATCGCGACGCGGCTCGTGACCAACGGCGAATATCTCGCCTTTATCGGCGATGACGGCTATCGCCGGCCCGAACTCTGGCTTTCCGATGGCTGGACGACGGTCAATGCCGAGGGCTGGACAGCGCCGCTTTACTGGCGCCATGACGGGTCGGGCTGGTCGGAATTCACCCTGCGCGGGCGCGCGCCGCTCGATCTCGACGCGCCGGTGCGCCATGTCAGCCTCTATGAGGCCGATGCCTTCGCCCGCTGGGCCGGAAAGCGCCTGCCGACCGAGGCGGAATGGGAAACGGCGGCGATTGAACAAGCCGACAGCTTGTGCCAGGTGAGCGGTTCCTGCTGGCAATGGACCGCGAGTCCCTATGTCGCCTATCCTGGCTTCCGCCCGCTCGCTGGCGCGATCGGCGAATATAACGGCAAGTTCATGAGCAATCAGATGGTGCTGCGTGGCGGCGCCGCGATCACGCCGGCGGGACATGCTCGCCGTACCTATCGAAATTTCTTTCCGCCCGCGGCGCGCTGGTGCATGGGCGGGATTCGGCTCGCGGAGGATTTTACATGAGGGGAGGCGCCACCGTCGCGTTTCACGATCTCGCCCCGAAGCTCGAGAGCTTCCGCGATGCGGTGCTGGATGGGCTGAGCCACGCGCCCAAACGGATTCCCTGCCGGTTTCTCTATGACGAGCGCGGCTCCGATCTGTTCGAGGCGATCTGCGAGACCCCGGAATATTACCCGACACGGACCGAGATCGACATTCTTGCCCGCCATGCGGGCGAGATCGCACAAGCCATCGGGCCCGATGCCACCATCATCGAGTTCGGCAGCGGCGCTGGCCAGAAGGTGAAGCTGTTGTTGCGCGCACTAACACGTCCCTTCGCCTATGTCGGCATCGAAGTCTCGCGCGAGATCCTGATGCGCGCGACCGAGGATCTGGCACTCGATATGAGGGAGCTCAACGTTTTTGCGATCTGCGCCGACTTCCTGAAGCCGATTGCCTTGCCGGCGGAACTGGTTGCGGGCGCCGGGCGGCGGGTGGCGTTCTTCCCGGGCTCCAGCATCGGCAATTTCACCCCGGCCGAGGCGACGCGGTTCCTGGTGCAATGCCGCGCGACGATCGGGCGCGGGGGAGCCATGCTGATCGGCGTCGATCTCAAGAAGGACGCGGCGATGTTGAACGCCGCCTACAACGATAGAGCCGGCGTCACGGCGGCCTTCACGCTCAATCTCCTTGATCGCATCAATCGCGAGCTTGATGGCGATTTTGCGCTCGGCGGGTTCGCACATGATGCGAAGTATGATCCATCGGCGGGGCGGGTTGCGATCCACATCCGCAGCCTCGCCGATCAGACGGTGCACGTCACGGGTCGCCGCTTCACCTTTGCCAAGGGCGAGCGCATCCATACTGAGGATTCGTGGAAATACACGGTCACGGATTTTCAGATGCTGGCGCGCGATGCGGGTTATCGGGCGGTCGGGTACTGGACCGACCCGGCGGCGCTGTTCAGCGTCCATTTTCTCGAAGCCTGACGGCGTTAACCGGGATTTTACCCTACTTCGCCATGATCGTGTCCGGTTGAAGGGCTATCGGGCGAGAACGAGACAGTGCAACCGTCATTTCCCATTCCCGCGAACGAGCCGGCGCGGTTGGCCGCACTGCGGCGCTATCGCATCCTCGATACCGAACGCGAGGAAAGCTTCGACCGCATCTCGCAGATGGCGGCTTCGATCTTCGATGCGCCGCTGGGGTCGGTGAACTTCATCGACGCCGACCGCGTCTGGTTCAAGTCGGCCGCCGTCGAGATCAGCGAAATCCCGCGCCACCTCAGCTTTTGCGCGCGCCTCGCGATCGACGGTAACGTCCTCGTCATTCCAGATGCCGCAAGCAGCCCGGAATGGCGCGACAATTCCGCCGTCATCGAGTCCGGTTCCCGATTCTATGCCGGCGCGCCGCTCGTCACCCGCGACGGCTATCGCATCGGCACGCTCTGCGTCATCGACACCAAGCCGCATCCCGCGCCAAGCCCCAACCAGATCGACTGGCTCGTCACCCTTGCCAAGCTGGCGATGAACGAGCTCGATCTACGGCAAGAGCTGACCGCCCGCGCCGAGGCCGAACGCGATCTTGAGATCGTGAATCGCCTGGTGGTCGCGATTGCCGAGGCGCCGACGGCGCGCGAGGCGCTCGAAACCGCGCTACGCATCATCATGACAGCGGTGGATGCGGTGCATGGCACGGTCATGATGCCGGCGGCCCATAACGACACGATTCAGATGATCGCCGGCCACGCCTCGACGGCGTTCTGGCGCGAGCAATTGGAAGTGACCCGCATGCGTCCGATCGGGCGCACCGGGTCGCTGTGCGGCTGTGCCCTGGCACAGGGCGAGCCCGTGATCTTCGACGTCGAGAGGGAACCCGACCGCTTTCCTCATATGGGCCCGCGCCTTGCGAACCACGCCACGATCTGTATCGCGGTGCCGGTGATCCAGGCGGGACACGAATTTACCCTTCATTTCTTCTTCGCCACCCGGCCAGCCGACAGCCGGGCACTGGCCGGCCGGATCGGCGAGCTGGCGGCGAAGTTGCGACCGGTGCTGGTACGCAAGCTGTCGGAGGATCGCATCGCGATTCTGCAATCGGTCGCACTTCATGCCAACGATGCCGCGTTCGTGATGGTGCCGGACAACGCCTCCGATCCCGCCTCGCCGTTTCATATCGGCTATGTCAATCCGGCGATGACCCGGATGACGGGCTATACCCTCGACGAGCTGGTTGGGCGTCCCTCCTCGCTGCTTTGGGACAGGGGGGCTGAATTCGGGCTTGAGAGCGGCGTCTGCGCCGTGCCGCTGCGCCGCGAGCTGCAATGCCGGCGCAAGGACGGCACGCTGTTCTGGGCCGACATCAACGCGGTCCCGGTCGATAACGGCGTGGCGCAGGGCCGCCACATCGTTGCGGTGCTGCGCGATACGACGGAGCGCCGGGCGCTCGAGGAAGCCTTGCGGGAACGCGAGCACACCTTTCATTTCATGTTCTCGGCCGCGCCGGTGCCGATGATGCTGCTCGATGTCAAGAGTCAGCGCTATGTCGAGGTGAATGACGCGGCGATTGCCCTCCTCGGCTACAGCCGCGAGGCGTTTCTCGCCATGTCGGCCGAGACGATTCGCGCGCCCAACGAAATCGATCGCTATCGCGGCATGATGCAGACCGCGGTGCCGCCCTCGGGCCGGCGCGGTCTGTGGTGCTATCTCAAGGCGAATGGCGGCGAGCTTCTGGTCGACGTTTCGGTCCATCCCTTCCGCGCCCGGGGCCGCGCCATGGCGATCATCGTCACCGTCGACGTCACCGAGCAGAAGCGCATCGAGGAGCAGATTCTCCAGGCGCGCGACGCGGCGGAGGCGGTGAGCCGGGCGAAATCCGATCTCCTCGCCAATATGAGCCACGAGCTGCGCACCCCCTTGAACGCGATCATCGGTTTTTCTCAGATCATGCGCGAGGAACTGTTCGGCCCGCTCGGCAATGCCCGCTATCGCGGCTATGTCGGCGATGTCCTCGAAAGCGCGCGCCATCTCCTCGCCGTCATCAACGACATTCTCGATCTCGCCAAGATCGAAGCCAATTCCCTCAGCCTCAAGGAAAAGAAGGTCCGGCTCGACGAGGTGGTCCTGTCGGCGTTCCGCCTGGTGCGACCGCGCGCCGACGAGGCCGGAATCGCGCTTGATTTTGAAGAGCGGGCGCCGGGCGTGGCGATCATGGCCGACGAGACGGCACTGAAGCGCGTGCTGGTCAATCTGCTCACCAACGCGGTCAAGTTTTCCGAGACCGGCACCCGGATCGCCGTCGCCTGTCGGGCAACGGCGGCCGGCCTGTCGCTTGCCGTGATCGATCATGGCATCGGCATGGCCGCCGAGGAGATTCCCATCGCCTTGACGCCGTTTCAGCAGGTGGATATCGGGCTTCGACGCAAATACGAGGGTACCGGCCTCGGCCTACCGATCGCAAAACAGCTCGTGGAACTCCATGGCGGCGAGCTCAGGATCGATAGCGCTCCCGGCGTCGGCACCACCGTAACGGCCCACCTACCGACATCGCGCATCGTCGATGATGCGGTCACGTCAATGAGCGGACCGACTCATGCCGGTGCCGCTCTCTTGCCGGAAATAGCCGCCCTGATCCGCTAAAGCTTAGGCCCGAGTCCAAAACACCCGTCCCCGCCAGCCACGGGAAATGGGCGGGGACCCGGTATTTCGGCCAGGCGGCTTAGATGCTGGATTTGAGCTTTGCACCGGCCTTGAAGCGGACGCTCTTGCTTGCCTTGATCTTGATCGCCTCGCCGGTACGGGGATTGCGCCCGGTTCGCGCGGCGCGCTTGTTGACCGAGAAGGAACCGAACCCCGGCAAGCCGAATTTCTGATTCTTCTTCAATTCCTTGCCGATGGTGGCAACGACCGCATCGACAGCGCCGGCGGCATCCCCCGACGTCAGCCCTTGCTTCCTGAGCGCATCGACCAGAATTTGCTTGCTCACGATCTTTTCCCTTTCGTCCTTGGCTCTGCGTCCCCGAAGGACACGGTCCCTTTATGGTTTAAGCCTGACCCCGGCGCCCGATTCGGTTGGATCACCGAACCGACCCCATCATTAAACCCTGGCACTCTCGGCCATCGGGATCAATAGATTTCCTAGGCGTTTCCTCGCATCGACCGAGGTTTTCCCCAAGATTGGCATGGTCGGCATGCCATCGCAGGGGAAAAGGCCGAAATCGACGACCCGGTCGGCCGGCCAGGCCGGTGGCCGTCACGGCTCATTTATGGCAAACGGATCAGTTCCCGCGATTCGGCGAGGCGTCGGGAATGAGGCGCAGGCGCCTGAAATGCCTCGGCGGCGTCAAGGTGAGATAGCGGAAATCGCGCCAACGCAGCGCCAGATCGGCATAGTGGGGCGAAAGCGGGCTGCCGGCTTGTCCCGGCGTGACGAGGAACCGTGCCTTTCCCGGATGTGCGAGGTCGACGATCATGCGCAGGCCCGGCCCTTCGATATCGGCGTAAGGGTGTCGTGCGTTGAAATGCATCTCGCCGCGATTGACGGTGTCGGAGCCGCCATCCGTCGGGATGTCGAGCCGGAACAGGTCATTGAGCCCCGGCACATGCGACCAGAATGGATTGTCGAACGGAGCGCGATGGAGCCGCCCCCAGCGCCAGTCATCGAGGGTCCCGCCAAGCCGGGCCGCGAGCCCGTCGAGCGCGCGGTCGAGCGATTGCGTCAGGAGAAGCGCGCAATCGCCCTGCTTGCCGCCACGCGGCCGGCACCAATCCTGATGCTTGGTGAGGATGCCGGCGACGACACGCGGTCGCGGTTGCCAGAATGCATTAAATTCGGCGCCGAGCCTCTTTTGGAACAGTTCGCGGTTCAGTTCGCGCAGCCAGGCGACGAACAGAAGCGGCGCCACCTCCTGCCGGTCCATATGGAAATGCCATGCCTTGATGACGGCGATGGCGCGCTTGTCCCGGGGCGATTGCGGCGTGATCCGGGTCATCAGCGGCACCAGATGCTTCGCCATCAGCGACAGCGTGTCGGCCTGGATGCGGGCGAAATCGGCCGGCGTCAGCTTCGCCTTGGCGTCGAGGAGCGTATTGATGCGCCGCGCGCGGTTCGGAATGTCCCAGTCGCGGGTGAGGAAATAGGGATAGCTATCCGGCACGATCTTCTGGTTGGCGGTGACGAAGCGGCCGCCCGCCGGATCGTAACCCTGGGGTAGCTGGTCGAAGGGAATGAAGCCCTTCCAATCGTAATCGCCGTTCCAGCCCGGCGCCGGCAGCCAGCCATCGCCCTTGCCGCGGATCGGGACGAGGCCCGGGGCGATGAAGCCGATATTCCCGGCGGTATCGGCAAACACCATGTTCTGTTCCGGCGCGCGGTAGAATTTCATGGCGTTGCGGAAATCGTTCCAATTGCGGGCATGATCGAGGAGTTGCAGCGTTTCGGGCGTCTCGTCGCCGGGTAGGAGCCAGGTCGCTTCGAGCGCCAGCACCGTCCCCGTGCCGCCGGTCGTGGCATAGCGGCCGCCGAGATCGGAGATCACCGGGCCGTGGCGTGTCGCACGCACCTTGATGGTCACCGGCGCCGCGCCGCGCACCTCGATCGTCTCCTTGCGGATTTTGAAGGGCAGCGAGCCGTCCGGCGTCAGATAGCGGCTCGGGTCCTTGGGATCGACCTTCTCGATGAACAAATCCTCGACATCGCTGCCGGTATTGGTGAAGCCCCAGGCGATGTGCGCATTGTGGCCGATGACGACGTAGGGATCGCCCGGCGCGGTGACGCCGGCGAGGTCGAGGTGCGGCGTCTTGATATGGACGAGATACCAGACCCCCGGCGCGTCGAGCCCCAAATGCGGGTCGTTGGCCAGCATCGGCTTTCCCGATACGGTATGCCGGCCGTCCACGACCCAATTGTTGGAATCATAGATCGGGCCGACGAAGCGCGGCAGCGCGGCGTAGATCTTGCCGAGCGGCATGCCTTTCAGGAGCGAGGCGACCTTGCCCCAGGCGGTCGGCGCGTCCTTGGGATAGGCGGGATACAGCACCGGAATGTCGGCCGCGGGGATGTGCTGAAACAACCGCGCCCGGAACAGCTCGCCGCGGAAATTGCCGGCGAGTTGGAGCGCCATGAGCTTGCCCCAGACGAGCGTGTCGGCCGGCCGCCATGGCTTCGGCCGCACGCCGATGAGGTAATAGGCGGCGGGCAAGGCGACGCTGCGATGCTTGATCCAGGCATTCACCCCGGCGACATAGGCATCGACGAGGGCGCGGCTCTTGGGCGGCAGGGCGTGATATTCCGCCTCCGCGAGGCGATAGACGCCAAGCGTGCGCATGAATTCATCGATCGGCAGCGCCGCCTTGCCGAACCATTCGCTGAGCCGCCCGGCGCCGTCGTGGCGCATCAAATCCATCTGAAACAGGCGGTTCTGGGCGTGCAGATAGCCGACCGCGAAGGCGGCATCGCGGTCGTTCCGCGCCGTGATGGTCGGAATGCCGAGAGGGTTCTCTTCGATGGTGACGGGCGCGGTGAGGCCGGCGAGCCGCAGCGTCTCATTGGCCGGCGGCACCGTCGTGACGAGCCACAGCAGCACCGCCCCGACCACCAGAACGGCCACGATCACGATGCCGAGTGCGAGCCGGCCGATCCACCGCATCCCCCTGATCCTTCGGCCGTTGGCCTCAGAGACCCAGCTCTTTCAGGATCTTGTCGCGGTCGCGGTCGAGCGTCGGCGCCGGCGGCCGTGTCGGCGGGTCGGGAAAGGCGGAGAATTTCAAGGGATTGCCGGCGAGCCGCAAGGTTCCGGCGTCGGGATCCTCCACCGTGATCATCATGTTGCGCGCCTCGACCTGGGGGTGATGCAAGGCCTCGGCGACATTGTTGATCGGGCCGCAGGGCACGCCGCCTTGCTCCAGAAGCGCGATGTTCTCCGCCGTGGTGCGCTTCGTCAGTTCCTTCACCAGCTCCGGCCGCAGAGTGTCGCGGTTGCGGCTGCGGAGATCGTTGGTCGCATAGCGCGGATCGCTGGCGAGATCGGGCCGTTTCAGCGCCGCGCATAGTTTCAGATAGATCGAATCATTGCCGGCGGCGACGATCATCCAGCCATCTTGGGTTTCGATCGCCTCGAACGGCACGATCGAGGGGTGGCGCGCGCCGAGCGGCCCCGGCACCTCGCCGAGAACGCCATAGCGCATCACCGCGTTTTCGAGGATTGCGAGCTGGCAGTCGAACATCGCGATATCGATCTTGGTTGCCTCACCGGTGAGGGCGCGGTGCGCGATCGCGGCATTGACGGCGACGGCGGTATAGAGCCCGGCGCCGATATCGCCGATCGAGGCGCCGATGCGCACCGGCGGCTGGCCCGGATGGCCGGTGATCGACATGATGCCGCCGAGGCCCTGGACCACCATGTCGTAGGCGGGCTTTTTCGAATCGGGCCCGGAATGGCCGAAGCCCGAGGTCGCGGCATAGATCAGCTTCGGATAGCGGGCGTGCAGCACCTCCCAACCATAGCCCAGCTTCTCCATGGTGCCGGGGCGGAAATTCTCGACCACGACATCGGCGATGCCGAGCAGCTTCTCGAAGATGCGCTTGTCCTTCTCGGTCTTGAGGTCGAGCGAGATCGATTCCTTGCCGCGATTGATCGAGGCGAAATAGGTCGAGACGCCGTTCTTATAGGGGCCATAGGCGCGGGCATCGTCGCCCGGCGCCGGCGGTTCGACCTTGATCACCCGCGCGCCCAATTCGGCCATCAAGAAGGTGCAATAGGGTCCCGCGAGGATGCGCGACAGATCGACGACGGTGATGCCCGAAAGCGGGCCGCGCTGGGCCATGATAATTGTTCCGTTTGATTGATTCCCCGGCTTTCTTAGCGCAGCCGCACCGGGGGGACAATCGCCGATGCGCCGCTATTCCTTCTGCGGCCTCGGCCGTACCACGATGGTCAGGATCATGTCCCAGCCATTGCGCACGCCGGTGATCAGCAACAACACCAGGGCGGCGGCGAGAAGATCGAGGCCGTTGGCGTTCGCCGCGAGGATCAGTGCGCCGGCGGCGACGACGCCGGCATAGGCGATGAATGGCATCGCCGCGTACCAGAGGTAATCGGTCCAGTCGAAATGGTAGTGGTGGACGGCGCGGATGAGGGTGAGGTCGTAGAGGAGGGCGATCGTGCCGCCGATTACCAGCACGATGCCGAAGCCGTTGCCGTCGAGCGGCGGCGCCATCGTCGCGAGGCTGGCCAGCACCACGGCGCCGAGATGGACCACGGTCGAAGTGACATAGGCATGGGTGCCGGAGAGGCGCTCCCGCGTCACGAAGCCGACCCCGATCGAGATAACGACGAACATCGCCCCGATCAGCGTCGCGCCCGCCGTCGCGGTGACGATGAAGAAATCGCGCCAAACGTGCAGCAGGTCGAGCAGCAATCAGCCTCGCTTCAGCGCCTGGGCCGCCGCGACCGCGGCATAGGTCAGGATCCCGTCGGCGCCGGCGCGCTTGAAGGCAAGCAGCGCCTCCATCATTGCCGAGGGATCGAGCCAGCCGCGCTCGATCGCGCCCGCCAGCATCGCATATTCGCCCGAGACCTGATAGACGAAGGTCGGGGCGAGGAACCGCTCCTTCACCCGGCGCAGGATGTCGAGATAGGGCATGCCGGGCTTCACCATCACCATGTCGGCGCCCTCGGCGAGGTCGAGCGCGACCTCGCGCAGCGCCTCGTCGCCGTTGGCCGGGTCCATCTGATAGGTGCGCTTGTCGGCCTTGCCGAGATTGCTCTTGGAGCCGATGGCGTCGCGGAACGGGCCATAAAAGGCGGACGCGTATTTCGCCGCATAGGCCATGATCTGGACATGGCGGAAGCCCCCGGCATCGAGCGCGTCGCGGATCGCGCCGATGCGGCCGTCCATCATGTCCGACGGGGCGATTACGTCGCACCCCGCCTCGGCCTGCACCAGCGCCTGGCGGCACAGGATTTCCACCGTCTCGTCATTGGCGACATCGCCGTCGCGCAAGACGCCGTCATGGCCATGGGTGGTGAACGGATCGAGCGCGACATCGCACAGGATGCCGAGATCGGGGACCGCCGCCTTCACCGCTCGCACCGCGCGGCAGACGAGATTTTCGGGATTGACCGCTTCCTCGCCGCCGGCGGATTTGCGCTCGGCCGGGGTCGCCGGAAAGATCGCGATAAGCGGAATGCCGAGCGCCTTGGCGTGACCGGCCTCGTCCGCCAGCGCCGGAATCGACAGCCGGTCGATGCCCGGCATCGAGGGGATCGGGGTTCGTGCGGCCCGCCCCTCCTGGATAAAGACCGGCCAGATGAGATCGGCGGGGCTGAGCGTGTTTTCGGCGACGAGGCGGCGCGACCAGTCCCGGCGGCGGTTGCGGCGCATGCGGATGCGGGGAAAGGCACCCAAGGGCTGATGCGGCTCTGACATGACCGGGATGATAGGCAGCACGGCCCGGCTTGACAATCAGCGGCGCCCCGGCGCCCGACCTTCGCGGAAATTCGACGAATTAAAGGAAATTTTCACCAATCATCGCTAACTTGAAATACTGACCAGCCGACTAAGAGCCCCGAGGTTCCCAATGCTTGCTGCTTATCTCGATGCCATCGCCATGACCGAACGTCTTCACCGCCAGTTCCTTGAAATCGTCAAGGTCGAACTGGAAAGCCAGGGGATGCACGACCTCAACAACGTCCAGGCGATGATCCTGTTCAATATCGGCGAGCTTGACATGACGATCGGCGAGCTGACGCTGCGCGGCTGCTACCTCGGCTCCAACGTCTCCTACAACGTCAAGAAGATGGCCGAGAACGGCTATATCCAACAGGAACGGTCGCTCCATGACCGCCGTTCGATCCGCGTCCGCCTCACCGACAAGGGCGAGCGGGTACGCAAGCTCATCATGGCGATGGTGGAGCGCCATCTGGGGCAGCTCGCTCAGGGGCCGCTCGACGAGGCGGCATTGACCCAGGCGCTCGTCGCCTTTCGCCGCCTCGACCGCTTCTGGACCCAATCGCTTTCGATCGGCCCGCGCCTCGCCGGCCTGTCGTCCGCCGCTTAAGCGACAACGGGTGAAATTTTCTGCCCGCGATGCTATGTTGCGGGCATGGCAAAAGCGAACGCCAAACCGAGTTCGATCTTCGAGGCGCCTGACAAAGAGCGCGAAGAGAAGGCTTGGGACGAGGGCGAGGCCGATCTCGCCGCCGGCCGAACCGTGCCGCATGAAGCGGTAAAGCGTTGGCTCCGGTCGTGGGGGACGGCACAAGAACTTCCCGCGCCGCGATGGCGCAAGCGGAAATAATCTGGTCCGATATCGCACTTGCCGACCTCGAAGGCATTCGGGCCTATATCGCGCAATTTAATCCGCGCGCCGCAAACAGGATTGCGCTGGAGGTGATCGCGGCCGCCGAGAGCTTGGCCCAATTTCCGCAACGGGGCAGGGCGGTTGGTCCCGGCCGTCGCGAGTTGGTAACGGTTTGGCCTTACGTCATCCAGTATCGAACCACCGAAGGTCGCGTCGAAATCGTCCGCGTTCAGCACGGCAGACGGCGGCGCAGCGCCAATTTCTAATTTAGAACGCCGCCAATCCCGTCTGCGCCCGGCCGAGGATCAGGGCGTGGATGTCGTGCGTGCCCTCATAGGTGTTGACCGTCTCGAGGTTCAAGAGATGGCGGATCACATTATATTCGTCGACGATGCCGTTGCCGCCATGCATGTCGCGGGCGAGGCGGGCGATCTCCAGGGCCTTGCCGGTTGAATTGCGCTTCAGCATCGACACCATCTCCGGCGTCGCGCGGTGTTCGTCAAAGAGTCGGCCGAGGCGCAGGCATGCCTGCAGCCCCAGCGCGATCTCGGTCTGCATGTCGGCGAGCTTCTTCTGGATAAGCTGGTTGGCGGCGAGCGGCTTGCCGAACGCCTTACGATCGACGGTGTAGTCGCGCGCCGCGAACCAGCAGGATTCGGCGGCGCCGAGCGCGCCCCAGGCGATGCCGTAGCGGGCATTGTTGAGGCAGGAGAACGGCCCGCGCATGCCCTTGACCCCGGGCAGGAGATTCTCCTCCGGTACGAACACGTCCTCCATCACCACTTCGCCGGTCGAGGAGGCGCGCAGGCTGAATTTGCCCTCGATCTTGGGCGTCGAAAGGCCCTTCACGCCCCGTTCCAGGATGAAGCCGCGCACCACGCCCGCTTCGTCCTTGGCCCAGATGAGGGCAATATCGGCCACCGGGGCGTGGCTGATCCACATCTTGGCGCCATTGAGAAGATAGCCGTCCGAGACCTTCTTGGCGCGGCTTTTCATGCCGCCGGCATCGGAGCCGAAATCGGGTTCCGTCAGGCCGAAACAGGCGATCAACTCGCCGGTCGCCATCCGGGGAAGATACTTCTCCTTCTGCGCCGGGCTGCCATAGGCGTGGATCGGGAACATGGTGAGCGAGGATTGGACACTGAGGCTTGACCGATACGCGGAATCGACGCGTTCGAGCTCGCGCGCGACGAGGCCATAGGCGACATAGGAGCTGCCGGCGCAGCCATAGCCCTCGAGCGTCGAGCCGAGAAAGCCAAGCGCGCCCATCTCGCGCAACACCGCGGGATCGAACCGCTCCTCGCGAAAGGCGAGGCGGATACGGGGCATGAGCTTGTCCTCGGCATAGGCGCGGGCGGAATCGCGGATCATCCGCTCCTCTTCGGAGAGCTGGTCCTCGAACAGCAGGGGATCGCGCCAGTCGAATTGCGCCTGGCGCGACTGATGCTGGGTTCCGCCGGTGTCGGGCATCGCTCACCTCCTTGGCTTGCCTCTTCGCGAGGCGCCGCTTAGCTTGGCCGCCGCATGAACGACCTCCCGCAACCGCTTGTCAACGGCACCGCGACCGGCGAGGCTTGTCGATGAGCGAGCCGCACAAGACGCTTCTCGAGGTGAAGCGCCTCGCGATGCGGTTCGGCGACCGCCGCGTGATCGAGAACCTGTCCTTTACTGCCTTCGAGCGCGAGATCACCGCCATCATCGGCCCCAACGGCGCCGGCAAGACGGCGGTGATCGATTGCCTTACCGGGTTTCATCGCCCGTCCGGCGGGACGATAACGCTGCATCGCGGCCCCCGCCATTATCGGCTCGAACGCATGGATAGCCGCCACATCGCCCGCGAAGCCGGGGTCGCGCGTATCGTTCCCGATATCGGCCTCTACGCCGACATGACCCTCCTTGAAAACCTGATCGTGGCGCAGCAAGGCGAAATCATGCGTGCCAACATGTTCTCGATCGCGGATCTGTTCGGTTTCTCGCCCTATCGCCGCGCGGAGAAGCAGGCAGCGGTGAAGGCCCGTCGATGGCTCGACCGGCTCGGCCTCATCGACCGCGCGGAAATGGTGGCGGGGGGGCTTACCCATGGCGACCGGCGTCGGCTCGAGATCGCCCGCGCCATGTGCTCCGGATCGGTGCTGCTCTGCCTCGACGAGCCGACGGTCGGCCTCGATCCCGACGAATCGGAGAGGCTGAACAAGTTGCTCCTGGCGATCAGCGACCAGCACGGCATCGGGCTCCTTCGCATCGAGCACGATATGAACCGCGTTCTGGACGGTTCCAACCGGGTGATCGTGCTCGACCACGGCCGCAAGATCGCCGAAGGCATGCCGGAGGAGGTACGCCTCAACCCCGCGGTGGTGGCAGCCTATCGCGACGCGTCCGAAGCCGAGGCCGCACGCGAATGATCCTTCTTCGCGATCTGGCGGTGCGCGCCGCCCGTTTCGGCGAATGATGGCCGCGCCCGGCCACCCAATGGGGTAGCCGGCACCGTGCCGGTCCCGGCGGCGGTTGCACGGGATCGACGATCATTCGGCGTCGTCGCTGCCGCTGCTTCCACCACCCGCCGAGATCATCATGGCGTCGGCGACGAGGCCGGCATTGGCGCGAACGGCATGCTCGATCGCGTCCGCCATTTCGGGATTGTCCTTCAGGAACTGCTTCGCATTCTCGCGGCCCTGGCCGATTCGCTGGCCGTCGTAGGAAAACCAGGAACCGGATTTTTCGACGACGCCGGCCTGCATGCCGAGATCGAGCAACTCGCCGCGCTTCGACACGCCTTCGCCATACATGATGTCGAATTCGACCACTTTGAATGGCGGCGCCATCTTGTTTTTGACCACCTTGACCCGGGTCTGGTTGCCGATGACCTGTTCCTTCTCCTTGATCGCGCCGATGCGGCGGATGTCGAGCCGCACCGAGGCATAGAATTTCAAGGCATGGCCGCCGGTGGTGGTCTCGGGATTGCCGAACATCACCCCGATCTTCATCCGGATCTGGTTGATGAAGATGACGATGGTGCGCGATTTCGAGATCGATCCGGTGAGCTTGCGTAGGGCCTGGCTCATCAGCCGGGCGTGGAGGCCCATATGGTTGTCGCCCATCTCGCCTTCGAGTTCGGCGCGCGGCACCAGTGCCGCCACCGAATCGATCACCAGCACGTCGATCGCGCCGGAACGCACCAGCGTGTCGGCGATCTCGAGCGCCTGCTCGCCGGCATCGGGTTGGGAGATCAACAGCTCCTCGATATTGACGCCGAGCTTGCGGGCATAGAGCGGGTCGAGCGCATGCTCGGCATCGACGAAGGCGCAGGTGCCGCCGTGGCGCTGCGCTTCGGCCACGACATGGAGGGCGAGGGTGGTCTTGCCGGAGCTTTCGGGGCCATAGATTTCGACGACGCGCCCGCGCGGCAGCCCGCCGATGCCAAGCGCGATATCGAGCCCCAGCGAGCCGGTCGAAATCACCTCGGTCTCGGTTGCGGCTTCGCGCGCGCCGAGCTTCATGATGGAGCCCTTGCCGAAGGCCCGCTCGATCTGTCCCAACGCTGCGTCGAGCGCCCGTTGCTTGTCCATTGTGTCGCGATCCAATAGGCGAAGTGCGGCCTGAGCCATGATCTCAACTCCCCTTATTCCACACGCGTTCGAGGCATGCAACCGAATGTCCCGTATCCGGTTTGTTCCTTCACCTTAGGTTTCCTGTTTGTTCGCGTCAAGTGGAAAATTCGCAGAAAACCGTCGGGCGGATTTTATCCCTCCAGCACCGCCTTCACCATCGCCGCCAATTGCTTGAGGCTATAGGGTTTCGGCAGAAAATGGACATCATGAGCGAGGCGGTCGCCGAATGCCTCCTGGGTGTAGCCGGAGATGAAGATCACCTTCATGTCGGGGTGTTGCTCGCGGATATTGGCCGCCATTTCCGGCCCGTCCATGCGCGGCATGACGACATCCGAGATGATGAGATCGATGCTCTCGGCGCCGCTATCGACGATTTCGAGCGCTGCTTCGCCGCTTTTCGCCTCGATCACCCGATAGCCCTTGTTGCGCAGCGCGCGGGCGCTGAACATCCGCACCGGGTCCTCGTCCTCGACGAGAAGCACGGAGGCGGTGCCGGTGAGGTCGGCGGTATCATCGCCCTCGCTGGCGCGGGGCAGGGGAGCGGCCTTGCCCTCGACGCGCGGCAAATAGATCAAGAAGCGCGCGCCCTTGCCGGACTCGCTATCGACGAACACGAAGCCGCCGGTCTGCTTGACGATGCCATAGACGGTCGAGAGGCCGAGCCCGGTGCCGCTGCCGATCTCCTTGGTCGAGAAGAACGGCTCGAAAATCTGGGCGAGATTCTCCTTGGGGATGCCAATGCCGGTATCGCCCACCTCGATCACGACATAGCTGCCGGCCGGCATGTCTTCGCTGCCGTGGCGCCGCGGCGTGTCGAGGGTCGCGTTGGCGGTGCGGATGGTGAGCGTGCCGCCATTCGGCATCGCGTCCCGGGCATTGACGGCAAGGTTGATCACCACCTGCTCGATCTGGCCTTGATCGGCCTCGACGAGGCCGAGGTCGCGGCCATGCACCATCTTGAGATCGATCTTCTCGCCGATGAGCCGGTGCAGGAGATGCGACAGTTCGGCGAGGACGCCGGTCAGGTCGAGCACCGTCAACCGCAGCGTCTGCTGTCGCGAGAAGGCAAGCAATTGGCGCACCAGATTGGCGGCGCGGTTGGCGTTCTGTTTGATCTGCATGATGTCGGAAAAACTGGGGTCGCCCGGCTTGAAGCGGACCAAGAGCAGATCGCAGAACCCGATCATCGCGGTGAGCAGATTGTTGAAATCGTGGGCGACGCCGCCGGCAAGCTGCCCCACCGCCTGCATGCGTTGGGACTGCGCGAACTGGGCCTCGAGGTTCTTTTGTTCGGTGGTGTCGATGGCGTGGAGCACGAGGCCGGTATCGCCAGCCTCGCCGCCTTCGAGCCGGCCGACGAATAGCGAGGCCCAGGTCTCGCGCGGGCCGAGAAGGCGGACATCGACCGGATGCGCCGGGCCGCCGTTCGCCGCGGCGCCGGCGACGCTGTCCGCGACCTTGCCGCGATCGTCGCCGATGATGAAGTCGGCAAGGGCGCGACCGATAAGCTCGCTGACCGGCGCGCCGAGGAGCGCCGCCAGCGCGCGATTCGCCTCCTCGATCCGCCCCTCGGTCCCGAGCAGCGCGATGCCGACCGGCGCGTCGGCGAACAGGCGCTGGAAGCGCAGCCGCGAGCGTTTCAGCGCCTCGGCCCAGTCATGCTCGGCGGTAAGGTCGCGCACCACCGAGCGGGTGCGCAGCCTGTCGCCGGCGCGCACCACGGTCTGGCTGATCGCGGCATAGATGAGGCGGCTGTCATGACCGCGCAGCATGACCTCGCCGCGCTGCGCGCCCTCGGCGCCGCCGAGAAACGGCGCATAGGGCGGATCGCGCGGTTCGCCTTCGGTGACGACGAAATCGGCGAACCGGGCGCCACTTTCGATCAGGTCGCCCGGGGTCCGGCCGAACCAGTCGGCGAGGGTCTGATTAACGAGCAGGAACCGGCCGTCGCCATCGACCGAATAGAATCCGGTCGGCGCGGTGTCGAGGAAATCGGCCGGCCGCTCCTCTTCGGCGATGACCTGCGCCATTTCCTGGCGTTGGGTGATGTCCTCGAAGCTCCACAGGACATAGCCCGGGCTGTTGGGCAACAGGCTCGCCGAGGCGATGAACCACAAGGTGGCGCCGGCGCTGCGACGGATGGCAAGCCGCCCGCTTGCCCGGCCACGCTCCACCGCCTCCGACTCGATGCGCCGGAATTCCTGGGCGGCATGCTCGCCGGTGACGCTGAGCGCGATGACCTCGAGGGGCATCGCGCGGATATCGGGAAAGAATCGCCGGAAGGCCGAATTGGCATAGGAGATGGAGCCGTCGGGGGCGACGATGAGGTGGGCGTTGGGCGAGGCGGCGATCGCCTGTGAGAGCAGGGCCGCGCGTCCGGCAATGTCGCGATGGCCCATCCGCGCGACGAACACGGCGATGCCGCTCATGATCGCAAGCAACACGGTAAAGAGCGCGGCAAACACCGCCGGCCGCCCCGAAACGATGCCGAGGGCGAGCGCGACGATGAGCCCGGCGCCGATGATTGCGAGCACGATCCCGGCGAGGCGCAGATGCCGCAGCCACGGCGGCAGCCGGATCGAGGCGAGATTCGCATCCTCGCCGAGGCCGCTTCCGGGAGGCGTCGGCTCCCAGGTTGCGAGTTGCCCGTTCTTCGCGGTTGCGGTGAGGTCGCCGGTCACGAGAAATATCTTAGCACAGGTGCGGCGCCGGCCTCGCGGTCCCGCGCACGAATCGCGATCGAGCCGCGTCAGTCGTCGCGGTGGGTGCGCTCGCGGCGCTCGTGCCGCTCCTGCGCTTCGAGGCTCAAGGTGGCGGTCGGACGGGCTTCGAGCCGGCGCAGGCTGATCGGCTCGTCGGTGTCCTCGCAATAGCCGTAGCGGCCCTCCTCGATCCGTGCCAGCGCCGCGTCGATCTTTGCGATCAGCTTGCGCTCGCGGTCGCGGGTGCGAAGCTCGACGGTACGCTCGGTCTCGACGGTGGCGCGATCGGCGAGATCGGGATGAGGCAGGTTGTCGTCCTTCAAATGCCGCAAGGTGTCCGACGATTCGGCCAACAGCTCCGCCCGCCAGCGGAGCAGCCTTTGCCGGAAATATTCGACTTGTAGCGGATTCATGAACTCTTCGTCGTCAGACGGACGATAGTCTGGCGGAAGCGTTAGCCGCATACCCCACTCCGTAGGACCCAGAGAGATGATCAACCCCTACCCCAAGCGCGGCGGAGTATATGAATCGACCCTCTTCGCGGCAAGCGAAACCGCCGCGGCAGGCGCCTGAAAAACCTGGCATTCGGTGATCGCCGGGAGTTGATCGTGAGGGAAATCATCATCGAAATTTCGCGCATGACGGGATAAGTCGGCCGCGTCGTTTAGGTCTTTCTTAAGCCTTGCGGCGATACATTCGTTGTCATGTCGGGCCAGCCCATCAGCAAGTTTGCCGCGTCGGTCGATCCGCTGTCCTCCGTGGTGGAAGACCTCACGGTCGCCGATGTCGCCGATCTGGATCTGCCGTCGCCCAACACTCGGCGCTGGGTGATCCGGCGCAAGGCGGCGGTCGTCGAGGCGGTCGAACGCGGCGTTCTCACCCTTGAAGAAGCGTGTCGGCGTTATCGCCTCTCGGCGGAGGAATTCGAAACCTGGCGGCGGCTGGTGCAGACTTACGGCGTGCCGGGCCTGCGTGTCACTCGCCTTCACACGTATCGCGGGCTCTCCGGGCAAGACTGACGACGCCTCCGTTGTCTTCCATTTTTTCCCCTTACTGCGGTCGCTTGCGGAACGTCGTTAACGTCGCTGGTAATCTTAATTAAGAAGGTCTATACTCCCCCCGATCGAAAGTAGTTCGGTCAGACGGCGTGGAGAAGGCTCATGCGCGTACTCCTGGTTGAAGACGATTCGGCGACGGCGGCCAGCATCACCATGATGTTGCAAGCCGAAGGGTTTGTCTGCGACACGACCGATCTTGGCGAAGACGGGCTCGAAATCGGCAAGCTCTATGATTACGACATCATCATCCTCGATCTCATGCTGCCCGACATTGACGGGTATGAGGTGCTGCGGCGGCTACGCTCGGCCAAGGTGCGAACGCCGATCCTGATCCTGTCGGGGCTCTCCGGGCTCGACAACAAGGTGAAGGGGCTCGGCTACGGCGCCGACGACTTCCTCACCAAGCCGTTTGAGCGGCGCGAGCTTCTGGCGCGCATCCAGGCCATCGTCCGCCGCGCCAAGGGGCATGCCGAATCGACCATCCGCACGGGCAAGCTGACGGTCAATCTCGAAAGCCGCACCGTCGATGTCGAGGGCAAGCCGCTCCACCTCACCGGAAAGGAATACGGCATCATCGAACTCTTGAGCCTGCGCAAGGGCACGACCCTGACCAAGGAGATGTTCCTCAATCATCTCTATGGCGGCATGGACGAGCCTGAGCCCAAGATCATCGATGTGTTCGTGTGCAAGCTTCGCAAGAAGCTGGCCAACGCCGCCGGCGGCGATAATTACATCGAGAC